>NZ_JAWRWZ010000148.1:0-295 GCF_046535285.1 Chryseobacterium sp. SIMBA_028 | reverse complement strand
ATCAACTGGACTATGGGCAGTCTTCTCGGCAGGAAAAGTGGCGAGAAGAAAGGGATCCCATTTTGGCAATCAATCACGGCATCGAATGCACTGCGGGTACGCAGGAGTTTGAGGGCGGCTTTAGGATAGAGCCCCAAAGGGCCTCCGGCGCGGAAAATCCGGATTCCATCGATCATGTCGTCGCCGGACTGGCTATCTTCACGGCCTGTAAACCAAGTGACCTTAGCACCGCCGTCGGTCCACCTGCGGGATATTTCGTGCATGTATTGCTCGGCTCCACCGGCCTGTGAATGCG
>NZ_JAWRWZ010000147.1:0-295 GCF_046535285.1 Chryseobacterium sp. SIMBA_028 | reverse complement strand
AATATAACCCAAAATATTATTCCCGTAGATGTTAAATCTGCGGGAATTTTTTATATGAATGTATTTGATAATTCGTAATTATTATCTGTTGAACTAAAAGGTATAGACTTATTAATCCTCTATTAATAAGCTTTTGCTTTCAACATGTCTTCAAAATAATGAATCAACAATGTTCTTTCAGCATCAGAAAGATTCGCTTCTTTATGGTATACGATATAACCGGGTAACGGCATCATCTTATTTTGAATTGTTTCAGTGGCTCTGGTCAGCATATTGGTCTTTAAATCCTTGTTAT
>NZ_JAWRWZ010000146.1:0-295 GCF_046535285.1 Chryseobacterium sp. SIMBA_028 | reverse complement strand
AACTTCTTCAATATCTTTTGATTTTGTTGAATCCTTTTGCGCAAAAGTCAACATAGACCCCAATAGTGAGGCACAGATCAGTACATTTTTCATGAAAGTCAAATTTTCTGCAAATATATTGTTTTTAATTATTCTAAATAAATTATCAAGTTGATATTTATCATACGAATGTTATCCACTGAATAACAAAAAACCGCTCCAAGCAATGCTGGAGCGGTTTCTATTCTATAATTAATTATTTCTTAAGCAGGAATTTCTCCTTTGTATAAGAATGAAATAATTTCTTTGTTTAATT
>NZ_JAWRWZ010000145.1:0-297 GCF_046535285.1 Chryseobacterium sp. SIMBA_028 | reverse complement strand
GTTTTTACCCCATCAAAAAAGTAGTTCTTTACAATCGGAATATTATAAACTGACGGATTGACCGCATCTTCAATATATTCTAAGTTATTGCTGGAAGCTGTTCTTCCGCCGATCCACGTGAAATTATTACTGGCAATATCATATTTCCAGACGTCGGTGTATCTTAAAGGATTTCCACTCAGATATCCTTCTCCGTTGGCAAAAAACAATTCATTATTTTGCTTCCAGAAAATAGATCTGTTTCGGCTCGAAGGCATATTTTTGTCCGAGGTTACATTTTTATTTCCGTAATATCCG
>NZ_JAWRWZ010000144.1:0-297 GCF_046535285.1 Chryseobacterium sp. SIMBA_028 | reverse complement strand
AGTTTTACGTAGAGCCTATGTATAGTAATTTTCAAAATAAAGCTGGTGCAAGTGGCTTTCCCAAACAAGAAGTACAATACAAGCCTATTATTCCTGTTCCGTTCTCTTGCAATGAGTATAAAAACATGTCTGACAATCAACAAGGGATTGCAGAAACAGGATTGAAAAAACTTTCTGAATTTGTTGCATCGTTTGATGAAATTTCCACTGCTGCTGTTTTCAAGATCGTAGCAGCAACACCTACTATTACTGATGATATTTTGTTTGCTGTTACATTTCTTGTAAAAAACTTTATAG
>NZ_JAWRWZ010000044.1:0-795 GCF_046535285.1 Chryseobacterium sp. SIMBA_028 | reverse complement strand
TTTGGATTTAACTTTAGGCTTAGTTTCATTTCTGTTTTTTGTGCATTGGTAAAGTTAATGTTAACATTAGCTGTTTTGTTGCACATATTATCAGGTTGAAATAAAAGAAACTTCTGAGAAAAGTCTTTCTTTTGTCCAAACATCCCTTCAAATTCAGATGATTTTTCATCGAAATTGGTAATTCGGTCTACCTCTACCATCCCATTAGGTGATATAATTTTTCGTTCTCCTACTATCTTATCCGTAAAATAGTTTCCATCACTTAATGGATATTTTTTTTTCACTTTTCTCAATTCTAAAAATAATGTTTTTCCCTCCCAATTTCCCTTCCATGTTCCTACGTATTGGTTAAGTTCTCCATCCAGATCCTTATAATAGGCTTCATTTGGAGTGTCAATTTTAGGCGTATTTAAAGGAAAAACCTGTTGCGCAAATATTAAATTTACACAGGCTAGTAAAAGTATAATAACTATTTTTTTCATATTTTTTCATATTATATTATATTGGACAATCAACCTTTGGCCCGTCTTTTTTTACCTCAGAAGTCTTGCCATCGCTATCCTGTTCGTATAGCTTGGCTCCCTCAATTTTCATGCTCTTTTCCATGAACTTAAGAAATTCCTTTTGCAGGGCATCCCTTGACATGTTAGGGTTTCCCATTTTATCAGAATAAATACTATTTAAACTTTTAATTTCATTAGGGCTATACATCGTGAGTTTATCAGGATCAATGTTGTCCCCCCTTAACTGGTATATTCCATCGGAGGTAACGACAGAAATAAATACCTTATTGAC
>NZ_JAWRWZ010000143.1:0-299 GCF_046535285.1 Chryseobacterium sp. SIMBA_028 | reverse complement strand
CGCCATGATCGACAATTGGGTTCGGCTCGGTCTCATCGAGGTCAGCTATGATCGATACATAACGGAGGACCGATTCTATGCGTGGGTCGAAAATCGCAAGCTATATCAGGAGTTGAAAGCAACGCACGACAGAGAGGGCCAATCGGTCATTTATCAGAGGGGGTCGATGATTCGCACCGCCTTCGGTGTTCAATTCGCGCGTGCGGTTGGCATGTTTGACTTATCAACGCCAGCGCCAACCGCCGCCTGAAATAACCATCTGCTGGAGACGATTGCCACGCAGGCAATCCGTGTTCCTA
>NZ_JAWRWZ010000142.1:0-301 GCF_046535285.1 Chryseobacterium sp. SIMBA_028 | reverse complement strand
AAATGGATCATTAAGTGTTGTATAATTAGGAGAATAAAAAGTATTGTTAGCTAGTGTTTTAAAATCTCTTTTAAAAATATCCTCTTCAATTGATCTATATTTGTATGCTTTCATAAGATTATTTTGGATCTTTATACTAATTTACAATCTCCTCAAATGGTTTTATCATTTCTTCTTTCTTCGTCAAAACTGCAAAAACCACTCTTTTAAATTTATTTTTATACTTTCCGTGAAGGTATTTCTTGAATAGTTCTGCAATTTCTTTCGGATCATTTTTAAAAACGCCACATCCCCAAGCTCC
>NZ_JAWRWZ010000141.1:0-302 GCF_046535285.1 Chryseobacterium sp. SIMBA_028 | reverse complement strand
GTGGGCAGTTTAACGCCCCTGCATGCCACCTCCAGCGGCAAGGTGCTGCTGGCTGCCTTGACGACCGATGAAAGAAGCCAGGTCTTCAAAGCCGTGGGTCTGCCTGCCCGGACACCCCGTACCGTAACCAATCGGGGGGAACTGGAAAAGGAGTTGCTGGAAGTTGCCAAAAACGGTTTTGCGATAGTTCATGGCGAGTTTGAAATTGGTCTCACGGCCGTCGCAGCTCCCATCTTCAACCACGCAGGCACGGTTATCGCGGCAATAAGCATTTCCGGTCCAGCCTTTCGCTTCGTGCCTGA
>NZ_JAWRWZ010000140.1:0-302 GCF_046535285.1 Chryseobacterium sp. SIMBA_028 | reverse complement strand
CTATAATCCGTGGATGGCAATGCACTGGCTGATTACAGGAAAAACGTTGGGTGGAATGCAGTTCTGGCCGAAAGATCAGGTTTTGGATAAGTTTACAGCCCTTCAATTATACACTTCTGGAAGCGCTTGGTTTTCTGGTGAAGAAAAAGACAAAGGAAAATTAATCAAAGGAATGTATGCCGATTTTTCTGTTTTATCTGAGGATTATTTCAATATTTCAAATGATAAAGTACGAGAAATTGAATCTGATTTAACGATCGTTAATGGCAAAATTGTTTACGGAGCAAGAGAATTTAAATCAC
>NZ_JAWRWZ010000043.1:0-902 GCF_046535285.1 Chryseobacterium sp. SIMBA_028 | reverse complement strand
GTCAATAAGGTATTTATTTCTGTCGTTACCTCCGATGGAATATACCAGTTAAGGGGGGACAACATTGATCCTGATAAGCTTACAATGTATAGCCCTAATGAAATTCTGAGTCTAAATCAGACTTATTCTGAAAAAATGGGCAATCCGAATATATCAAGAGAAGCGTTGCAAAAGGAATTTCTTAAGTTTATGGAAAAGAGCATGAAAATTGAGGGAGCCAAGCTATACGAACAGGATAGCGATGGCAAGACTTCCGAGGTAAAAAAAGACGGGCCAAAGGTTGATTGTCCAAAATAATATAATATAAAAGAAATTATGAAAAAAACAGTTATTATACTTTTACTAGCCTGTGTAAATTTAATATTTGCACAACAGGTTTTTCCTTTAAATACGCCTAAGGTTGATACTCCAAACGGAGCCTATTATAAGGATCTGGATGGAGAGCTCAACCAATATGTAGGAACATGGAAAGGAAATTGGGAGGGAAAAACATTGTTTTTAGAATTGAGAAAAGTAAAAAAAAGACATACAGCAGGTGATGGAACATACTTTGATGTGGATGCAATTTTAGGAGGAAGAAAAATAATATCTCCAACTGGAATAGTAGAAGTTGACCAGATTACCAATTTTGATGAAAACTTATCCGAATTTTACGGGATGTTTGGACAAAAGAAAGACTTTTCTCAGAAATTTCTTTTATTCCAGCCCAAGGATATGTGCAATAAAACAGCTAATGTTAACATTAACTTTACCAATGCACAAAAAACAGAAATGAAACTAAGCCTAAAGTTAAATCCAAATGGTGTTCTTACATCTTGCCAATACTATAATTTGATTATCGTGGAGGGGAAAAGTTGGCCGATTAACTTTCCGAAAGACATCGTTCTAACCAAACAATAAGT
>NZ_JAWRWZ010000139.1:0-305 GCF_046535285.1 Chryseobacterium sp. SIMBA_028 | reverse complement strand
GTCGGTGTTCTTCAATATTAAAAGTGTTTCAAATTTTGACGAAGCTCAGGAAGCAAATCATGCGCTGTTCAACAACTTCTTCCATCAGATGCTTACCAATGGAATTTACCTTCCTCCAAGTGGTTATGAAACGTATTTCATCAGCGATGCCATCAAAGACAAAGAGATAGATATGACATTAGAAGCGGTTAGAAAATTTGATTTTTCTTAACAGTCAATCATTACAGATAAAAAAGGGATGAGGTTTTACAACTTCATCCCTTTTTATTTTTGATAATTCGGAAGATTAGAAAATATTATTACAA
>NZ_JAWRWZ010000138.1:0-305 GCF_046535285.1 Chryseobacterium sp. SIMBA_028 | reverse complement strand
CCCATTTTCGATATTGTTGAATCGCTCGATTTCAGCGTGGGGGTCCGCGACACCCAGCTCTGCTGGGCCTTCACACATTTGCTTTTGCCGAGCGATCTATTCGCGCGTGCGTCGGCTCTAAAAATCAAAACTTTGAAAGACAGCAAGGTCGCCTTCCAAGCTATTCGTGGAGCTCAGCCCAATGCGGATGGGTAACGTAGGCAGTCAGTGCGCCCTCTCCCTCGGTCTTTATCGTCACGGACTCGCCTTCAGGCATGTAGACGATCTCTCCCTGGCGAGCGGTCAGCGTTCCAGCGCTCGTGGAG
>NZ_JAWRWZ010000137.1:0-305 GCF_046535285.1 Chryseobacterium sp. SIMBA_028 | reverse complement strand
AGGTTTATCTTCTGCGATCATGACTCAAAACTTGAGAGAAGCAGAATTATTCCTTTCTCAGGCAGGTTCAGACTGTGGAATTGCCAACGTAAACATCGGAACTTCCGGTGCTGAAATCGGTGGTGCTTTCGGTGGTGAAAAAGAAACAGGAGGCGGCAGAGAGTCCGGTTCTGATGTTTGGAAATACTACATGAGAAGACAAACCAATACTATAAATTACACAGCGGAACTTCCTTTAGCACAGGGAATTAAGTTCGATTTATAAAGTTTTAATTTAAGTTAAAACAATTAAAAAATTTAAGAGA
>NZ_JAWRWZ010000042.1:0-946 GCF_046535285.1 Chryseobacterium sp. SIMBA_028 | reverse complement strand
CCCGGATTTGCCAAAGCGCCTTCTCCAATGCAAGGACCGGGACTTCCAACACCCGGACAACCTTCCGCGATCCGTCCCCCCATCGCATTCAACAATGGTGCAGGAATATTGACCTGCTTCCCATCAGCTACGCATTTCTGCCTCGCCTTAGGGGCCGACTCACCCTACGCCGATGAACGTTGCGTAGGAAACCTTGGGCTTACGGCGAGGGGGCCTTTCACCCCCTTTATCGCTACTCATGTCAGCATTCGCACTTCTGATACCTCCAGCACGCTTTTCAACGCACCTTCGCAGGCTTACAGAACGCTCTCCTACCATGCACATAAATGTGCATCCGCAGCTTCGGTATATGGCTTAGCCCCGTTACATCTTCCGCGCAGGACGACTCGATCAGTGAGCTATTACGCTTTCTTTAAAGGGTGGCTGCTTCTAAGCCAACCTCCTGACTGTTTTAGCCTTCCCACTTCGTTTCCCACTTAGCCATATTTGGGGACCTTAGCTGGCGGTCTGGGTTGTTTCCCTCTTGACACCGGACGTTAGCACCCGATGTCTGTCTCCCGTGATTGCACTCTTCGGTATTCGGAGTTTGCTATGGCGACGTAATCCGCAATGGACCCATCAACCATGACAGTGCTCTACCCCCGAAGGTGAGACACGAGGCACTACCTAAATAGTTTTCGGAGAGACCCAGCTATTTCCAAGTTTGTTTAGCCTTTCACCCCTATCCACAGCTCATCCCCTAACTTTTCAACGTTAGTGGGTTCGGACCTCCAGTACGTGTTACCGCACCTTCATCCTGGCCATGGATAGATCACCTGGTTTCGGGTCTACGACCACGTACTCAATTCGCCCTATTCAGACTCGCTTTCGCTGCGGCTCCGGTACTTAATACCTTAACCTCGCTAGTAAAATTAACTCGTAGGCTCATTATGCAAAAGGCACGCCG
>NZ_JAWRWZ010000136.1:0-305 GCF_046535285.1 Chryseobacterium sp. SIMBA_028 | reverse complement strand
CTTTTAAAGCTAAAATTGCCGCACAATCTATGTTACTTTCCAACATGGAAATATTCACTGGATTATTTTGGCTGGCATTGATTACTGCTTTGCTTTTATTACTGTATCATCCTGTAAAAATTGCGATTAGAAACATAATGTAATTTTTAGGCAAAAGATTTGCATTATTTTCTGAAATTTGGTTTATGGAAATTCAGGAAATCGTATCAAAGCAGAAAGGGTTTTTCAACACACAGAAAACGAAGAATCTAAAATTCAGAAAAATGTATCTTGAAAAATTAAGAGATCTTATTCTTGAAAATGAA
>NZ_JAWRWZ010000135.1:0-309 GCF_046535285.1 Chryseobacterium sp. SIMBA_028 | reverse complement strand
AGGACAACCCTGCCACGTTCGTCAACATCGGCGCCGTCCTCACCGCCGTCGTGACCTTCTTGATTACCGCTGCGGTGGTCTACTTCGTCTTCGTTGCCCCGATGAACAAAGTCAACTCCATAGTCAAAAGCCGCCTCGGCGCGGCAGAGCCGGAGGAAAAGCCCCTTCCCGCGGACACAGCCTTGTTGGCCGAGATCCGCGACCTGTTGAAGGACGCAGCCGAACCCCGTAAAGCCAGCCACGCTGCCACTTCCGGCCAAGGCCCAAGCTCCGACCACATCCACTAGGCGGGCCCGCGGCAACCGGATG
>NZ_JAWRWZ010000041.1:0-1044 GCF_046535285.1 Chryseobacterium sp. SIMBA_028 | reverse complement strand
AGCCCTTTACTAAAAGAAAAATAATCCCAAATCTAATCAAACTTTATTTCAAAATACTGAAGAATAGCTTTATAATTATTCTGAGCTGTAAGACAAGTGTCTAACAGATATTCTCTTATACGAGTCCACTCCTGTAAACCTCTGTAATAGAATAACTTGAGCTCTTCATCTATAATGAAAGGAACTATATTATTGGAGAGACATTCTTTAAACATTATCAACCTACCTACACGACCATTACCGTCTTGAAATGGATGAATGATTTCAAATTGATAATGAAAATTTATAATATCTTTAAAACTCTTCTTTTCAATACTATGATAATCAGAAAGTAATACTTTCATTTTTGAAGATACTTCCTTAGGCGGACAAGTTTCATTTCCCCCGACTTCATTAGGCAATTTTTTGTATTCACCAACATTGAACCAATCTTTTCTGCTATCTGAAGTACCTGATTTCAAGAGAAAATGTAACTCTTTAATAAATGATTCAGTGAGTTTATTTTTAGCTTTATCAATAATTAAATCAATACATCGGAAGTGGTTCGTGGTTTCTATAATATCGTCCACATTTACACTTTCTTTGGATGCTGCGATGGTATTGGTTTCAAAAATATAGCGGGTTTGGTCGTGGGTTAACCTGCTTCCTTCAATCTTGTTGGAATTGTAGGTCAAATCAATTTGCGTGCGATGGTAAATACCACCTTTGAGCTTCATTTCTTTTTGTTCTTTAAGATGATTGAGTAAAATATTATTACTATATTTTTTCTTATTCCCTTTCTCCGGCAATGTCGAATCTTCTGGAATATTCCAAGTTTTACCTGTTAGGAAAGCTCCTTTGATTTTTCCCGTAGCACAATAATTCCGAATAGTTCTTTCCGGAATATTCCATTTTTTTGCAAATTCGTTGACCGAAATATAATTCATAACTAATAATAACAAATACCGTCATCGGCAAATATACAATAAGTAAAAGTTGATATTATCTATTTTTTTGCCGATAACGGCTAAGATTGAGGATTTAATTTATTAAAGGAATACGCTT
>NZ_JAWRWZ010000040.1:0-1094 GCF_046535285.1 Chryseobacterium sp. SIMBA_028 | reverse complement strand
AATGGATTACCATCCTTGTCATTCTCAAAGCTGGACGGTACATCACCGTAGTCATAGGTAGTCACTACATCGATTTGGTAGTCTTCTACCTCTCCGTTGGAGGCTGCTCCAAAGTCAGCAGCATTTGCTGTGCTTACAGCTCCGTTACCTACACTTCTCTCATCAATAAGAGCCCCGCCACTGGCAGCGGTGGTAAAGTCATTCAGGGAACGATCTGAAAGTCTGAGCCTCATATAAAGCTTTGAAGCCCCGGAAGCGATTGTTCCGGTCTGGGCCCCTGTCCAGCTTAACGTTTGGGTGGTAGAACCTACGGTAGAAAATGTTGTTGTGGCAACCTCTCCTACCTCAAACTTACCGTCATTGTTAAAGTCGATCCAACCATAAATATATTTTGTTGTAGCCACTGGATTGGTCACTGGAACTGATAAGGTGTAGGGTACTCCTTTTCTAATCTGGTTTACCGATACATCTATGGCATCTTCATCCAATCCATCTCCATTGCTGCCATTATTATTAGCTCCAGCAGCAACACTAAAAGGAACCTGTTCAACATCCGGAAGAATACTTCCTAGTGAAAGACCTGATAATTGTATATGTCCTGCAGGCAAGAAAACACCATCTTTCGAATTGTCATAAGAAACCGGTACATCTCCAAAATCATACAGATCTACAGGCAGTTGATAATCCTCAATCTCTCCGAATGCCGTGTTTGGATTATTCACAGCATTGGCTGCTGAAGTTGCTCCATTGCCAACACTTCTTTCATCAATTAAGGCCCCTCCGCTTGCTGCAGTGGTAAAATCTATTAAGCTTAAGTTAGAAAGCCTAAGTCGTAAATAAACTTTAGTCGTTCCGCTTGCAAGGGTAGCTGTCTGAGCAGCGGTCCAGGTAAGGGTAAGATTTGCAGCTGCAGCTGCAGCAGTAGTGGTACTTGCCACTTCTCCTATCTGGAAACGTCCGTCACCATTAAGGTCCAGCCATCCATATAAGTATTTTGTTCCTGTCAGGCTGGAAGGAATATTTACGGGAACCGTAAGACTGTAGGCTACTCCGCGGCTTACACTCGTCAAAGTGGTAAGACCATCTTCGTCAGC
>NZ_JAWRWZ010000134.1:0-312 GCF_046535285.1 Chryseobacterium sp. SIMBA_028 | reverse complement strand
GCCGCGGCATGGCGTGAATGGCTCCTCCGGGCAATCGCCGGAGACCCGGCCAAGCTGCAAATCGTGTACGGGCTCGACGGCGCCCGCCGACTTCCGGAGGCAGAGATCCCCTGGCTCTCCGGTTACGAGGGTTCCACGCCGGTCCGGCTGGGAAACGCCGCGGCCCCCCAACTCCAACTCGATGTGTGGGGCGAAGTCCTGGATGGGCTCTCGCTGACCCGGGCGTACTCACCGCCGGGCACAGTCGATAACTCTTGGGATATCCAGGTGGCCCTCATGGAGTACCTGGAAGGGGCGTGGGACCAGCCGGAC
>NZ_JAWRWZ010000133.1:0-312 GCF_046535285.1 Chryseobacterium sp. SIMBA_028 | reverse complement strand
ACCACAAAGTTCCACGATGCTCGAAAACTTAGCGTTGACTTGCTCCAAGCTCATGCCCATTGCCAAGCAACCCAAGACCACGTTTTGGTGACCGGACAGGTCGGGCATAAGCGCTGCGTTGACCCCCAGCATGATAGGCGTGCTTGACGCGAAGACGGCCCCTGTTGTGGGTCTTTCCTGCCCACTAATAAGTCTCATTAGGGTGCTTTTGCCCGATCCGTTCCGGCCAATGATCCCCAATGATTCACCCCGCTCAACAACGAGGGAGAGCTCATGGAGCGCTCTTACCGTCACAGTGTTGCGTCGACGTCC
>NZ_JAWRWZ010000132.1:0-313 GCF_046535285.1 Chryseobacterium sp. SIMBA_028 | reverse complement strand
GGCCAAGGCGAGCTGAGCGGTAAAGTCCTTCGCGCGGTGATCGATGGCGATATCGAAGCCGAGCTCGCCGCTGACATAGGCACACTTCTCGGCCCCACCGGCAATGCCTACGACCCGGGCTCCGCGTATCTTGGCGATCTGGCCAACCACCGCACCGACAGCGCCGCTGGCGGCAGCGACGACGACGGTCTCGCCTTGCTGTGGCTTGCCGATGTTGCGCAGGCCGGCATAGGCAGTGAAGCCGGGCATGCCGAGAACCCCGAGCGCGGTTGTCAGCGGCGCCTGCTGCGGATCGAGCTTGCGTGTCCGCGGC
>NZ_JAWRWZ010000039.1:0-1096 GCF_046535285.1 Chryseobacterium sp. SIMBA_028 | reverse complement strand
CCACTACCTACTCATTCTCCAACAAGATACAAGACACATCGGTCATTTGCAGGGCAAGCAAGGCCAAGGCATGCTTCCATTGAATCGGTTGCAATTATTCACCCTCATTTATCATTAATTACGAATATGACTTAGTATTAAATCGTTGTTCATTGCTGTGACCCCATCGGAATCCCAATCAAGGTTAGATAATACTATACTTAACTCCTTGTGGAGAATATCTAACTATACATTGGTTCTGTAAATTTCAATCAGAAGAAAGGAAATCTCATTTACCCCCTCTGTGGATTTTTATTGTAACTCATTTCACCCATATAAACTACAGCCCTGACTCCTCTTGGCCTCGACGGTTCTACCTTCAGGCAAATACCCCGGGCCTATTTACACTTCACTATCAATCCTCCATTAGGTCCTATCCAGTACTGTTTTCTGGAACTTATGCAACAGGTGTGTATCCCATGGGATACAACCCCTGTAATTATGAAATGCCTTGTTGATGACCCTATCCAATAGCTACAAAGAAAAGATCTGGTAGACGACGCCTTCAGCATTCCATAATCCAGTTGTTTTACCTTGCAATGATTCTTATTGCCGATTTTTATAATCAGCCTGTTCACTCACTATCTAGATCCGGGTTCTACCAAGGTTTTTACCTCACCCTTTACAGGAAATACCCCTTTCCCTTCCATAGAATTTTTTTCACCTTGATTTTCCATGGCCCAGCCTACCACTTCTTACATCACATTGCTTGTAAAACATGGTTGCAATCAATTTATTCATGAAGCCATTCATTTAATTTATGGTTTCCTGCTGCAATCTTTAGCATTCCCTTGAACCCGGAGTACATTTATGCCTATATGCTTAGGCCATTTAAAGAGGATATATACGGGGTGTAGCACTTCCTTGCTATTCATGGCACCTATTACTCCTCACTGTGGATAACTGTGGATCCATGTTCAAGTTTCTATATGTCAACTGATTAAAACCTTTGTTTTCCACAATTGGATCATGTGGTGTAGCTTTATGTTAAATAAACTTGCGGGGTATGCGATAAGTTTCTATCTTTGCCCCACTGAAAACGAGAGTGGATCAGTAA
>NZ_JAWRWZ010000131.1:0-314 GCF_046535285.1 Chryseobacterium sp. SIMBA_028 | reverse complement strand
ACAACTGTTATAAAAGCCGACAAAGAGACTATAATTCAAGAAACATCCAACAGATATAAAGATATCCATGAACTCATCACCAAAGTAAAAGCCAGAACAAAATCAAAAGACATTAAAAGAGAAGCTGATGAAGCATTCCTTTGTGAGATTCCACTTACGAAAGAACAGGAGAGTATTCTCGTACAACATGATTTATCGGAAAAAGCTTTTAACGAATCGATTGCTTTAAGAATTCATGGGAAAATTAATATATCCTTTTTAGAAAAAGCTATTAATAAAGTAGTTGAGAGACATGAATCTCTTCGGACTAAAAT
>NZ_JAWRWZ010000003.1:0-363299 GCF_046535285.1 Chryseobacterium sp. SIMBA_028 | reverse complement strand
AAAGAGCCCGATAGAATATCGAACTCTTTATTATCAAAAGATTATTTAATTTTGTCTAAACTTTTGGGTGCACTCTAGATTAATCAGGATTTTTATTTTATACTAGTAATTTAATTTTTCCAAACGGATTTTGTTGAATTTTTCTTTTTCATTATACTCACGAAGTAAGATATATCCTTCTTTACCTACATACGGAGTTACCGCATAATTATCTTTTTCAGAAATAGGGATGATCTCTTGTTTGAATTTTCCATCAATAATAGTATTGATAAACAAGTTCCATCTTTTCTGTTTGGTTACTTCATCTTTTTGATAGTCACGATAAAAAAATACTACATCTTTTCCTCCATTGAGGTATTGTGAAAATAAGTAATCATTATTAGCCCACTTTGTTTTTTCCTTTTTAAAGACCTGAACATTTTTTACTTTGAAATCTTTATCAGTGTAGATATAGACCAGGTCTGTGGTTTTTGGAGTGGTGTACATTTCATCCCCTTTAAATTTTTCCGCAAGAATTCCTACACTTCCATCATTCATAAAATACATATCTTTGGTCTGAAGCCAATAATCATTTTCTAAATAACCGTATCTATTAATTGTAGGCAAAAAACTTTCAAGATCCGGGCTAAAGTTGATCCACTTGCTATCTATGGTAAAGTCTGTTTTGTTGATCATCATTCTTGCATATCCCACAGTTTCAAACTGGTCATAATTTCTGCCTAACAAAACAAATTTGTCATCAAAAGTTTTATCATTATCAAGTTTCCTGTATCCTGACCGGTAAGATTCAATATTATCAAGGGTATTATCTGTTAAAATGCTTTCAATGGGTTTGTTGGATGCTTCTTTTCCGGTTTTCATATCAAGAACTAAAAGACTGAATGTCTTTTGCCCATTGTCCACTTTTTTCATGATAGAATACATATAGTTTTCATCACGTTCCAATACAGCTAAAGTGGTGTAGACTTTTTTATTACCATCGGTATTATATTTATACCTCCATATTTCCTTTTTATTCTCATCAAACCTGATAAGACTGTTGTTGTTTACATACCTATTATAGAGCTTATATTCATGGGCAAAGTATCCTCCTTCTTTCAGTTCTCCTACTGCAGAAACATAGTTGTAGCCCTTTTCTTTTTTTTCATGACTGGTTTCCTTGCGTTGTGCTACCCAGCTTTGAGGTTCATTGATTTCTTTGAAAGTACCATCTTCCTGGTAATCGTAATATATCTTTCTTTTAATTGTATTGGTTTTTGGGTCAATAACCATAGAAATGGGTGTGAATAGTTCTTTGTTTTTTATCAAAGAATAATCCATTATGGAGGGTTTTAAAATGATTTGCCCTTTAAAATCTACATACCCTTTATAGGAAGCTGCTGTAATGTCTCCTTCGAATTCCTTATTGGCAACTGGGTTGAGGTTTTTGTCTAAGATTACATATTCAAACTTTTTGGTCTTCTCACCAGATTTTCCGTAAGAATAGAGAGAAACGTAACCGTAAAGATTGTCTTTATCATCGAATAAAGCATTCATTCCCACATGGTCTCCTGCCGCTAATGCCGTTAAATCTTGGGTTTGGCAAAATGCGAATGTTTGAGTAAGCCCAAACACAATGAACATAATTTTTTTCATCATAAAAATTTGAGGATCAAAAATAGTAAATTAAAGAATATGCCAATAAAAAAGCCCTGATTTCTCAAGGCTTTTATTCTATAGTTTAGAAAGTAAATTTCTGAAGTTGGTCTTCTCATCAATAATTCTTCTCAACTCTGAAACCGGAACTCTTTCCTGCTTCATTGTATCTCTGTCTCTTATCGTTACCGTATGATCCGTTAGAGAGTCGTGGTCAATGGTGATACAATAAGGAGTACCGATGGCATCCTGTCTTCTGTATCGTTTTCCGATAGCATCTTTCTCTTCGTAGAATAAGTTGAAATCATATTTCAGATCATTGAAGATTTTCTCAGCATACTCAGCAAGTCCGTCTTTCTTCATCAAGGGAAGAATCGCTGCTTTAATAGGAGCAATGGCAGGAGGTAAAGATAATACCGTTCTTTCTGAACCGTCTTCCAGTACTTCATCTCTTAAGCAATGAGAGAAGATAGAAAGGAATAATCTGTCTAAACCTACTGAAGTTTCCACTACATAAGGAACATAGTTTTCGTTTCTTTCAGGGTCAAAGAACTGAAGTTTTCTTCCTGAGAATTCCTCGTGAGCCTTTAAGTCGAAATCTGTTCTTGAGTGAATCCCCTCCAATTCTTTAAATCCGAATGGGAAATTGAATTCAATATCTGCTGCTGCATTGGCATAGTGAGCCAGTTTTTCATGATCATGGAATCTGTAATTTTCATTACCTAATCCTAAAGCCAGGTGCCAGTTCAGACGTTTTTGCTTCCATTGCTCGTAGAACTCTAATTCAGTTCCCGGAGCAACGAAGAATTGCATTTCCATCTGTTCAAATTCACGCATTCTGAAGATAAACTGCCTTGCAACAATCTCATTTCTGAAAGCCTTACCAATCTGTGCTATACCGAAAGGAAGCTTATGACGGGAAGTCTTTTGAACATTCAGGAAGTTAACGAAAATACCCTGTGCTGTTTCAGGTCTTAGGTAAAGATCCATTGCAGAATCAGCAGAAGCTCCTAATTTAGTTCCGAACATCAGGTTGAATTGTCTTACTTCTGTCCAGTTTTTAGACCCCGTATCAGGATCAGCAATTTCAAGTTCTTCAATTAAAGATTTTACATCAGCAAGGTCTTCATTTTCTAATGATCTTGCCAATCTTGAAAGAATAGCCTCTCTTTTTGCTCTGTATTCCAATACTTTTGGATTCGTAGCAACAAACTGATCTTTATCGAAAGACTCTCCGAATCTCTTCGCTGCTTTTTCGATCTCCTTATTCTCTTTATCTTCAATCTTAGCACAATAATCTTCTACCAAAACGTCTGCTCTGAAACGTTTCTTAGAATCTTTATTATCAATCAATGGATCGTTGAAAGCGTCTACGTGGCCTGATGCTTTCCATGTCGTTGGGTGCATAAGGATTGCCGAATCAATACCTACAATATTCTCGTTAAGCTGTACCATAGCTTTCCACCAGTATTGTTTGATATTATTTTTAAGTTCAGCCCCGTTCTGTCCATAATCATAAACAGCGGATAAACCATCATAGATCTCACTTGATGGGAAAATAAACCCATATTCTTTAGCGTGAGAAATTACTTTCTTGAAAACATCTTCTTGCTTTGCCATAATTTTTTTAACGTCTGATGTGCAAAAATATGAATTTGGATTCCAAAATCATGAAATTCCATAAAAAAAGCAGTAAATAAAAGTTCAAAAATTTACATTTTTATTTTCAGGAGCTGGGAACCTGCTTTCCGCTGTATCTTTTCCACTTTGCTCCGGCCGCAACAAAAAAGGATGCCGCTGCAATCAGGGCTAGATCGGTGGAAAATTTCTATTTTTGCCTCATGTTAGAAATTCTTTATCGAGACGAGCATCTTATTGCGATCAATAAACCAAGCGGACTATTGGTTCATAAATCTTACTATGCGGGAGAGGCAGATACCTACGCCATTCAGGAATTGAGAGATCAGATTGGGCAGTATGTTTATCCTGCACATCGTTTGGACCGAAAAACTTCAGGTGTTTTGTTATTCACTTTAGATAAAGATACATTGAGAATAATGAACGATCAGTTTGCAACGAGAAAGGTTGAGAAAAAATATTTAGCCATTCTTCGTGGCTGGACAATAGAAGAAGAAACGATTGATTATGATTTGATTAACGAGGACGAAATTCAGCAGAATGCCATTACTTATTATCATCGTTTACAGACTTCAGAAATAGATTTAGCCTTTGGAAAGCATCCGACTTCCCGCTACTGTTTGGTAGAAGCCATTCCGGAAACGGGTAGAATGCATCAGCTGAGAAAGCATTTTAAACATATTTTACACCCTATTTTGGGCTGCCGTCCTTACGGGTGCAATAAGCAGAATAAATTGTGGCTGGAGACTTTCAATATGACCAAGCTGATGCTTCATGCCCACCAATTGGTATTTAGCCACCCCATTACCAATGAAAGGATGACGCTGAATGCCAAGGTAAACGAAGAGTTCAAAAGAGTAGGAGATATTTTGAACCTCGATTTAAGCGTATATTCTTGATTCTGATCAGAAAATCTACTTTATAGATGACATTTATAAAACATTTTGATAAAATGTCATAGGTAAATCGATGGTTAATTTTAAAATGAGTAATTTTGTAAAACTTTTTTTCAATGTACAAAAGCATCATCAGACCTATTCTTTTCAAATTTGACCCGGAAGATGTTCATCACTTTACTTTTTCGGTGCTTAAGAATTTTGGATTTCTTACTAAATTATTTTTCCCTAAACCGATTGAAGACAAGCGTCTGGAAAGAGAAGTTTTTGGATTAAAATTTAAAAATCCTGTCGGATTGGCTGCCGGTTTCGATAAAAATGCAGTGTTATTTAATGAATTGGGTGATCTAGGTTTCGGATTCGTAGAAATCGGGACAGTAACCCCAAAAGCTCAGGCAGGAAATCCTAGGAAAAGATTGTTCCGCTTAATAGAAGATGGCGGAATCATCAATAGAATGGGATTCAATAATGATGGTCTTGAAGCGGCTATTGAAAAACTGAAATCGAACAAAGGAAAAATAATCATTGGTGGAAACATCGGGAAAAACACCAATACAAGCCCGGAAAACTACACACAGGATTATCTGGACTGTTTTGATGGCCTCCATCCTCATGTAGACTATTTTGTATTGAATGTAAGCTGTCCTAATGTGGGAAGCCACGCTAAACTTGAAGATGTAGAATACCTGCGCGAGCTGATTACAGAAGTAAAGAAAATCAACCAGTCAAAAACGATACAGAAACCCATATTACTAAAAATTGCTCCGGATCTTAATAACAATCAATTAGATGAAATTGTTGAGCTTATTGCAGAAACAAAAATTGATGGAGTGATTGTTTCCAATACCTCGGTAAACAGAGAGGGTTTAAAAACTTCATCTGAGATTTTGGAACAAATAGGAAATGGTGGTTTAAGTGGAAAGCCTATTCGTGAAAGAAGTACAAAAATGATCCAATATATTTCGGATAAAAGTAACAGAGCATTTCCAATTATTGGAGTAGGAGGAATTCACTCTGCAAAAGATGCTATTGAAAAATTAGATGCGGGAGCAAGTCTCGTTCAGTTGTATACCGGATTTATTTATGAAGGCCCGGAATTGATTAACGAAATTAATCAGGAGCTTTTAAAAAGAGCAAGTAGATTACCTAGATAAGATAAAGTAAAAGAGTTCATTTTTGAACTCTTTTTTATTTTGACTTTACAATAAGAGCATTGTTTACATCAATAGTAAGAGTATAGGCTGGTAAAGAATCGGATTTACCTACTTTAAACCGTATCATTTTTCCGTCTTTTGATTTTGTTTCAACCGTATCATACATATTTTCCAGGCAGCTTTCGGTAAGGAACTCCTCATATCGTTTGTAATTCCAGTCTTTGGTAAAGTACAGAACCCTGTATCCTTTTTCCCCCTCACTGGCTCCGCATCTCCCACAGGCGTTAAAATTAGAGGAATGCTCAAAGTACAATAATACCCGATTTCCCTTTTCTCCCGAAACATAGGAAAGCAATTCATTTCCACCATATTGATTGATGAAATCAAAAGTGTTGATCTTTTTGCTATTGGGTAGGATCAGATAATTATTATATCGGTAGATCATATCATTACCAGTGAATAATTGGGCTGATCGTACTTTATTTCCTAGATAAAATTTTCCTGAAATAGGATTTTCTTTAGTTTGATCTTCTCCAAATATGATGGATTCTTTTGGGTTGAGGTTTTGCGTAATTTCAGCGATCTTTTCCACTTTCTGTGGTGATGTAATATTTTCTTTAAGCTTGGCCGAATTTTGTTTATGCTTGGTTCCGAAATTGTATAAAGCCAGTTTACCGTGATCATAAATTCCGGTAAGGGGAAGTTTCTTCTGATATTTATCGTAATAATACCAACCCTCCACAAAATACTGATACAGACTGCAATCTGCAATACCAGCATAATGAAGCTGCATGGTGATAGGAACGCCTGCCATTTCTCCCTTGAAAATCTGTGACGAATCTGTAATCTTTTTTAACTCAATTTTTTGACAGAAAAGAATGATAAAGGAGAGGAATAATAATAAGGTAAAGACTTTTTTCATGGTTAAGTGTAGCGTTTTTAAAGAAAGAAGTGGGAAATGGTGTAGATAATCAATCCTACCAGACCACCTACCAATGTACCGTTTACACGGATAAACTGAAGATCTTTTCCTACTTCCAGCTCCAGCTTTTCGCTTAACTCCTTACCCTGCCAGTTTCCTACGGTATTACTGATAAGGCTTCCAAATTGATGGGTGTTTTTCAGAATGTATTTGTAGGCTGTTACACGAACCCAGTGATCAATCTTGTTTTGAAGATTTTCATCTGTTTTTAGGTTTTGTGAAAACTCGTTGAGGTTATTCAACAGATAGTTTTTCAATGCCGAATGATCTTCCTGCAATTCTTTCATCAATGTTTTTTTGATGGAAACCCAAATATCATTGGAATATTCATCAAGTTTATCATTTTTTAGAAGACCGTTTTTGATGGTCCTGAACTCTTCATCCCATTTTGGATCTTCTTTAAGATCAGTAGAAAATTCATGAATTTTTTGAGTGATTAATGTTCTTACTTCGTGTTCCGGATTTTCTTCAATTTCTCTAAAGAAATCAGACAACCCATCTGTAATCTTATCTGCAATTTTAGTATCCACAAAGGATGGAATGAATGAGTAGCTTCCTTTCTTTACACGATCCTGGATCATTTCATCGTTTTCAATAATATACTCCTTGATCTGTTTAGACAGATTGGTGATAATTCTCTGGTGATCATTCTTTTCCAAAATATAATGGATTCCGTTTCCTACCACTTTATTGAGCTTAATATCATCAGTCATATCAGATACTTTTTTACTGATAAACTGGCTTACTGTAGAATCATCAAGTTTATTGAGAATGTCAAGAACAATATCTGCGAGATTTTTGACAAGAATATTTTGATTTTTTTCCTTTCCAAGCCACTCGCCTACAAAGTTGGAAATCTTTATCTTTTGAATATAGGGACGTATATTCTGAGGCGAAAGAAAATTGCTAACGACAAAGCTTCCCAGATTATCCCCTAATCTTTGTTTGCTGTTTTCAATCAGATTCGTGTGAGGAATGGGCAAACCTAAAGGATGGCGGAACAGAGCTGTTACAGCAAACCAATCGGCTAGGGCACCTACCATGGCTGCTTCGGCAAAAGCGCGTACGTAACCAACCCAATGAGAGGGATTGGACTTCTGTAATATAGTTGTAACAATGAAAATAAGGGCCATCAGAACAAATAGACCTGTGGCAAAAGCCTTATATTTTCTAAGCTGTTTTCTTTTTGCTTCGTCATTCATATTCTCAAATTTACTAAATTTGGTTATGAAACTGTTTAATCTTTATAAAAGCTTTAAACACTTTAGGTAACTTAAATGTTTTTAAATCTTGCAGTCCAACTTTAAGAGTTAAAATTTACAATGAAATTCTTAGTTTCAATTATCATATTAATTTTTCTGCAGGGATGTACGCAGAAACAACAACCCATTAAAACCACTTCTATGGAAAATACAGAAGCAAAAAACAATCCATACTATTCAAGAACCGATACTGCAAAGCTGAATATCTCCAATGATGAATGGAAGAAAATTCTGGCTCCCGATCTTTATGCTATTGCGAGAGAAGCTGCCACAGAAAGGGCGTTTACAGGAAAATACAATGAATTCGATGAGGTAGGAGATTACTATTGTGCCGTTTGTGGAAATCATTTATTCCGTTCCACTTCAAAATTTGCAAGCAGCTGTGGCTGGCCAAGTTTCTTTGAAGCTGATAAGGAGGGCGTGTATTATAAAAGAGATCAGGCCTACGGAATGGAGAGGGTAGAAGTTCTTTGTAAAAGATGTGATTCTCATTTGGGACATGTTTTTGATGATGGTCCGAAGCCTACGGGACTGAGATATTGCATGAATTCGGTAAGTCTGGAATTTGTTTCGGATTCACAACAATAAAATCATTTTATCCATTTACTATGGGAGAGGAGAGTCTGGAAAACAGAATACAAGTCTGGATCGCTCTGTCAGAACTATATCTTGATACTGAGCTTCAGGAGTCAGATTTCAAATATGTGGCAAAAATTCTCTTTGAAAGCTCTTTTACTTTTGAGGAAATAAAACGAATTGACCAATATGAAGTTTTTCCGGTCCTCTTTTCAAATCTCTTAAGCCCAGCAGGAGAATGGGCAGGATTTAATGAGCCAATATTGGTTAAAAATATTATGAAATGGATTGAAACAAGAAGTAAGCTGGATATTTTCGCTGTCAAATGTATTTATCTTTTCTATGGTAAGATAAATAGGAGTTATTGGAAAAGAATAGAAGAGATTTATAATCAGATAGATGGAGGAGATCACCGTTAAAGTTTCTTAAATTGAGTTAAACTTTGTGGAGTTATAACTGGCTGGTAATTATGTTTTTATAATTTTGCCCCACTAATTTGGAATTAATATATTATTGAATGAATGGATTTTATGGCGTATTAGGCCTTATTTACATGGTGACGACCTCATTCTATCTTTCTCCAAGAACGGCGGTAAAGAATGAAAATGTCATCACGACAAAAACTGAAAGAGTAACTGACACGAAATCTGAGAAGAATACAGCTGTTGTATCTTCGTCAGAAGCATTATACAATTCAATTACATTTGAACCTGAACACGAACTGAACTACGAAGTATTCTCTAAGGCATTAACAGGATTTGAAAACCTAAAGAAAGCCGGATTGCTTACCCAGGACTCGCATTTATTGACTATCTGCGATTTTTCTATGTCTTCCAATATGAAAAGACTTTGGGTAATAGACCTTGATGACAAAAAAGTAGTATTCAACTCATTGGTTGCCCACGGAAAAAACACAGGCGAAGAATTTGCTACGAATTTTTCTAACACGGAAAGTTCGCGGCAGAGCAGCATGGGATTTTATATCACAGATGCAACCTATCAGGGTGACAACGGATATTCACTGAAGTTACTGGGAATGGATAAAGGATTTAATGATGCAGCGTATAGAAGAGCAATTGTAATGCATGGGGCAGATTATGTAAGCGATGAATTTGCTGCTACACACAAAAGAATCGGAAGAAGCTGGGGATGTCCTGCAATACCAAGGGAACTAACACAATCTATGATCAATACAATAAAAGGAAGAAATTTATTATTCATTTATTATCCTGATCAGAATTATCTTTCCTCTTCGGAATGGTTAAAATCATAAGTATAAAAAGCAGTCATTCAGACTACTTTTTTGAAATCAAAAGGGATAAAAAATCCCTGCATGAATATCATGCAGGGATTTCTTATTATTATTTTTAATTCAGATTATCTGAACTTCTTGAATACTAAAGTGGCATTATGCCCTCCAAAACCAAAGGCATTGCTCAGTGCAAAATTGATATCTTTCTCTTTTGCTTCCCCAAAAACAATATTAATATCTTTCGGAATATTTTCATCAATATGATGAAGATTAATGGTAGGAGGAATAATGCCATTTTGAATAGCCTTAATGGAAAGAATAGCTTCAACGGCTCCGGCAGCACCCAATAAATGTCCTGTCATGGATTTGGTCGCACTGATGTCAAGGTTTTTACTTCCTTTAAAAGCCTTATTAATTGCTTTTAGCTCAACCAAATCTCCTAGAGGAGTGGAAGTCGCATGCGGATTAATATAATCTATATCTTCCATGTTAACACCGGCTTCTTTTACAGCGATCTGCATTGCTTTAATAGCTCCAATACCATCAGGGTGAGGTGCGGTCATATGATAGGCATCTGCCGTCATAGCAGCTCCAGCTAATTCAGCATAGATTTTTGCGCCTCTTGCTTTGGCATGCTCATACTCTTCCAGAATTAAGGCTCCCGCTCCTTCCCCCATCACAAATCCATCTCTTTCTGCATCATAAGGACGGCTGGCTGTAGTAATGTCCTCATTTCTCGTAGACATTGCTTTCATGATAGAAAACCCTCCAATGGATGCAGGGGTAATAGCAGCTTCAGAACCACCACTTACGATTACTTTCGCCTTTCCAAGACGGATGTAATTGAAAGCGTCCATTATTGCGGTATTTCCTGTTGCACAAGCAGAAACCGTTGTATAATTGATTCCCTGAAGTCCATATTTCATGGAGATCATTCCGGAAGCCATGTTGGCAATAAACTTAGGGACAAAAAACGGATTAAAGCGTGGTGTTCCATCACCTTGTGCGAAATCCATTACCTCCTTTTCAAAAGTCCACATTCCGCCTTGTCCTGTTCCCCAGATCACACCTGTGTCAAATGGATCCATATTTTCAAGCTCCAGACCGGAATCTTTTAATGCCTCTGCAGAAGCGTACATTGCATATTGTGTAAAAAGATCACTTCTTTTAATTTCATTATGGGTAAGGTGTACCTTTGGATCAAAACCTTTTACCTCACAAGCAAAGTGTACCTTAAACTTTTCTGAATCGAAATGAGTGATTAACCCTGCTCCGCTAGCTCCGTTAATACTGTTTTGCCAAAAATCTTCGACATTATTTCCCAAGGGAGTCACTGCTCCCAAGCCTGTAATGACAACTCTTTTCATATTTAGTTATTAATTTTAAACAGATTAGATTTTCATGTGGTAAACCCGATTTACCCATGCTTCATTTTCACTTCTTTCTTTTATCATTTTGGTTTTCGTTTGCAATATTATCATTTTTCTTTCGCTACAGACGAATAATTAGACATATTATTTATAGCATAACGAAATAATTTTAGATAAAAGACTTTACTTTTATTATGGTAAACTACTTTTCTATGATCATGGTTACTCCTTGACCTCGAGCGGCACAGATTGAAATAAATCCTTTTCCATTGCCTTTTTCATTCAGAAGTTTGGCTAATGTTGCAATGATTCTTCCACCTGTTGCTGCAAAGGGATGAGCAGCTGCAAGGCTGCCTCCTTTTACATTCAGTTTATTTCTGTCAATTTTTCCAAGAGCCTTCTCCAATCCGAACTGCTTCGCCAGATCATCATTTTCCCAGATTTTGATGGTGGCTAAGACCTGTGCGGCAAAGGCTTCATGGATTTCGTAGTAATCAAAGTCTTCCAGATTCATATTGGCTTTCTTCAACATTCTTTCAGCAGCGAAAACTGGCGCGAGTAACAGGTTTTGTTGATTCTCCACATATTCTATTCCTGCCAATTCTGAAAATGTGATATAAGCCAGAATAGGCAGGTTATTTGCTTTTGCCCAATCTTCACTTGCCAACAAAACGGCAGAAGCCCCATCAGTAAATGGAGTGGAGTTTCCGGCAGTTAAAGTTCCGTTCTGTTTATCAAAGGCAGGTTTTAGCTGAGATAGCTTTTCAAGACTGGTGTCACGGCGTAGATTATTATCTTTCTCTAATCCAAATGCCGGTGTGATCATATCGTCAAAAAATCCCTCATCATATGCTTTTGCCATATTCTGGTGGCTTTTAAAAGCGAGTTCATCCTGATCTTCTCTTGAGATTTTATAATACTTAGCCGTAATCTCAGTATGTCCTCCCATTACCAAACCTGTCTTGGGTTCCTGTCCTTTGTAAGGAATAGGCATCCAGTCTTTCAACCTTGGGCTTAGCAGGTGCTTTAATTTTCCCAATGCAGACTTTTCTTTATTGGCGTTCAAAAGGGCTTTTCTCAATCGGGGAGAAGATTCAAAAGGAATATTGCTCATGGCTTCTACACCGCAAGCTATTCCGCTTTCTATCTGTCCCAACGCAATTTTGTTTCCAATGTAGATGGCTGCCTCAATCCCTGTATCACAGGCTTGCTGAAGATCACAGGCTGGAGTGGCTGGATCCAGTGAAGTGTTCATTACCGCCTCTCGGATGAGGTTACTCTCAGAAATATGCTTGATAACTGCTCCGCCGGCAACTTCTCCAAGTAATTTACCTTTGAGCTGATGGTGGTCTATCAAACCATTAAGGGCAGCAAGCAGAAGATCCTGGTTCCCTTTTTCTGAATAGGCTGTATTCATTCTGGCAAACGGAATCCTGTTATATCCTACAATTGCCACTTTTTTTGTTTCCATATTTTGAATTTTATGATGGAAGAATTGTTAATTCATGATCAATCATACTTTTGATCTTATCCAGAGCCTGGTTCAGGAATTTTTCATCATCCATGGTCTTGGAGAGTAGAATTCCTCCCTCGATTAGCATAATCAACAGCGATGCAAATTCTTCAGCATTTACGGATGTACGGAATTCTCCATTTTTTTGTCCCTGAATAATAACTGCCGATATTTTATCTGCCCATGAGGAGAAAGATTTCTGAACATATTTTTTCAGAGCGGGAAATGAATCATCTGCTTCTGTTGCAGCATTCATCAAAGGGCATCCTCCGTTTGAGAAGACCGAGCGCCAGTTTTTTCTGTAAAAAGCAACAAAGGCATAAAGTTTTTCCTTTGAAGTTGAATATTGATCTCCAAGGGAATGACTCATTATTTTACTTAGCAGGGCAGCATTATATTTATATACCTCAATGGCCACTTCATCCTTATTCTCAAAGTTTCCATAGATGCTCCCTTTGGTTAGTCCTGTTGCCTGAGTAATATCTGACAATGATGTAGAAATATAGCCCTTTGTATTGAATAACGTTGCGGTTTTCTCAATAATAAATTGCTTCGTCTTTTCTGCCTTTGACATTTTAAGTATCTATTTTAATGCAAAGATACAAAAATATACCACTTGGTATATTTTAGGTTGAAATTTTACTTTTACCTAATATTGAGTCTTTCAGTTTTAGCTGAAACCAATGGTATTGTTTTAAATAAAAAACGGGCAAAAGCCCGTTCCTATTGATGTTGATATAAATGCATTGATTTTTAGTTATCTAAAGTAGCATTTAAGGTAATTTCAAAGTTAAAAGCTGCGCTTACAGGACATCCTTCTTCTGCTATTTTAGCAAACTTTTGAAATTCTTCTTCTGAAATTCCCGGAACCTTTGCTGTTAAAGTCAGTTCAGATTTTGTAATTTTTCCAATGTTTGGATCAAGAGTAATGACAGAAGTGGTTTTCAGTTCTTCAGGATTGTAGCCTGCCTGTGATAATTCTGCGTCCAATTTCATGGTAAAACATCCAGCATGGGCAGCTGCCAGCAATTCTTCAGGGTTCGTACCTACACCATCCGCAAAACGGCTGTTGAAAGAATACTGAGTCTGGTTTAAAGTTGTGCTCTGAGTAGTTAAATGTCCTTTTCCTTCTTTAATGGTACCGTTCCAAACGGCTGTTGCGTTACGTCTCATAATGTTTGTTTTTATTTACTATTGTTTGATTTTGATGTTACAAAGGTATGTTGGTGATCGGGTGTATTCAATAGATAAAAGGAATTAAATATTGTACTTTTTTCCCGATGTGTAATTTTTTTTGAAATTTGCAGGAGTGCTTCCTGTTTTATGGGTAAAAAGCCTGTTGAAATAGGCGGGATCTTCGTATCCCAAAACATAAGCAATTTCCTTGACAGGTTTATCTGTGTAAAAAAGCAGCCTTTTAGCCTCTAATAATATTCTGTTGATGATAAACTGATTGGGAGATTCCAGATGAAGGCTTTTAAACTTGTGGGTTAAGGTTTTGGGTGCCATATGAAGTAATTCTGCATAATCTGAAACATTATGTTTTTCTCTGAAATGTATTTCCAGATGTCTGCTGAAATCTCTGAAAATATCTAGTTCAGTGCCCGGAATTTTTATCGTGTTATTATCCAGATTCTGTTTTTTCCATTTTCTGGTAGCCTTGATGATGATCTGTTTTACATAGGTTCTTATCATTTCTTCTGCGGAGGAGTCTTTCCATTCAAGTTCATCTTTGATGTTCTGGAATAATCCTTTTACCATTGCGGTTTCAGACTGATCAAGCTCCACAAAAGGAATTTCAAATACATTATGAAAGAGAAGACCGTCACAGGCCACTTCCTTATCATGAATCTGAATACAGTAAAAATCACGGTTGTAGTGAAGAAGCATAGATTCTTCTTTCCCTTTTTCTATGTTTAGGTGCTGGCTGGTGAGAAAGAATAGGGATGGTTTTTTTGTTTTATACCCATTAAAGTCTACTGTAAGTTCATATCCTGCCGGAATGAAAAATACTTTGATGTCTGATCTGAAAAGATTTCCGTTGAAGTTCCCCAAATTTTCTTCGGAAAATATTTCCAGCCCAAGCCTTTTATAATGATCTTCAAAAATAAGTGGTTGCAGCATACGTTAACTTTAGTCTAAAGATACAAAAAAGCATGATTTTGAATATATTAAATTACAGAACCCGATATTTTATAAGGAGAATGTTGAATTGGAATGAAAAAAAGTGAAAATATGTTTTTAAATTGGTATTATTTTATCAATTTTACAAGAACTTGTACCGCGATTTATTTATTAACCTTTTTTCAAAACGGCCTGCATGAGTGAATTAGAAAATATTCTGAGAGAAATAACTCCACTATCTCCTGAGGACAGTTTTCTGGTGTTTGACAGGATCAAGGCTTCATTTGATTTTCCTTATCATTATCATCCGGAAATTGAAATCAACTTTGTGTACAAGGGAAAGGGTTACCGCAGGATGATTGGAGATCACACCGGAGAAATCGGAAATATAGAATTGGTACTGGTAGGCCCTAATTTGCCACATTGCTGGGCTAATTACAAATGCAAGAACAGGAAAACACACGAGATCACCATACAATTCAATCAGGATTTCTTTAACCAGGCATTGATGGAAAAGAATATCCTGAAACCCATCAAAAATCTGATGCAGGATTCTATCAGGGGAATTTTATTTTCTACAGAAACGGCTGAAAAATTAAAAGATTCGTTTCTCAATCTTTCTAAAATGAACAGTTTTGAGTCATTCATAGAAATTATGAAGATCCTTAACGAGCTGGCGATTGCGGAGGATAAAACACTTCTATCGTCCTACAGCATAGAATTGGAAACGTTTGCTGACAATGATAAGATGAAGATTATTCATGATTTTGTGCATAAGAACTTTGAAAATAAAATAACGCTGGATAGTGTGGCATCACTTGTTAATATGAGTAATGTAACGTTCAACCGGTTTATTAAAAAGAGAACGGGAAAAACGTTTATCAATTATCTTAATGAAATAAGAATCAGCTATGCGGCCCGCTGGTTGATGGAAAAAAACCTTACTGTTTTTGAAATTGCCTTTGAAGCAGGTTTTAATAATATTGCCAACTTCAACAAGGTGTTTAAGTCTATGAAAAAAACAACTCCCACTGAATTTAAAGAACAGTTTAAAGGGGTTAAAAAGATTGAATAATGTTTTTTAACATTCCTCTTTTTACTTTTATGACGTTTAAAGTTCATTCAAAAGCAAATCTGTGTCTTCTTTTTATTCTTGTAGATACAAAGATAAATCCCCTTTTATTGATTGTTTAATATTGGTTACAAGTTGCTGATATATAGTTTGTTATTTGCTTTTTGGTAAAATTGCTGAAAAAATAATATCGTTTTATGATAAAATAGTATTATATCAGACTGGTTACAAAATTTAGATTTGTTAATGTGAATTAAATCTTAACAAAACTTTAAATTATTTAATGCATAAACAGCAAAAAATTGTCAAAAGAATAATATTTTTTTCTGTATTGAAATATAAAGTAATGTCATTGATTCTCAATTAAATCTAACTAATCTAAACCTTATGAGAAAAGCAGTTATACCGGTTCTATTTGTTTTTTCCCTTTCTGCAACTGCACAGGAAAGAAAAGCGGCCGACACTACTAAGACAACCGATATTCAGGAGGTCGTAGTCACCTCTTTGGGGATAAAAAGGCAGGCCCGCTCTCTTACCTACTCCAGTCAGCAGATTGGAGGGGATGAGCTTACAGAAGTGAAAACGCCCAATCTTTTAAATGCCATCAACGGAAAAGTTTCCAATGTACAGATCAACAGAACCAATGGTGTAGGAAGCTCTGTAAGGGTGATTATGAGAGGTAATAAATCTGTATCCAATAGCCAGCCATTGTATGTGATAGATGGGATTCCTATTATCAATGGAACAGGAAAATCAGCAGATATCGGGCAATATTCCAATATGCCGGATCCCGGAGATGTACTGAGTTCAATTAATCCTGATGATATTGAAAGCATCAACTTTCTGAAAGGAGCGTCTGCTTCTGCATTATATGGATCTGCGGGAGGAAATGGTGCAATATTGATTACCACTAAAAAAGGACGTGCAGGTAAGAGTATGATTACTTTCAGCACCAGTCTTACAATGGATAGAGCCTACAGCCTTCCAAAGCTGCAACACAGTTATCTTTCTTATGATCCATCTGTACCTGGTCAGGCTCCGGGAGATAATGAATACAGTTGGGGAGCAAAAGGAGCGTCCAAGGATTATCTTAAAGATTTTCTGCAAAACGGAACAACATGGGTAAACAGTCTTTCTTTCCAGTCTGGGAATGAAAAATCAACCAATTATTTCTCCATTGGGAATACAACCAATAAAGGAGTGATCCCACTGTCATATTTTGATCAGTATAATATCTCTTTCAGGAATTCAAGTAAGTTTTTGGATGATAAATTGACATTGGATGCCAATTTCATAGGTTCCTTGCAGGAGAGTAAAAACAGACAGACCCCAGGAGCTTCTTTTTCACCTTTGACCAGCCTATACTGGCTGCCAAGAGGAGTAGATTTTGATCAATATGGACCAAATAATTATACTTATTTAAATAAAGAAAGATTATTGCCTGCACAAAATTGGTGGGAAATAAAACCTGATGGAACTTTCAAAAGGAATCCTGAAACTCAGAATCCTTATTGGATCTTAAACAGAAATCCTGTTACGGTAAGCAACAGAAATGCATATGGTGCAGTTTCACTGGCTTATCAAATTAATCCATGGTTATCAGCAAGGGTGAGAGGAAACTATAGCTGGAATACGTCTGACAGCCAACGTGATATTGCCGCCTTTTCAGCACCTAGCTTAAGGGCTGATGGGAACAATGGACGAATCCTAAAAAATATATATGAAAATTCCTCTACTTACGGAGATGTTTTACTAATCGGTAGCCCAAAACTAAGTGAATCAATCTCGTTAGATTTTACAGTGGGAGGAAGTATCAATACGACAAGAAACAAAATCACACAGATAGATAATGCTTATCTGGCAGCGCCTAATTTATTTACATCGAATAACTTACAGTGGAATGTAAACAGAAAACCCGGAGATGGGTATCACAATATCTATACGAACATGAAGAAGCAGGTGCAGTCTGTATTTGCGAGTGCTTCAGTAGGGTACAAAAATATGTTCTATGTAGATATGACATTTAGGAATGACTGGGATTCTACATTGTCTTTAACAGGAAGAACCGGATTCGATTATGAGTCAATAGGGGCCAATGCTATACTATCTTCGGTGTTTAAACTTCCGGAAGTCCTTAATTTCTGGAAAGTCAGAGCATCTTATGCTACTGTGGGACTGGGATTGCCTGCTAATATCTCCAATGCAATGCTTGAATATAGCAAGGGATACTCTTATGGGGTAGATGCAGGAACCATTGTATATCCTAAGAGTTCATTTGTTACAGACCCTCGATATAAAGAATTGTTTCCAAAGCCAGAATTGAATAAGACCTTTGAAGCCGGAACTGAATTAAGAATGCTGAATAACAAACTAAGTTTTGATATTACTTATTATAATTCAAATGCTAGTAACCAGTTGCTGGAAACTAAAATATCCTCAAATTTAGGAGGAATTCCTACAGGATCATATTACATCAATGCAGGTAAAATAAAGAATACAGGTTTTGAATCTTCGTTATCCTATAAAATCTTTGATTCGGAAAAATTCGGATGGACCGCTATGGTAAATGCATCAGCAAACAAAAACAAGATTGTTGAATTATTCCCACCAAGCTTAAGTATTCCACAAGATCAACTATTTACACTGACTGGAGGAGGAGATTATACTAGGCTTAAGTTAGGAGGCTCTTTTGGAGATCTTTATGGGATAAAATTCAAAAGAGATGATCAGGGACGTGTTTTAGTGAATGCGCAAGGTGTTCCAATAGCAGAAAGTACCCCTTCTTATTTAGGAAACCCAAATCCTAAGTTTATTCTAGGATTCAATAATACATTCAATATCGGTAAACTTGGAATTTCTTTCCTTGTTGATGGTAAGTTTGGAGGACAGGTTCTTTCTCTTACTGAAAAAGCAAATGACTTCTATGGAGTAAGTAAGGCCTCTGCAGATGCCAGAGATGCCGGAGGTATTTCTATTCCTAATGCGGTATATGCACCAGGAACTCCAAATGCAGGGCAGGCTTATACCGGATTGACAGACCCGAGAGAATATTATAAAACAGTAGGAACTACAGAAGGATATGGAAAAGGGATTGATGAAGCCTATATATACAGTGCTACAACGATACGTTTACGTCAGGCTTCCATTTCATACACATTTGATATCAATTCAAAATATATGAGAAATACCACAGTAAGCTTGGTGGGAACCAACCTATTTTTCTTCTATAAAAAAGCACCTTTTGATCCTGAACAAGTATCTGGAAATACACCAGGCGGGGTAGGAGTAGACTCATTTGGTCTGCCGGTTACCCGATCTATCGGATTATCATTAAAAGCTAACTTCTAACTTTTACAATTACAAAAATGAAAATCAATAATATTAAAATATTAGTATTTGGAACGGTAATGTTGCTTTCCGCTTCAGGATGTACCAATGACTTTGAACAGTATAATCAAGAGAAATTAGGTGGGCCTGAAAATTTTTATGCAGATTTTATTGCAATTGTTGATCCTATGAAATCCATGCAAAGAGAGCTGCAGGCAGATTATCAGCGATACCCAAACCTTAGTGCAGATATGTACAGTGGAATGTTCAGTACAGCAACTGCGTTTAATGGTGGAGTTAATAATCTTACCTACTCTATGGTAGAGGATTGGAATAATAAAATTGTTAATAAACAACAGGATATTTTCAATCTTTCTCTCATCATTGATGATGCTGCTAAAAAGATCTATCCGGGAATAGACTTTACGGCAATGTTTGCTGTTAAAAAAATTCTGAAAGTAGTTACTGCAGCAAGAGTTTCGGATAATCATGGTCCGGTGGTATACAGCAAATATGCAACTCCTAATGCTAATGGAACTACAGATTTTGATTCTCAGGAAGATGCTTACAATTACTTTATTGCGGATCTTACTTCTGCAATTAATGATTTACAAAAAGTAATAGCTACTCCTGCAACAGAAAGTGTAGAAGATAAATCTGCACTGAAAAAAGCAGACCTGGTATATGGTGGAAATATGTCTCAATGGGTAAAACTGGCAAACTCTCTTAAATTGAGGTTAGCCATGAGAATGAGTTATGCAAATCCTACAAAATCAAAACAATATGCTGAAGAAGCTTTGTCTTCATCTGCCGGACTGATTACGGAGAATACAGATAATGCCTTAATAAGTGTAGGACAGTCTGAACTAAGTTTCATCATCTACTCTTGGGGAGACTGTTTGATAGGAGCTCCATTGATGGCTTATATGAATGGATATAATGATCCAAGACTTTCTGCATATGCCATTCCTGCTACAGATAATGCTGTTAATGGAAAATATATTGGTATACGTCAGGGAATTGATTTATTAAATGGGAAATCTACTTACGGAGGCTTCTCACAACCACAAGCAAAATCAGCCAATGGAGATTATTTTTCCGCAACCGATGGTAAAATGAAATTATTTACAGCTGCAGAAATCTGGTTCCTGAAAGCAGAAGCTGCTCTGAGAGGATATGCCGGAGCTGGTGATATTAAAGCCAATTATACAGCTGGAGTTCAGCAATCCTTTGGTGAGTGGGGGAAAAGTGCAAGTGTTGGAGATTATCTTGCCAATGCAACAGCTACGGAAGCTCCTTATGTTGATCCAAAAAATGCAACCAATAACATAGATGCAGGAAATCCACAGTTAAGTACCATTACCATTGCATGGAACGATGGTGATTCTAATGAAAGAAAACTGGAAAGAATCATTACCCAGAAATGGTTGTCTCTTTATCCGAATGGGCCTGAAGCCTGGGCTGAGCAAAGAAGAACAGGGTACCCTATTCTTTTCAAAGTAAGACAAAATGATAGTGGTGGACTAATTAGTACTGAAGCAATGATCCGAAGAATTCCTTTCACCATCAGTACCAAAACCTCACTTTTTAATTACCAGCAGGCTGCTCAAATGCTTAATGGACCAGATACTGGAGGAACCAGATTATGGTGGGATAAAAAATAAAAACAAATCAATATCACTCAACAATACAGAGGCATCTCAGAAGTCAGATTTATCTGATCTATTTATTCTGGCAGGAGTGTACAATCTCCGAAAAATTTATAGTTTCGTTTCAACCCGGAATAAATTTTTGAGATGCTCTCTTTTTCTTTAGAATCTTATTTTTTAATATGGGAAAAAACAACTCCGGAACCCGTCGGATTCAACCTATTCTTTGGATATCCACATTATATTTTGCAATGGGTGTACCCTTTGTAACCATTAATGCGGTTTCAGGAATTATGTATAAAGATATGGGCATTTCAGATTCACAAATTACATTCTGGACGGCTCTTATTATGTTTTCATGGACGTTGAAACCTCTCTGGAGCCCTTTTCTCGAAATCTATAAAACCAAGAAGTTCTTTGTTGTTGTTACCCAGTTTGCCATAGGAATTCTGTTTGCCCTGGTTGCATTAAGCTTGCCTCTACCTGATTTTTTCAAATACAGCATTGCTCTTTTTGCTGTTATTGCATTTTGTGGAGCCACCCATGATGTAGTGGCAGACGGAACGTATATCGGCTTTCTTACCAATAAAGAACAGGCAAAATACATCGGTTGGCAGGGAGCTTTTTATAATCTTGCTAAAATTATAAGCAGTGGAGCATTAGTCTACTTTGCCGGATTTTTAGAGAAAACAAAAGGAGTTACCCGTGCCTGGATGATCATTATGGTGATCTATGCATTGCTATTTTTTGTATTAGCGATTTATCATTATTTGATTCTCCCAAAAGAGGATAAACAGGAAAGTCAGAAAGATGAAAAAACAGCCGGAAATGTCCGTAAAGAATTGCTGGAGGTTATTACCTCATTCTTTACAAAAAAAAGCATTCTGTGGTCTATACTATTCATTATTTTGTACCGTTTTGCAGAAGGATTTGCCATTAAAATAGCGCCTTTGTTTTTTAAAGCACCAAGAACTTCAGGGGGATTAGGACTATCTACCTCAGATATTGGACTTATATATGGAACTTATGGTTCAGCAGCTTTCATCTTAGGATCAGTCCTTGCCGGATATTTTATTTCAGCCCGCGGATTGAAAAAATCCTTGATATGGTTGTGTTGTGCATTCAATATTCCCTTTGTGGCATATGCACTATTGGCTTATTATCAGCCGGTGGATCTTTTCCCCGTAGGCATTGCGGTGGTAGTAGAGTACTTTGGGTATGGGTTTGGGTTTGTAGGGTTGATGCTGTATATGATGCAGCAGATTGCCCCGGGAAAACATAAGACCGCTCATTATGCCTTTGCTACAGGGATCATGAACCTTGGAGTAATGATTCCGGGAATGTTTAGTGGAATGATTAGCGACTGGATCGGATATAAGATGTTCTTTATCTGGGTGTTGTTTGCTACAATTCCGGCATTTCTTGTAACCTTATGGGTCCCTTTCCCTTATTCAGAAAATCAGAAAGAAGAACAAATCAGTTAGTAAACAAATTTAAATATAAAAGTAAAAAATACTTTATGACAGCTCAATCAGTAATGATCCCTTGGCAGGATCGCCCGGAAAGTTGCAATGATATCATGTGGAGGTTTTCCGAAAACCCGATCATTAACAGATATGCAATACCAACATCTAATAGTATCTTCAATAGTGCCGTGATTCCTTTTGAAGATGGATTTGCAGGAGTATTCCGTTGTGATAACAAAGCGGTACAGATGAATATTTTTGCTGGTTTCAGTAAAGACGGTATCAATTGGGATATCAATCATGCTCCTATCGAAATGAAGACCGGAAATACCGAAATGATTGAATCCGATTACAAATATGATCCTCGTGTTACCTTCATAGAAGATCGTTATTGGATTACCTGGTGTAACGGATACAACGGACCTACCATCGGGATTGGATATACGTTTGACTTTAAAGAATTTTTCCAGTGCGAGAACGCATTTCTTCCATTCAACAGAAACGGAGTGCTTTTCCCGGAGAAAATCAATGGTAAGTATGCCATGTTGAGCCGTCCGAGTGACAATGGACATACCCCTTTTGGAGATATTTATATCAGCTACAGTCCTGATATGAAGTATTGGGGAGAACACCGTTGTGTAATGAAAGTAACTCCTTTTGAAGACAGTGCATGGCAGTGTACAAAGATTGGAGGCGGGCCGGTTCCCATCAAAACAGAAGAAGGATGGCTATTGTTCTATCATGGAGTGATCAATACCTGCAGAGGTTTCAGATATTCAATGGGGGCTGCTTTGCTTGATCTTGATGACCCTACAAAAGTATTATACAGAACAAAGCCCTATTTATTGGCTCCGGCAGAAGTATATGAACTGACAGGAGATGTTCCGAATGTAGTTTTCCCTTGCGCTGCGTTAACTGAGGGTGACAAGGTAACAGTATATTACGGCGCTGCCGATACGGTAGTGGCAATTGCTTTTGGATATATTTCAGAAATTATTGATTTTATGAAAAAGAATTCAATCTAAATAATATAAAAATTTAAAAATATGTTGAATAGCTTAATTTCTCTCCTTTTTGGGATCTTTGTTATGGTTTTCATATTTTTAAACCAGCTTTTAAATTAAAAAATTCCGATCTCTCCTATCATGAAAAAAGAATTGCTTATCTGTCTTTTTACAGCCCTGATTTCTACAGCCAATGCCCAGCAAAATAAAAATGATATTTTATCCTGGGTAGATCCTTTCATTGGAACAGGAGGGCACGGCCATACATTTCCGGGAGCTACCACCCCCTTTGGAATGATTCAGTTAAGTCCGGATCAGAATACCAAAAGCGGAGATTGGGATTGGTGTTCAGGATATCACTACAGCAGTAAAACCATTATGGGATTCAGTCATAATCACCTTAGCGGTACCGGATGGGCAGACCTTGGAGATATTCTGGTGATGCCTACGGTAGGACAGGTAAAAATGGTTCCTGGATCAGAAGATAAACCTGAAACAGGATATCGTTCAACTTTCAGCCATGATAAGGAAGCCGCAGCACCGGGATATTATTCCGTAATGCTTGATAGCTATGGAATTAAAGCAGAGCTTACCGCGTCACCCAGAGTGGGATTCCATAAGTATACATTCCCCAAAAGTGAGGAAGCCAATATCATTATTGATCCTACCAATAAAATCTTCGGAAATATTTACCATACGCTCGTAAGCATTGAGGGGAACAATAAAATAAAAGGATATTGCTACAGTAACGGATGGGGCGGCAAACGATTTGCCTATTTTGTAATGGAGTTTTCCAAACCATTCAAATCCTATGGCGTTTATGCAGAGGGAAAAGTAAAGAATAACGAAAAAATAGCCCTTGCTAAAGATGCTAAAGCTTTCGTCAGATTCTCTACAGAAGACAGCGAAAGTATTGAAGTAAAAGTTTCTTTATCTCCGGTAAGTACAGAAAATGCACAGGAGAATTTTGATACAGAAGCAAAGAATGTAGATTTTGCAAAAGCAAAGGAGACTGCTCAAAAAACATGGAGAGACCTAATCGGTAGATTTCAGGTAACGGGAGGTACAGATAGTCAGAGAAAAATTTTCTACACAGGAGTTTATCATACATTTATTGCGCCTAATCTTTATATGGATGTTAATGGAGATTATGTAGCCGCTCAGGAAAATATGAATACCAAATGGTTTACCAACTACAGTACCTATTCATATTGGGATGGGTTTAGGGCAACACATCCATTGCTTACCATTATGGATCAGAAGCATACTAAAGAATTTGCTAATTCCTTAATTAGCAGATACACGGACCGTAAAGATCATATGCCAATCTGGGAGCTATGCGGATATGACAACTTCTGTATGCTGGGTTATCACAGTACATCCGTAATCTGGGATGCCATCTCTAAAGGAGTGCCGGGTATTGATTCCGAGAAAGCTTTTGCAGCCATGAAAGATGCTTCTCTTACTGACAAAATGAGTAGCAGTGATGGTGGTGGAGGCCTTAATGATTATATCAAGCTTGGCTATACCCCTTCAGAAAATGGAGCTTCCGTTTCTGCAACGTTAGAGTACTCTTATGATGACTGGTGTATTCAGCAATTGGCGGAAAAACTGGGCAAAAAAGAGGAAGCTGAAGTGTACAGAAAACGTTCCATGAACTTCCTGAATACTTTCAATAAAGAAAACAATCATTTCTGGCCAAGACAAAAAGACGGAAAATTCTTAGCAGATTTTGCTTTGAATGACTGGAAGAAACTTCAGCCACACTGGGTTTCCGGAAATATCTGGGCCTATGATTTCTTTGTTCCGCACCAGATTGATGAAATGATGAATCTGTACGGAGGTAAAAAAAGCTTCGAAGAAAAACTGGATAAAACCTTTACAGAAGCTCTTAATATGGAAGGAGAACAACATGTTGACATTTCGGGATTCATAGGTTCTTTAGGGTTCGGAGATGAGCCGGGGCACCATGTCCCTTATTTGTACAACTATGCAGGAAGCCCATACAAGACACAAAAAATGGTAAAATACATCCGTGACAATATGTATGCAGCCAAACCGGACGGAATTGTCAATAATGAAGACTGCGGGCAAATGTCAGCGTGGTATATTTTCTCATCGCTAGGATTTTATCCTGTAACACCAGGGAAACCCGTTTATGCAATCGGTGCTCCCCAGTTTCCGAAAGCGTCTTTACAATTGGAAAACGGAAAGACATTTACAGTAATTGCAGACAAAATATCAGACAAAAATATCTATGTACAGAAAATGTTCCTTAACGGGAAGGAGTACAAAAGCTGGGAGCTAAACCATACAGACATCATGAATGGTGGTGAACTTAGATTTGTAATGGGAAGTAAACCTGTAAAATAAGATTAATAAAAATAAACGAAACAAAAGTATCAATGGAAAGGAGAGATTTTATTAAAACAAGTGCATTGGCAGGAGCCGGATTGCTGTTTACTCAAAATGTTTTTGCTAAAAACCTGGTTATGGAAGATTTTCCTATAGTCCGAGTTCCTAAAGTTAAAAGACATTTTACCAGTGAATCCGTAGAAAGTGCCATTGCAGCCTTTAAAAAGAAAGTGAAAAATAAAGAACTAAGCTGGCTCTTTGAAAACTGCTTTCCTAATACATTAGATACCACTGTTTTCTACAATGAAGCCAATGGAGTTCCGGATACCTATGTGATTACAGGAGACATCGATGCCATGTGGCTTCGTGACAGCTCTGCTCAGGTTTTTCCTTATCTGCAATTCTCAAAAAAGGATGAAAAACTTCATAAGCTTATCTCCGGAGTAATCCATAAGCAGACCACATTCATTCTGAAAGATCCTTATGCCAATGCATTCTACAATGATGATCAGAAAATAAGTAAATGGAAAGAATATGATCATACAGATATGAAACCAGGAACCCATGAAAGAAAATGGGAGATCGACTCACTGTGTTATCCTATCCGCCTTGCTTATCATTTCTGGAAAACAACAGGAGATACCAAACCTTTTGATGACAACTGGTTGCAGGGAATCAAACTTACTTTGCAGACTTTTACAGAACAGCAGAGAAAAAAAGACTTAGGTCCTTACAAATTTGAACGTACAACAGCCTGGGCTACAGATGGAGTTCCTATGGGTGGGTATGGCTATCCGACAAAGCCGGTAGGTCTTATCAGTTCCATGTTCCGTCCAAGTGATGATGCTACAATCTATGGATTTTTAATTCCTTCCAATCTATTTGCAGTGGTAAGCTTACGCCAGGCTGCAGAAATGGTTTCTCAAATAAAAAATGAAAAAACATTGGCCCAGCAGCTAACAAGTCTTGCCGATGAGGTAGATGCAGCCATTAAAAAATACGGAATTTACAGCCATCCTGAATATGGAAAAATATATGCTTTTGAAGTCAATGGTTTCGGAAGTTATAATCTGATGGATGATGCAAATTGCCCAAGCTTGCTAGGTTTGCCTTATTTGGATGCAGTGAAATCTGATGATCCTGTTTATTTGAATACAAGAAAATTCGTTTGGTCAGAAAATAACCCGTTCTTTTTCAAAGGGAAGTTAGCTGAGGGAATAGGCGGCCCGCACATTGGGCTTGATATGATCTGGCCAATGAGTATCATTATGAAAGCGCTCACTACAAAAGATAAAGGTGAGATCAGGTGGTGTATAGATACTTTGCAGAAAACTCATGGTGGAACAGGCTTTATGCATGAATCCTTCCATAAAGACAACGACAAAAAATTTACCAGAGAATGGTTTGCATGGTCAAATACATTGTTTGGAGAATTGCTATGGAAAACGTTTAATGAAAACCCGGAACTGTTAGCATAGTTCACTGTTTCATATCGTCCTTATTTTGAGGTGTTTTTCTTTAAAAAGAAGAATGCTGAGGGAATTCCATATCAAAATTTAACACAAAACATCACCAAAATTTATAGTAATGAAAAAAAAATCCATCTTTACAGTACTGGCTGCGGCAATGCTTCAGTGCGGTTCCCTGCTTAATGCACAACAGCTTAATCCTACAGGAATATGCTATGTGGAAGTGAACAATAACAACCTCCTGAATGCAGGAGCGTACAAACTGCAAACATCGAATAGCTATCTGTTCAATGTGGTAAATATTTTTGCGGCCAATATTAATTATGATACCAGTCGTGGCAGAGCCTACTTGTACTCTAATAATAATGTAACCAAGGTTCTTACCAATGCCGATACCTATATCAAACCGCTCCAGCAGAAAGGAATGAAAGTAGTATTGACCATTCTGGGAAATCATCAGGGAGCAGGGATTTGTAATTTTCCTACCCGTGAGGCTGCAAAGGACTTCGCATTACAGCTTGCCAATACAGTTAATACCTACGGTCTGGATGGGATTGATTTTGATGATGAATATTCAGAATATGGAAAAAACGGAACAGGGCAGCCTAACGACAGTTCTTTTGTAATGCTTGTTCAGGAATTAAAAGCATTGCTTCCGGATAAAATAATTTCATTCTATTATTATGGGCCTGCAGCTTCAAGACTTTCATGGAACGGAGCCAGAGTGGGAGATTATGTCAACTACAGCTGGAATGCGATGTACGGAACATTTTCTGCTCCCAACGTACCCCCGCTTACCAAAGCACAAATCTCTCCCGCAGCAGTGTGGATGGGAAATACTTCCAACTCTACAACCACCAGTCTGGCAACTCAGACTAAAAATGGCGGCTACGGAGTATTCATGTGGTATGATCTTCACGGAACCAATGAAACAGCACAGCTTTCAGCAGGAACACAAACCTTATACGGACAGCCAACAGTGCTAAGCGGCACTCTACAATCTTGGACACAGGGTGTAAATTGTGATGCTCCCATTGGACTATTCACGAGCAACCTTACAGGCACAAGTGCAAAGCTGAACTGGTCTTCTGTAGGTACCAATACGTATGATATCGATTATAAACCGGCTTTCTCTACAACATGGACCAATGCCGCATCAGCTCTTAATTCTACTTCAGTAACGATTTCAGGATTGACCGCCAATACCGAATACGACTGGAGAATCAGAACGAATTGCAGCGTGAAAAGTGCTTATATGTTTGCTCCAAGATTTAACAGCGGATCAGGAACAACAGCTCCTACAGGCTCGTATGCGCTTTCTCTGGATGGAAGCTCTGAATCAGGTGCTGCTGGAAACCTTACTTTGAGTGGTTCAGCGTTATCTTTTGAGGGCTGGATTAAACCTTCATCTTTCAAATCAGCATCTCCTTATATTTCTTCAATTCTGGGAACGGAAATCAGTGATAGTAATTCTGCATTCTTACGATTGGGAGACGCCGGTTTGGCAAATAACAAGCTTCAGTTTGTAGTAAGTATTAACAATGTACAGCAAAAACTGGCTTCAGCTACAGCTTTGAATGCCAATACATGGTATCATGTGGCAGCTACTTATGATGGTGCCAATATGAAAATTTACATCAACGGTGCTCTGGATGCAACCAAAGCACAAACCGGAAGTGTCAATTCAAACGGAGCATTCAATGTAGGATATTTATACAATACTTCCAGAAACTTTAATGGTAAAATAGATGAGGTTAGAGTCTGGAAACGAGCGCTAAGCCAGACAGAAATTAGTCAGAATATGTGTAACGTATCAGTTCCTGCGTCCTCTCTTGCTGCCTACTGGAAATTTAACGAAGGAAGTGGTTCTACGGTTCAGGATAGCTCAGGAAACGGGGTGAGTTTAACATTAACCGGAGTAGATTCCTCCAACTGGGGAACAGATCTGCCTTGTACAACAGGAACTTCAAAATTAGCAAGAAATGCAGGAGAACTCAATGAAAAAAGACAGATAAAATTATATCCGAATCCGGTAAGCAAATCTTCATCCCTTACGGTTACTGTACCCGATGAATACAGCAGAGGGAAATTAACGATTTATAATTTTAATGGAAAGGCGGTAGACACGAAATCACTGAATGCGGGTGATAATTCATATGAACTGACCAGATTGGGAGAGGGAAACTATATTCTTCAGTTTGAGTCTAAGGATGGAGGTTTGAAACAGACAGAACAATTAATGGTAAAATAAAAAAAAAACAGGTCATTGGGCTCAGTCCCAATGGCTTTTTCTACTATAAAATTAATATACTATGAGAAAAAAATCCTTTTTTATTCCTTTAATGGCCCTGATGCTTCAATCAGCTCCATTGCTTAAAGCACAGCAGCTTAATCCTTTAGGAGTGTGCTATGTGGAAGTAAACAATAACAATATGCTGAATGCAGGTTCCTATACTTTGCAGAATTCAAACAAACAGCTTTTTGATGTTGCCATTATCTTTGCGGCCAATATCAATTATGATGTTTCCAAAAGTAGAGCGTACATCTCGAACAATAACAACGTTACTAAGGTACTCAACGATGTGAATACCTATGTGAAACCTTTGCAACAAAAAGGAATCAAGGTATTATTAGATATTTTAGGAAACCATCAGGGAGCCGGTATTTCCAATTTTCCAAACCGGGAAGCAGCAAAAGACTTTGCTTTACAAGTAGCGAATACAGTGTATACCTATGGACTGGATGGGGTAGATCTGGATGATGAATACGCAGGATACGGAAATAATGGAACCGGACAGCCCAATAACAGTTCTTTTGTAATGTTGTTACAGGAACTTAAAGCTGCAATGCCAGATAAACTGATCACATTCTATTATTATGGTCCGGCCACATCAAGACAGAGTTATAACGGAGATCAGGCAGGAAACTATATCAATTATAGCTGGAATGCAATGTATGGTACCTACAGCGTTCCGAATGTTCCTCCACTTGACAAAACCAAGCTTTCTCCGGCTGCAATATGGGTACAGAATTCAAACCCGGGTTCCACATCTGCGTCTACACTTGCAACTTTAGCGACCAGTACAAAGACAGATGGCTATGGAGTTTTCATGTGGTATGATCTGGGATCAGCTGATGTTGCCAATTATATGAGTACAGGCTCCAATATTCTTTATAATGAAAATACCCAATTAAGCGGACAGTTATATACTTGGGATCAGGGACAAGCCTGTGATCCGCCATTAGGGCTGGAAGTTACCAATGTAGCAGGTACTTCTGCTCAATTAAACTGGACTTCCAATGGGTCTCAAACATATAATATCGATTATAAACCGGCTAATTCAACAGTTTGGAACAATGCTGCCACTAACTATTCAGGAAGTAATGTAGTAATCAATAGCCTGAATCTGAATACAGACTATGACTGGAGAATACAATCCAACTGCTCTTCAACATTAACAAGTACTTATCTGTTTGCTCCAAGATTCAATTCCGGGAACGGATGTGCAACTCCTTCAGGGTTAGTATCAGGAAGCTATCTTGGAAATACGACACAGCTGTCATGGAGTGCAGGAACAGTATCTTCTTATACCCTGCAATACAAACCAACAGCAGGATCAACATGGACTGTAGTACAGAATATTACAGGCAATAATTATTCATTACAAAACCTGACTCCGAATACAAGCTATGTGTGGAAAGTACAGGCAGTGTGTGATGGAGGAACTACAAGTACTTATTCAGGAGACGGAACATTCAACAGTGGGCTGGCACCTGTTACAAGTCCTGGTCCGAGATCACTTTCTTTTAACGGGAGTACAAATTATCTTAACGCAGGGCAATTTAACCTGAATGGAAATGCCGTAACATTTGAAGGATGGGTAAAAGTAAATTCATTTAAATCAGCTTTCCCTTATATTTCATCTGTATTGGGTATTGAAGTGGGAGACAGTAATTCAGCTATGCTAAGATTCGGGGATGGAAACCTGCCAAGTAACAAGCTTCAGTTCATATTAAGTTTTGGATCTTCTCAGATAAAACTGAATAGCAATGCCACCTTTAATACAAATACATGGTATCACATTGCTGCAACGTATGACGGTGCTTCCATGAAGATGTACATCAATGGAAACTTAGATTCAAGTGTAGCAGCAACAGGTAATTTTACAGCAAATGGTATTCTTTATCTGGGTAGAAATTATGATAATTCCCGTGCCATCAATGGCTCTCTTGATGAATTTAGAGTTTGGAAAAGAGCACTGACGGCTCAGGAAATTCTGGATAATAAATGTAATGTGGCTTCGAACTCAGCAAGTCTGGAAGCCAACTGGAAAATGGATGAAGGAAGTGGAGCCGCAGCCTTGGACTCTACCCCGAATACTCATTTTGCAACACTGGTGAATATGTCAGATACCAACTGGAAAACAGATGTACCTTGTGATCCGCTTCTATCTGTGAGAGACCTAGACATGGCAAAAGAAAATGGGGTCTATCCAAATCCTGTGAAAAAAGGAAATGACATTCATTTCACAATCAATAGCAGTTCTACTGCTGAGGTTTTGTTGTATGATTCTACAGGAAGAGTATCCAAAAAACAGAGTATTAATCAAAATAATAATACAGTGAATACACAGGATTTAATTAGTGGTACTTATATTTACAAAATTACATCCTCAAACAATAAAGTCTTATCATCAGGTAAAATAATCATAAAATAAATTTAAGATATTCAGATTGTTATCTGTAAATAGGATAAAGCTGTAAACAGGCAGACAAGTTGTACATTCTTGTTTGTCTGTTTTTCAGTAAGAGAGAATTACTAGAAGTTAAAATTAAAAATAATGCAGAATATAGTAGGAATCGATATTGGAGGGTCACATATTACGCTGGCTCAGGTAAATCCTGAAAAACGTGAGATTATTACTTCAACTTATGTAAGGGAACATGTTAATTCCTTTGATGATAAAGAAGTTATTTTTTCTGCGTGGGTTTCAGCCATTGAAAAAGGAACTCACGATCTGGCAAAAGAGGATCTTTTAGTGGGCATTGCAATGCCTGGACCTTTTGATTATGAAAACGGAATCTCTTTAATGCAACAGGGAAAATTCATCGATATATATCAGGTAAATATCAAAGAAGAACTGGCAAAAAGACTATCCATTTCGCAGAATCAGATTCATTTTGTAAACGATGCGGCAGCCTTTATGGAAGGGGAAGTATTTGGGGGTTGTGTACAGAATTTTAAAAGAATCTTTGGAGTAACTCTCGGAACAGGTTTGGGAACCACTTTTTACAATGGAGAAACGGCAACCGATGAAGATCTGTGGGATTCACCCTTTAAAGACTCTATCTGTGAAGATTATCTGGCAACACGCTGGTTTGTCAACTACTATGCAGAATTAACCGGTGAACAAATCTCCGGGACTAAAGATCTGCTGGATAAACCTGTTGAAATACGTACCAAAATATTTGATGAATATGCAGACTCCTTTTCCGGATTTATTGTAAACTACGTAGATCAATATAAACCGGAAGTTTTAGTTATAGGAGGAAATATCGCAAAAGCTTACCCTTATTTTGAGGAAAGATTTCTTCAGAATTTAAAAAAGAATAATATTAATTTGCAGGTTAGAATCTCAGCTATTTTTGAAGATGCAGCTATTCTGGGAGCTGCCAGCTATGCATTAAAAAAGAGTATATAAATTAATAAACGAAATGATACAATGAAGTCTATATTTTCTAGTTTCTTTCTCGTAGTACAGGTTTTGGCTTTCGGTCAGAATCTATCCCCTGTAGATTATGTAAACCCATTGATGGGAACCCAGTCTAAGCCGTCCTTATCCAACGGAAATACCTATCCGGCTGTCGGACTTCCGTGGGGGATGAATATCTGGACCCCTCAAACCGGTAAAATGGGTGATGGATGGGCTTATACCTACGATGCAGATAAAATAAACGGGTTCAAACAAACCCATCAGCCTTCTCCCTGGATGAATGATTATGGGGCGTTTGCCATCATGCCGGGTGTGGGTAAGCCAAAATTCAAAGAAGATGAAAGGGCAAGTTGGTTCAGTCATAAAGCTGAAATTACAACCCCTTATTTCTATAGTGTCTACTTGGCAGATATCAATGTAACCACCGAGTTTACACCAACAGAAAGGGCTTCTTTCTTCAAATTTGACTTTCCCAAAACAGACAGTGCCTATGTAGTTATTGATGCACTCAACAAAGGCTCGTACATTAAGATTTTGCCTAAGGAAAGGAAAATTCTGGGATACACAACCCGATATTCCACCGGGAAGTATGATAATTTTAAAAACTATTTTGTAGTTCAGTTTGATAAAGATTTTGAGCTGACAAAAACCTGGAAAGATGATAAATTCGTCAATGATCAATTGGAAATCACCAGCGATCATACAGGAGCAGTAGTAGGTTTTAAACTGAAAAATAAAGAAGCTGTTTATGCAAAAGTAGCCTCTTCATTCATAAGCTTCGAGCAGGCAGAACTGAATCTTAAAAGAGAAATCGGAAACAGAAACTTTGATCAGGTAAAAACAGATGCCCAAAATATCTGGAATAAAACACTAGGGAAAATTGAGGTAAAAGGAGGTACAGACCAACAAATGAGAACCTTTTACTCCTCTTTGTACAGAACTTTGTTTTTTCCGCAAAAACTGTATGAAGTGGATGCTCAGAATAAAATAAAGCACTGGAGTCCTTACAATGGTAAAATAGCAGATGGTAAAATGTTTGCCGGAACGGGTTTCTGGGATACGTTCCGTGCTTTGTACCCTTTCCTGAACCTGGTATACCCAAGTATCAATGTGGAAATGCAGGAAGGTCTGGCTAATGCTTACAAAGAAGGAGGCTTCTTACCAGAATGGAGCAGCCCGGGATATTCAAATATCATGATTGGAAATAATTCAGCATCCGTAGTAGCAGATGCCTATATAAAAGGACTTCGTGGATATGATATGGAAACCCTTTGGAAAGCTGTAAAACACGGAGCAGACAACGAGGGTCCTATAGAAGCGGTAGGCCGTGCTGGAGTAGAATATTATAACACATTGGGCTATGTTCCTTATGACGTAAAAATCAATGAGAATGCAGCCAGAACACTGGAATATGCCTATGACGACTTTTCTATTTATCAATTAGGAAAAGCATTGGGAAAACCTGCTTCAGAAATTGATATTTACAAAAAAAGAGCGTATAATTACAAAAATCTGTTTGATAAGGAATCGGGTTTGATGCGGGGTAAAAATAAAGATGGTAACTTCCAGAAACCTTTCAATCCTTTCAAATGGGGTGATGCTTTCACAGAAGGAAACAGCTGGCACTATACTTGGTCTGTTTTTCAGGATATTGACGGGCTGGCAGCGCTGATGGGAGGTAAAAAGAAATTTGAAGCCAAACTGGATGAGGTGTTTTCACTGCCACCGGTTTTTGATGATAGCTATTATGGAGGAGTAATTCATGAGATCAGAGAAATGCAGATCATGAATATGGGGCAGTATGCCCACGGAAATCAGCCGATTCAACATATGATTTATCTGTACAATTATGCAGGAGCGCCTTATAAAACACAATACTGGACAAGGCAGGTTATGAATAAATTATATCATGCCACTCCAGACGGATATTGTGGAGACGAAGATAACGGACAGACTTCTGCGTGGTACATTTTCTCTGCACTGGGCTTTTACCCTGTGACGCCGGCAACGGATCAGTATGTACTGGGAGCTCCATTATTTAAAGAAGCTACCATTCATCTGGAAAATGGGAAGAAAATTGAAATAAAAGCTCCGGAAAATAATGCTGAAAACTTATATGTAAAGTCACTGAACGTTAATCAGCAGCCTTATTCCAAAAATTGGATTAGCCATAAAGAACTGATAAAAGGAACGGTTTTAGACTTTAAAATGGATAGTAAGCCGAATAAAGACCGAGGAACACAGGAAAAAGACTTTCCGTATTCCATGTCAAAAGAAGAATTAAGTAAATAAATTTTTAATTTAGAAATACACGCTGTATGAGTACAGAAAAAAAAGAAATATTCGATAGAATTGAAAAAATGCTGCAGACGCAGGGTTTTAATATTGCAGCAAAAGATGATGCAAGACCATGGGGTGGTTTTTTCGTGATTGATGAAACACAGGCGCAGGATTTTGCAAATCAATATTTTGATGGAATTGATGTAGAAAACCTGAGAATAGGAGGGAAGCTAAGCCCAAAAATTCTTATTGTAGCTCCGGAAGCAAGACTAAGCTGGCAGTATCATCACAGAAGAGCTGAGATCTGGCAGGTTGTAGAGGGAAAGGTAGGAATCAAGCGCAGTATGACAGATGAAGAAGGAGAAGTTGGAGAATACAACCCACAAGATCAGGTAAAACTTCAAAAAGGAGAAAGACACAGATTGATCGGTCTGACAGGTTGGGGCGTAGTAGCCGAAATCTGGCAGCATACCGATGCATCTAATCCTTCAGATGAAGATGATATTGTAAGAGTACAGGATGACTTTGGAAGATAAGTAGATAAAAAAACAGCATCAATTTGATGCTGTTTTTTATTTCTCTCAGAGAAAAAATACGCTTATAATATCTTATAGATTTTAGAATATTACATCCAGTCCTACATAGAAATTGGCTTTCATGATCGGAGCATATACCATTCCGCCATCAAAATAATTTCCGAAAGGATTTTTAAAATCAATGATCGCATTTTTCTGATAATAAGAAGTAAGGTTTTCTCCCCCTACATAAGCTCTAAGCTTCTTGTTGAAGTTCTTTGAGATCTGCGCATTAAGAACAGCATAGGAATTAGAATAAGCCGGCAGCTGAAACTCTGCAGGGTTGCTCGACATATCAGGGAGTCTTTGTTTTCCTACCCAGTTTAAAGTCGTATCAAAGCTCCAGAATCCTCCTTTATCATTTTTATTGGTTGAATAGGCCAGGTTGACAAAACCTCTGTGTTTTGCCATAAAAGGAACCTCTCTTCTTCCATCAATATAATCCGCCTGTACATCATAATATTTATAAGCCAGTCTTACATCAAAGTTTTTGAAAGGCGTGAAATCCCATTGAGTCTGGAATGAGTTGGCAAAAGATTTACCATTCAAATTATAAAATGTCAGTTGCTGAGGAGATCTGTCAAGATCCACCAATACCTGATCTTGGAAGTCAGTTCTGAAAAAGTCTGCAATAATGGTTGATTTTCTTCCGAAAAGCTTAAACTCCTGCTGTAGACTTGCTCCGTAGTTCCATGCAATCTCAGGCCTTAGTCCATAGATGTTTCCACCGTTTGGTAAGATATTGATGGTTCTGTTGGAAGCAAAGTATTGCTGGCTTTCCGCAAATACATTCGCTGTTCTGAATCCTCTTCCCGCAGAAAGTCTCAAGATAGTCTGTGGTGTAAAATCATACTTAAAGTTAACTCTCGGTGTAAACTGAGTTCCTGCCAGATTGTGGAAATCAACTCTGGTTCCTGCTACTAATGTATATTTTAATCCTGTTAAAGTATATTCAGCAAAGATTCCAGGAACAATCTCATTTCTCTTAATGTCATCCATTAAATAAGTTTCCTCATACCCGTCATATAAAAAGCTTGCACCCGCCTTATATTTGTGGTTCGTATTTCCAAGAATACTTTCAAAGATTAAATTGGAATAATAAGTATGCTGTTTCCCAGCATAATTTCTCAATCCAAAGAAACTGTCCTGCTGATGATATACGTATTGGTTCATCCAGCCAATACTTTGATAAGGTTTTCCCTTGAAAACATATCCTGTTTTATTCCAAACCTGAAATCTTGAAATATCAATTCCTACCCCATAGGCAGGCTGCTTATCCTGAGCCAGTTTTTTATCAAAATTAGTTTGTCCTGCGGTTCTCTCATCCCTGATAAAGTTGATCCCAAAGTGAGACCCAAATCCTGACTTTTCCAAATCATTATAATTAAGAAGATATGCCGCATTAATTTGAGTTCCCTTTGGTCTGTCAAGAAAACCGTCGTGATTCATATCCGTATTTCCAAAGGTTCCATTTCCATGAAGAAGGAACGTCTGTGACCATTTATCGTTGATAGGGGATACACTGGTAATATTAGCTTCCGCTCTTCCATTAAAATCGGAAAAAAGATTCAGGGATGTTTCCGGAGTCTTTGCGTTTTTCAAAAGCTCAGTATTAATCTGTCCTGTAATGCTTTCATAACCATTGGTTACGGTACTTCCCCCTTTGGTTAACTGGATACTTTCAATCCATCTTCCAGGAATGAAATTCAATCCGTAGGCTGAAGCCAGTCCTCTGATCTCCGGCAGCTGCTCTTTGGTTAAGCTGGTGTACTTTTGATCCAGACCAAGCATTTTCAGCTGTTTTGTTCCTGTTACCGCATTGCTGAAAGAAACATCTACAGTAGCATTGGTTTCAAAACTTTCTGATAAATTACAACAAGCAGCTTTTAATAGTTCTTTTTTATCAATATTAAAGACAAGTCCAGCCTCTTTTTTACTTAAAGAGGTTGCCGCCTTGGAACCTGTAACAACAACGCCGTCAATATTCTTTTCATGCTTGCTGTGAGTGTCATTATCAGACTGAGTAGAATGATCTTTATGATCTTCATGTTTTACCTCTTCCTCATAATGTACCTTTGGATTAGCTTCTCCAAAAGTGAAATCCCTGTCATAGAGACAACATCCCGGAAGACCATTGTAAACGGCATCAGAAGTCTTGTATTTTTCATTATCATGCCCAGCATCGGCAATTGCCTTTAATACTTTATCAGACGAGGTTTTAGAAGGATCAAAATTTAAAGTAACGGTCTGCTTTTCTGCGCTCCAGTCTGCTGAGTCTGCTCCCGCTCCTTTAGCTGCTTTTTCAATTCTGGCTTTACATGAAGCACAGTTTCCTCTTACATAGAACTCATTGTCTTTTTTAGCATGATGCTTATGGACTTCTGCTGTTGTAGGTTGAAGGTCCCTTTCATAAAGACAACACCCCGGAAGGCTTTCATAGGTTTCGTTGGAAGCCTTGAATTTTTCATTGTCGTGGCCTGCCTCTGCAACCTTTTTTAAGATTTCGTCTGCAGAAACCTGGGCCGTTTCTAAGGTTAATGTTTGAAGATCAATAGAGTATACCGCTGTTTTTGCGCCTGCTTTTTTGGCAGCTCCCTCAATTCTTGTTTTGCACATTTCACAGTTCCCCTTTACCTTGAACTGATTTTTTGAAAGATTTTGAGCAGATATAAATTGAGTAAATAAGAATAATGCACCAAGTATGAACCTGGAAATATATAATTTCATTTTGTTTAAAGTTTAGATTAAGTAAAAACGGTTCATTATATCATATAACGAACACATAATGTTTTAATTAACCTATTTTGGGCGGCTGCCAGATCTCCTTTAAACGGTCTGAAAGGTATGGATCTGAATATTGGAACTGTGGATTCTTATTGGCTTTGTAATAAGAAAGTTCCAAACGTAGATTTTTTGAAAATGGAGTCTCAATAAAGGTACAACAGACAACGCATGATGAACAGCAGTCATCACTACATGATTTTTTAGAATCATTTTTGCCGTCTTTTTTTGAGGAATGATTTTTACAGCAGTCACTCTTTTTAGATTCTGCCTTACAGCAGGTATCCTGCATAGATTGAGCGTAGAAGCTATCCTTAGGAACCAAGAAAATTCCCAAACAAAATACTATTGCAAGTAGATGAAACAGCTTCATGTCTGCAAAAATACAAAATTTATGGCAATGGATCACCAACTTTTAGAGAACAACTGTGCCAAGGTTCACCATGAGCTGGGTTTAGCTTTGGTTTTTCTCCCATAGCAATATTTTGTGCTGCCGGAGCTGGAGCAGGGGTAGTTTGTACTACATTTTGAACAGGCTGTGGGGCCGGAGCTGCCTTACTGTTCAAAGGCTGTCCTACAGCGATGTCGCATCTATGGCCCGGCTGCCCGTGTGGAGGATTCATTCCCGGGGCTGTTTTAATCTGTTTTCCGCTATTATTATCAATGGTTACTTTTCCCGGAGACATTGAGTTTGGATCAATCTGAATGGTATTACTATTTCCCGTATTGACTGTTTGTACAGCAGGAGTCGCTGCCGGTTGCCCGTTCAAAGGTTGTCCTACCGGGATATCACAACGGTGTCCTGGTTGTCCGTGGGCAGGATTCATTCCTGCAGCAGTTGCTATAGGAGCAGGATTAGAAACAGACTGAATTCCAGCCTGATCCATCAGTGAAGCCTTGGGAGTGTTGTTTATTGCTACAGAAGATTGCTGAGAACCTGCTTCTTCTTTTAAATAAGTTGCTTTTTCATCCTTTTTACAAGAGACAGCTAATATTGATACAGAGATCAAACCTAAAAACGTATTCTTCATATCCTAGATTGGGTATGAAACAAAATTAGCAAAACATTTTCAATTGTTTTGCTAATTTTATATTTATAATTCGATTTTTAGATTAATTTTTTACAAGAAGTCTAAAACCTTCACCGTGAACGTTGATAATTTCCAATCCTTCATCATCTTTTAATAGTTTACGAAGCTTGGCAATGTAAACGTCCATACTTCTTGCCGTAAAGTAATTTTCCTTTTTCCAGATCTTTCTTAGAGCAAGGTCTCTAGGCATGAAGTCGTTTCTATGGATGCAAAGAAGCTTTAGTAATTCGTTTTCTTTTGGAGAAAGTTTGTATTCTTTATCACCCACTTTCAGTTGTCTCAGCATTGAATCGAAGAAGATATTACTTATCTTAAATTGTTCCTGCTCTTCATTTTCCAACGTAGAGCTTCTTTGAAGAATAGCCTTGATTTTGTATAAAAGAAGTTCAGTATCAAAAGGTTTTGTGATATAATCATCAGCTCCCAATTGATATCCTTTCAGAATATCCTCTCTCATATTTCTTGCCGTAAGGAATATGATAGGGGTGTTTTTATCAATCTTTTTTACATCTTCTGCCAATGAAAATCCATCTTTCTTAGGCATCATCACGTCAAATATGCAGATATCGAATTCGTTTTCCGTAAATTCCTTAAGTCCTTGCTCTCCATCTGTTGCCAGGGTAACTTCAAAATTATTGATTGTTAAATAATCTTTAAGCACCGCTCCGAAACTCTGATCGTCCTCTACTAATAATATTCTGTTGCTCATAATTTTAATAATTAATAATTAACAATTAAGAATGAACTTTCTCACTCTCTCTTCTTATATTTTGTTTTTGGTTTTTATTTTATAATTAATCAATGATGTATAGTGTTTCATTACCATTGATCCTTTTATTTTTAGCTCATGGGAAGCTTTATCGTAAATGTGCTTCCCTGTCCTTTATTAGATTCTACTATTATTTGCCCCTTATGGAGTTCTACAATCTTTTTAACGTAGGAAAGACCTAAGCCCTGTCCTTTTACATTATGTATATTTCCTGTTTCTTCCCTGAAGAATTTTTCAAAGATCTTTGTTTTATTTTGGGTCTCCATCCCCATTCCTTTGTCTGAGATCTCGATGATGTACCAATGCCCTTCGTTTCTTGTCTCTACATGAATTTCAGGAGCTTCCGGAGAATACTTGTTGGCATTATCCAGTAGGTTGACCAACATATTCGAGATGTGGAATTCATCGATCTTAAAATTATAATGAGTCGCATTAAATTCTTGGGTTAAAGAACCATTTCTCTGCTGTACAATAAGATTAAAGGATTCCGTTGTTCTCTTAATCAATTCCCTTACATTGGTTTCTCTTAGGAATAATTCTACCTCATTTCTTTCAAGCTTGGACATGTTCAGAACATTTTCAACCTGCTTTTTCATTCTTAGGTTTTCCTGCTTGATCAATTCTGAATAATATTTTACTTTATCCGGATTGGTTGCAATCTTATCATTAGCCAGAGAATCTGTTGCTACGGAAATAGTTGCCAATGGTGTTTTGAATTCATGAGACATGTTATTGATAAAATCCGTCTTCACTTCAGCAAGCTTTTTCTGCCTCATCATATAATTGATCGAAATGATATAGATTCCAAGAATGGTAAGTAAAGAAAGGAAAGTCCCCAATAACATGGGCCAGTTGTTCATCGCCAAAGAATATTCCTTTTTAGGGAATACCAATGCAAGACTGTATAATGTGTTTTTCTTGTCTGTAAAGAGAGGAAAGCTATAGGTATTACTATCTTTTTTCTCCTTATAGGCTTTATTAACAATGCTTGTTAATTTGCTATTTCTGTCAAGGACTCCGTATCCGAATTTTGCGGTAATCCCTCTTATTCTCAATTCTTTGGTGATGACGGAATCGAGAACAGTAGCGTCAACTCTTTTAGTGATAGGAAGATTGTTTCCGTAAACCTTTACAAACTCTTTCATGGAATAATCACCCGTTTCTATATCCTGGTTGATATCCGTAGTAAGAAGTTCACGGTTGGTGGTATCTCTCTTTATTTTGTAGGCAGCTTCATCCGTATATAAAGTAGTCAGCTTTATAGAATCCCCTTTTTTAGAGATAGGAAGCTGTGTTTTTTCAATAATGTTCTTGGAGTAAATAATCTGTCTTTGGGTTCCGGAGTCTTCAACCTGTTGGATGGTGGTTAAAGAAGGCTGTTTACTGTTGGCAAGAATATTATTTCTGAAATTTTTATAATCCTGATTTAAATATTTTTCAGCTTCAATTTCTTCAATACTTTTTGAAGTACTTTCCAAAACAGCATACACCTTATTTGAAAAATCCTGTTCCAGTACACCGTAATAGCCTTTCAGCCAATAAAATTGGAGCGTTACAAAGACAATCAGTGAAATTGTCATAAACACCGAAATTATTGGGATGAATTTGTTATTCATTATTTAATTATATATGTTTTGGAAAAATGAATGTTAAAATTAATTGTTTTAAGACTACGTAAACAAAAAACGAGCCAAAAAATTATGTTTTTTTTCTTAAAAGAGTGTTTTTTAACAATTATTTATGAATTATTGTTTACTTGTCATATGAAAAGTCCTTTCTATAAATAAAGACTTAACTTTATTAAAAATAATTAGTTATGGAATCTAATATCATTTTCAACAAAGATTTTGACTCGAATAGCGTTTATGTAATGAAAGTTTACAGCGCTGATGTTTCAACGGTATGGAGCTATTTTACCCAATCCGAATTACTAGATCAATGGTGGGGACCCAGGCCATGGAGATGTGAAACTTTAAATCAGAATTTTAAAGAAGGAGGTATTTGGCTCTATTCAATGGTGGGTCCGAGCGGAGAAAAAGCTTATGCTCAATTTAAATATGGCGAAATTATGGAACATAGAAGCGTGGATTGGACAAGTGCCTTTTGTGATGAAAAAGGAAATGTGAATGAAGATTTTTCAGGGTCAAAGTGGCTGGTCGGATTTACAGGAGTAGAAGAGGGAACAAAAATAACGATTAACATTCATTATCAATCTCAGGAAATAATGAAAAAAATGTTGGAAATGGGGTTTGAAGAGGGGCTTAAAATGGGATTGAATCAATTGGAGGAAATTTTAGATAATCATTAGAAAAAATAGTAAGTTAATTTTGTACTAATAAAATAGAGTGTTCCCATAGGAACACTCTATTTATTAAAATATGGAATAAAAATGTTTTGCTATTTCTTATTTTAACATCAATTTATAATTTCTCAATGCTGATGAAGGTTCCATCTGTGGGAACTATTTTATAGACATCGGCAACGGTAAGGATTGAAACGCCTCCTGAAACCTGAACCTTAAGCTGGTCTCCCTTGTCAAACATTGCCAAAAACTCCATAGTTCCAACTCTGTTGGCTCCGGCAGTAATTAAAATGGCTTCGTTCAAGGATACATCATTTCTGGCAAGTACACTGCCATTTTTTAGGGCTCTGAATGAAATAACGGGCGGACTTACGTGGATTCCCGAAGTTTTTACCTTTAAACTGATCAAAACCTTGTAAAATCCTGATTCTTTGAATGTAAAGTTATTAAAATTGCTGTTCACCGTTCCTTGTGGATCAATAATACCCAGATGATCTCCATCCAACGTATTGTTGTAAAACCCGAAAGGGACGTCTTTTTCCCCACAACCAATAAGTATACAGGCTACAGAAGGAAAATTATTTTCCGGTGTAGCAGGGTTCATGCTGGCTCGGGTTGTTCTTCCGCCGTTTTCATAAAAAGTAGGCTTCCATTTTTCACCATCGTAAACGACTACTCGTTGAATGTCTTTTCTATACATGATCATTCCCTGCATGGTAGGATCATTGCTAAAGTGATCAGATTCACTGCCGTTGTATAAAGGCAATTCTGTTTCATTGTTTACTGTTGGGATCATCATTCCTTTGGATTTGGCTGAATTGTCCTCATTATTTACAACACTAAACATAGAGTTGGTGCTTGGGCTGGCTGCACTGCCAAGAGTGACTTGAGAGAAAGCTGTAGCGGCCCAAACCATAAGTGCGGTGATGTATATTTTTTTCATCATTTTAGTTCAATTTTTCTATATATAAATAGGTATCCTTATCGCTCATTTTAAACGTAACACCTGTTCCCACGTTTAATCCGGTGTCTGCCTGAATACCAGCTCTCAAACGGATTTGATCTCCTGCATGCAGATATTTGGTAGTAGAAAAGCTGTTTGTTGAATTTGAACTTCCCCCGGTTACCAGCAGTCCATACAGTAAAAAGCTGTTTTCATGAATTTTTTGCCATCCTTCTCCCACGGCATTTATATAAAGAGCCTGAAGAGATACAATAGTAGCCGCATTTCCTACAGAAAGACCTCCTGCGCTGCTCGTTTTAACGGAGGGGTTAATTCTGTAAAATCCGCTTGCAGGAATGGTGATTTCTCCATTGGCATTGACCGTTAATCCTAAATTATTTATATTATTTCGGTCAAAATCATTTAAAATATTAAATGGTAAGGTAGGGCGTCCTGTAATTCCCAGTACATTGGCTACGGTTTGGTCAGAGGAACTTGATCCTAGGATACTTAGGTTTTTATAATTTTTAATACTTCTTTCTGTGGCTGCAATCCATCTGTAACCATCGTACTTTACAGCATCCTTTATTTCCTTGCTATAAAATATCAATCCATTGTCTGTAGGATTATTCTCGTATAAATCCGGATGTGCAGCATTGTAATTGGGGAGCTCGGTATGGTTTTCAACAACTGGAAGCATTATTCCCTTTGTATTATGTTCTACCTGTAGGGCAGCTCGTGGGTGAACAGTTTCAGGTCTGTGGCCTATTTTTACCTGGGCATATCCAAGATATCCCATAGCTGTTAATATAAAAACGTTGAGTGTAATAACTTTTTTAATCATTTTAATCACTTACTTTGGTGAACATTATTTCTCTTGGATAATATTGGGCAATCTTTGTATTGGCTGCTGCAGTCAGCGTAACCACTACAGATACTGTTGCCAAAGGAGAATGTATTCTGGAAACAATATAATCCCCCGGATTTAGACGAATTCTGGTGGTCGTAAATGCCGCTGTATTGGTATCTCCACCTATTCCAAGAATACCATAATAATCAGGAAAGAAAGTGGTCAATTTAACTTCACTGTGGCTTCCATCACTTTGCTTCAGGTAAGCTCTTAGTTGATATTGTGGCCCGCTTGTTAATGAAACGGCTCCTCCGGTTTTTGACGGTACATTTAAATAAATGTCATAAACACCTGCTTCATTCACGATAAACTTAGCATTGTCAAAGCTTTTATTACCATAAATTCCCCCTCCAGGTACCACCGCGGTTTCTCTTGTGATATTAAGATTGTTATAAGATTGTTGTCCGTCTACCGGAGCGCTAAATCCAATTCCTACATGTCTACCGCATCCAAGAAGAACACATACCACGCTGGTTTCTTCGTCTGCTGTAGATAAAAATCTGGACTGTTTCATCTTGAAGTCTGCAGCGGTAGGTTCATTATTCCATTTAGCCCCGTCATAAGAGTAAAATGTAGCATGTGTTTTTTCGAACATCATCATTCCTGTCATTTCAGGATCAGAAGTCGATGAAGTGTACAACGGAAGATTTTCTGGTGCAGAAACTTCAGGAAGCATCATGCCGAGACTTTTCCTTTCATATTTTCCATCTACCTGTAGAATGGCTTTGTTGTGAATTTCTGCGGTTGGATTTTTTGAAATTCCTACTTGTGAAAAAGCCAAGTTGACAAGGAGCAACATCAAAGAAGTGCTGATTTTTTTCATGGTTTTGATTTCTATTTAAATTTTAGTCTGTTTTATCCAGAAGAATTTTTATCGAAATACATAGTTTTTTCAGTTTTTAGTTTTTTGTGGTTTTTATTCAAAATTTTATCTCTCCAGGTTCGGGTCTGAACTGGATTTATCATTTGTTGTATTTTTTTCAAACTTATGATTAAAAAGCCTGAAGAAATTAACCATAATATTCTGAGGGAAATTGATCATAGTACCTGATCAAAAGAACGTGGTATGGACCTCACTAAAGTACAAATCTAATGTGGTATCAACCTATCAAATTGTGAAATATTATAGGTGTGGCATTTAATCTTTAGAAAATAAAATGATAATAGTTTGGTAATGAATTGGTTTAAATTTTGAACTCTAATTTATTTTTTAAATAATATTTTTAATTGATCATTTAATTTTGTTTAAAAAAAATAGAGATAAGTTCTTGCTTATCTCTATTGTGTCAATAAAACACTTTTATTTGGGGTTATTTTGATAATTATTACCCTGTTTTATTATCAAATATTTAAATTACTACTTTTCCAGGTTAAATTAATTCTTCCTCCTGAAAATATTGAATAATCGCCTTTTTCATAAGCAAGCTCTGCTCATTAGGCCTTAGTTCAGGAAGTTCTTCCATTTTTTCGAACTGTGGCCACCCATCTTCATAGTGAGTGAATTTATAATACCCAAAGGGTTCAAGCAACCTGCATACTGCAATATGAATCAGATTTACTTTATCTTCCTTTGTATATTTTTGTTGCCCGCTTCCCAGTTCTTGTAATCCTATTAGAAACAAAAGCGTTTCAATGGGAGGATTCTTCTCTGTCTGAAAGTTGTCTTCGAAGAACTGTTCTATTTTTTTCCAATATTCAGATTCGTTCATATGATGATATCAGCCATTTTTTATAATGACAATATTTTTATAAATTATTATTTTCTTTTTATTTTCCTCATTTTTAGAGTTTAATGGAGGGGGAACACAAAATTATTCCTTATCAATCTTCAAAAGAAATGCATACTCCAGTGCATCTTCCTTCAATGATTCAAACCTTCCGCTCGCACCTCCGTGTCCTGAGCTCATGTCTGTTTTGAAGACTAAAATATGATGATCTGTTTTCACCTCTCTCAATTTGGCAGTCCATTTTGCGGGCTCCCAATATTGTACCTGAGAATCGTGGAATCCTGTAGTGATCAGCATATGCGGATAATCTTTGGCTTCTACATTATCATAAGGTGAATAGTCTTTCATATAATGATAATACTCTTTATCATTTGGATTTCCCCACTCATCATATTCTCCGGTTGTTAAAGGAATTGTATCATCCAACATGGTGCTAACAACATCTACAAAAGGAACTTGTGCTACAATTCCGTTGAATAGTTGTGGCTCGTAATTCACAACGGCTCCCACCAGTAGGCCTCCTGCACTTCCTCCCATTGCATATAGATGTTTAGAAGACGTATAGTTCTCCTTTATTAAGTGTTTTCCTGCATCAATAAAGTCGAAGAACGTATTTTTCTTGAACAGCATTTTTCCATCTTCATACCATTCTCTACCTAGATATTCTCCACCTCGGATGTGAGCAATAGCATAGATGAACCCACGATCCAGAATTGATAATCTTACATTGGAGAAACTTGCATCTACAGTATGTCCGTAACTTCCATATCCGTATAAAAGAAGCGGTGTATCAGCAGATTTCTTTGTGTCCTTATGATAGACAAGAGAAATGGGAACCTTTGTTTTTCCGTCTCTGGAATCTGCCCATATTCTTTCGGAAATATAGTTTTCAGGAATGAAGTTTCCATCTAAAACTTCCTGTTGTTTAAGAAGTTCTGTAGTGTTGTCTTTCATATTGTACTCATAAGTAGAGCTTGGCTGTGTTAATGAGGTATAGCCATAACGTAAAACCTCAGTATCAAATTCCAAGTTGATTCCGATATAAGTAGTGTAAGTAGGGTCAGAAAATGGCAAATAGTGAGAATCCTGCGTTTTTTCATCAATAATCTTGATTTGTAACAGTCCCTTTTCTCTTTCCTCAAGAACTAAATAATCTCTAAAGATTTCAAAGCCTTCCAATAAAACTTCTGCACGGTGAGGGATTACATCCACCCAATTTTCCATGCCACAGTGATCAATTTTTGTTTTTACTATTTTAAAGTTCGTAGCATCATCAGCATTGGTAATGATATAGAATTCATCTTCATAATGTTCTACAGAATATTCAAGATCATCTATTCTTGGCTGAATCACCTTCCAGTCTGCAAATACATTGTCAGAAGGAATGAAGTGATGCTCGTCAGAGATCGTACTGGAGCTTGCAATGAAAATATATTGTAGGGATTTTGTTTTAAAGACGTTTACGTCAAATGTTTCATCTTTCTCATGGAAGATCAGGACATCCTCAGATGAATCTGTTCCCAGTTGGTGTCTGTAAACCTGGAATGCACGAAGACTTTTATCCTTTCTGATATAAAAAACATGTTGGTTATCATTAGCCCAAACCGCTTTTCCTGTCGTATTCTCTATTTTGTCCTGAAGAATTTCACCGGTTTTTAAATTCTTGAAGTTTAAAGTATAGATTCTTCTGCCTACATTGTCTGAAGAAAAAGAAGCCAGTTCATTATTGGGGCTTACAGCTACACTGCCAACCTCAAAGAATTCCTCACCTTCAGCTAAGAGATTTACATCAAGTACAATTTCTTCCGGGTTATCCAGACTTTTATATTTTCTGCAGAAGATAGGGTATTCCTTACCCTCTTCGTAGCGTACAATGTACCAATATTCATTAAAGATATAAGGAAGAGATTCATCATCTTTTTTATAACGAGCCTTCATTTCCTCAAAAAGTTGTTCCTGAAGTTCTTCCGTGTCTTTCATAATGAATTCTTCGTAAGCATTTTCTTCTTCAAGATATTTGATAACTTCGGGGTTTTCCCTTTCATTAAGCCAGAAGTAGTTGTCTATTCTTCTGTCGCCGTGAGTTTCTAGTATTTTTTCTATTTTTTTTGCCTGTGGAGCTTTCATCCGGATATTTTAATTTTTAATGACCTACGCAATTTTCTTTTTTTGAAAATGTTTTTGCATGGACATTTCATTCAATGTTAATTCTTGTTCAAATTTAGGTAAAAAAAAACCATCTTTCCTTTATTGAAAAGATGGTTGAGTTTATTTTTGTATTAAAGGCTACTTATGAAGCGCTTTAATATACTTTTCCAGTGCCATTGTCATGGATGGTGTTTCTTTTGTAGGAGCCATTAGATCTACCTTTATTCCTGCTTCTTCAGCAGCAGCCAGAGTCGTGTTTCCGAAAACCCCGATCTTTGTTTCATCCTGCTTAAAGTCTGGGAAATTCTGCTGTAGAGACTTAATTCCTTGCGGGCTGAAGAAGATCAACATGTCATAATCCTTAATGGTGATATCCGTCAGATCGCTGCATACAGTACGGTACATGATTGCTCTTGTCCATTCTACATTTGCAGAATCTAAAGTTTTTACAATATCCGGACTTAAAACATCTGAAGATGGCAACAGATATTTTTCAGTAGGAAACTTTTTAAAAAGAGGAAGCAGGTCTGCGAAGTTTTTCTCCCCAAAACTGATTTTTCTTTTTCTGTACACAATGTGCTTCTGAAGGTAGTTGGCTATTGCTTCCGACTGACATATGTATCTCATCGTATCCGGAACTGCAAAGCGCAGTTCTTCTGCTAGTCTGAAGTAATGGTCAATCGCGTTTTTACTGGTAAAAATGATTCCAGTATATTGCGTCAGATCTATTTTCTGTGTTCTGAGCTCTTTATTGTCAACCCCTTCGACGTGGATAAATGGACGGAAATCAATCTTTATTTTTTCTTTCTTCGCTATATCCAAATATGGAGAAGACTCACTAGGCGCTGGTTGAGAAACCAATATAGACTTTATTCTCATCATTGACATTTATTAAAAAAATAACAACTTCCAAAGCAGTAATAATGGTGCGATTTGGAGCGTGCAAATATACAAAAATTTATAATACCATTTCTCAGGAAGAATCTTGTTCTTGTGAAATAAATAGAAAAAAACTTTGAAAATGAATACAAAAGAAAAGAAGAAGAAATAGTATGAAAATATTTTATTTCTGTCAATAGGGAAGTAATAATGGGTTATGCACAAAATTATCAACAAAAAAGACAGGATAAAATAAAATTTTGTGGAGGTAAAATAAAAAATAGACCATTTTTTTCCATCTCCTATACTTTGGTAAAATAAAAAGCCCAATGCTGATCTCATCACATAAAAAAAGAGGACCACAAGTAGGGTATAACCAAATTTATTAAGCTGATACCCCAAAACCTGAAGGTTTGCGATATATTTCGGTACTATAGGGATATATTGTGAAATGAGCACAGATAGGGTGAGCGTAATCACACATGAGGTGATAATCCAGCTCGGTAGGTTATTACTGGCGTCAAAATATTTTTGAAGCAAAAAATCTTTAAGGCTTGCATCCCTTTCTATAATGTTCATCATAAAAACATATAGAAATATACAGCCTATTAATATAAAGACCACCCAGTCATTATTCTCAGGGATCCTTACGTGATTGATGAAGTCTTGTGATGATGGCAAATCTTAAGTTTTTTTATTTTTATTTAACGATCAATAACACAACTTGGCATGGATTTTCTTTATCGCTTCATCCGTGGTATTTATGTTAAAGTATATTTCCTTATCAATTGTATGGGGTACTTAGACTATTTTATAAAGTCTTAGCATCATCATATAATCTGTGAGAAATATTTTTGCAAAATTATAGATTATTTTGTATAAAATAAAAAGGTTAAATAAACTATCTTTGCAAACTGAAATGAAAAAACTCGTCATTATCCCAACGTATAACGAAAAGGAAAATATTGAAAATATTATTTCCGCGGTTTTTGCATTGGAGGATGACTTTCATATTTTAGTGGTGGATGATTCTTCTCCAGATGGAACAGCGGAAGTTGTAAAAGAATTGCAGAAGAAATACCCACACTATCTTCATCTGTCGATAAGACATATTAAAGATGGTTTGGGAAAGGCATATATTCATGGATTTACATGGGCCATAGAAAACAAATATGACTACATTTTTGAAATGGATGCCGATTTTTCACACAATCCGAATGACTTACCTAAACTTTTTGAAGCCTGCAAGAATGCGGATATGGCTGTTGGTTCCCGTTATTCAAAAGGAGTGAATGTGGTAAATTGGCCAATGGGGAGAGTGTTACTTTCCTATTTTGCTTCAAAGTATGTAAGGTTTATTTTGGGACTTCCTATTCATGATACTACAGCCGGTTTTGTATGCTTTTCAAGAAAAGTACTGGAAGAGATTGGACTAAATAATGTGAGATTGAAAGGATATGGGTTTCAGATAGAGATGAAGTTCAGGGCCTACAAAAAAGGCTTTAAAATTGTAGAAGTTCCTATTATATTTACCAACAGGATTTTAGGAGAAAGCAAAATGAATGGTGGGATTATCCATGAGGCTGTATTTGGCGTATTAAACTTAAAATGGAAATCAATCATCAATAGATTATGAAACTAAGCATGACCACGATGAAACAACTGATCTTTATTTTTGTTCTACTGGGACTGTTTTCATGCAGTGATTATATCGATAAGCCTAAAAATCTTGTTGATAAGGATGTGATGACGGATATCCTCGTTGATCTTACGATCAATGATCAGGCAATATTTATGTATCAGGATAAAAACATGGAGGCCGGCACAAGATTCGTTTTGAAAGCCCACAATGTAAAACCTGATGATTTCACGGAAAGCTTTAAATACTATGTAATTAAAGAAGAAATGGAGGGGATAGCGAATGATGCCCAGGAAATTTTGCTGAAGAAAGATCCCAAAGCAAAAAAATATATTGAGGACAAGAAAAAGCAGAATGGAGGACTGATTACGCCTTTCGTAAAATAAGTTATGATGAAGAGGGTTCTGCCCGAACAATGATTAATCGCTGATGGCGGTGAACTAAAAAAGTATACGAATGAAATTTTTTAATATAGAAAAAACCTCTGAGGGAAAAGCAAGGGCAGGGGAGATTACTACTGATCACGGAAAGATTCAAACTCCTATTTTTATGCCGGTGGGAACCGTTGCTAGTGTAAAAACAGTTCATCAGAGAGAATTAAAAGAAGACATTAAGGCCCAGATTATTTTGGGTAATACCTATCACCTTTACCTTCGTCCCGGTATGGAAACCATGCAGGATGCAGGAGGTCTGCATAAATTCATGAACTGGGATCTTCCAATTCTTACAGACTCAGGAGGTTTTCAGGTTTTTTCATTGGCAAGTAACAGAAAAATGACAGAGGAGGGGGCTAGGTTCAAGTCTCATATTGACGGAAGCTATCATATGTTTTCTCCGGAAAGATCTATGGAAATCCAAAGGCAGATCGGAGCAGACATTTTCATGGCTTTTGATGAATGTACACCTTATCCTTGTGAATATAACCAGGCTAAATCATCAATGGAACTTACACACCGTTGGTTGAAAAGATGCATCGATTGGACCAATGATAATCCCGAATTATACGGTCACAAACAAAGACTTTTCCCTATTGTACAGGGATCTACCTATTCTGATCTAAGAAAAATATCTGCAGAGGTGATTTCTGAAGCTGGAGCTGAAGGAAATGCCATAGGAGGACTTTCAGTAGGTGAACCGGAAGAAGAAATGTACAGAATTACGGATGAAGTGACCGATATTCTTCCAAAAGAAAAACCAAGATATCTAATGGGAGTAGGAACACCATGGAATATTTTGGAATCTATTGGGTTAGGTATTGATATGATGGATTGCGTAATGCCTACAAGAAACGCTAGAAACGCGATGCTTTTCACTTGGCAGGGGGTGATGAACCTTAAAAACGAAAAGTGGAAGCGTGATTTTTCGCCTCTTGACGAGTTTGGAACCAGCTTTGTAGACAGAGAATATTCAAAAGCGTATCTTCGTCACTTATTTGTATCCAAAGAATATCTGGCAAAACAGATTGCTTCAATTCATAATCTTGCATTTTATCTTGACTTGGTTAAGGTTGCAAGAGAGCACATCCTTGCTGGAGATTTCTACGAATGGAAAAAATCTGTAGTACCGGTTCTTAGACAAAGACTGTAAAAGAATTATGCTTAAAATTGTAGACAGATATATCATTAAAAAATATCTTGGAACTTTTAGTTTCATGCTCGTGCTATTGTCTATAGTGGTACTTGTCATCGATGTACAACAAAAGATCCCAAGGATAGAAAATGCAAAGGCACTTGATCCAAAGCTTGATCTGGTGTATTTCCTGATTCATTTTTACCCTTTCTGGATCGTTAACCTTGTCGTGACATTCCTTTCCATTCTGGTGTTTATAACCGTTATTTACTTCACCTCCAGAATGGCCAATAATACGGAAATTGTAGCCATTATTAGTAGTGGAGCCAGTTTTCATCGGTTTTCAAAACCTTATCTTTATACTTCAATCCTGATTGCATTAGTTGCAATGCTGGTCTATCATATGGTCCTTCCTTGGGCCAATATCAAAAAAAATGAGTTAGAGGCTTACACCTATAACGCAGCCAATAAAGAAAAGATCCTGGGGACAGCTCCCGCTTCTTCACAGCTTAGTAAAACAGAATATATCTTCGTAGATTCCTGGAATAAAAGAGAAAAAAGGGGATCCAGCTTTGTTTATCAGAAGTTTGACAAAGACAGAAGAATGGTGTATGAGTTGAAAGCTGGCGATGTATATTGGGATAACACAAAAAAACAATTTGTTTTAAATAACTATCTTGAAAAAACCATCAATAAAGACAATACCGAAAAGTTAGGTAGTGGAATAGAGCTTAGAAAAAACTACGGACATTCACCGGAAGAACTTTTCCCAAACGAGCTTTTAGGACAGAATAAAACTACGCCTGAGCTGTTGAAATTTATTGAAAGAGAAAAAGCAAGAGGAAACAGTAATCTGAATTCTTATCTGAACGAGCTTCACCAAAGAACCTCCATGCCTGTTTCCATCATTATTCTTACCTTTTTAGCACTATCACTTTCTTCCCAAAAGAAAAGAGGCGGACTGGGGATCAACCTTGCGATAGGGATTTCACTGGCCTTTCTCTTTGTATTCTCCTTTGAAGCATTGAAAGTAGTGTCAGAAAATAAAAGTTTATCTCCGGCCTTGGCAATGTGGTTGCCGAATCTGGTTTTTCTTCCTCTTACCCTTTATCTTTATATCAAAAGAGCAAATCAGTAAAGAAGTTTTACTTCTTTATGATAGAAAGAGCGAATCCCGTTTTCCAGTTCAATCCAAAGCTCACCTTTGTCATCTGCATTTCGGATGATGCCATTTTGGCGTTCTTTTTCGATTTCAAAGACTGATATGATGTCTTTTCTGAAAAGGTTCTTGTTGAAGTCTTCCAGAATTTTCTGATCGGAAGGAATGTTTTTTAATTTTTCACACAGAAACTCATGAAAGTTCAGAGTAAGCTCTTCAAGATCAAATTGCTGCCCAGTCTGCGTTAGGAGTGAACCTGCGTTAGATATTGCTTCAAATTTATCCTGAAGAACGTTGATGCCGGTTCCAATGATGAAATAATTATTTTGATTAATTTTTTTCTTTTCAATCAAAATCCCAACGATTTTTTTACCTTTAAGGATAATATCATTCGGCCACTTGATTTTTACGTCATAATCAGCCAAATTGGCCAGGTAATCCCTGACAATAATTGCGGTATAATAATTGAATATAAAGTCGGAGCACAGAATGTTGTGAGTATTCACTGCCAGCGTATACGCCAGGTTTTTTCCGGCAGTTTGAGTCCATACATTTCCATACTGTCCACGGCCTTTTGTTTGATTGAAAGTATGAAGTCCAATAAAATCTGAATTTTCATAAAGTAAAAACTTTGATATTTCGTCATTAGTAGAAGAACATTCTTTCAGGTAGAATAGTTGACTCATTTAAGAAAACTTTAAGACATTAAGGGGGTAAAAGTAAGGTTAAAGTAAAGAAAAAACAATAAATTTGCAGATTATAGTATATTTTTAATGAATAAAACAGCAGAAAAACAAGCACTAATAGATAAAATCGTTGAAGCGCTTCAAGATATAAAGGCAGAAGATATTATGATCTTCGATCTTTCAAAAATTGAAAACTCAGTGGCGGAAACGTTCGTAATATGTAGCGGAAACTCAAATACACAAGTGGCAGCATTGGCTGGAGGTGTAGAGAAGAAAGTAAGAAATGACTTGAAAGATAGACCTTGGCATGTAGAGGGAACGGAAAATGCAATGTGGGTACTAATGGATTATGTTTCAGTAGTCGTTCATATATTTCAAAAAGATGTACGTGAGTACTACGATATAGAAGAGCTTTGGAATGACGCAGTCATTACCAAAATTGAAAATGAATTTTAAAATCTTAAAAAGTATAAATGAATAATAAAGGATTCAACTGGTTCTTTCCTATTGCAATCATAGCTCTTTTGCTATTCTTTGGCTCCAATTTTCTAGGAGGAGATACTGCAAAATCTATTGATGAAGATGGTTTCTTTAGAGAAATGCAGGCGGGGAAAGTCCAAAATATAATTATATACAAAGACATAGAAAAAGCTGATGTTTTTCTTACCAAAGAAGCAAAATCAGCTATGGTTTCTAAAACCGCAAAGGAAAACAATCCACTTTCAGCATTTGAAATGGCTCCTAAAGCAGATTACTCTGTGAAATACGGAGATCTTCAGCTTTTCCTTCAAAAATTTGAACAGGTTAAAGCGACTAATCCAGCTATTAAAACAGCCAAGGATTATGGAACGGGTAAAAGCCCATTCGCAGATATTCTTGTGTCTGCATTGATCTGGATTGCTATTTTAGGACTGTTCTATTTCCTTCTTTTCAGAAAGATGGGAGGTGGCGGAGGTCCTGGTGGACAAATCTTCTCGATCGGAAAATCAAAGGCTAAGCTTTTTGATGAAAAAGAAAGAATTCAGGTAACATTTAAGGATGTTGCTGGATTAGAGGGAGCAAAAGAAGAAGTACAGGAAGTTGTAGATTTCTTGAAGAACTCTGAAAAATACACAAAACTGGGAGGTAAAATTCCTAAAGGTGTACTTTTGGTAGGCCCTCCGGGAACAGGTAAGACCTTATTGGCAAAAGCTGTTGCAGGTGAAGCTAAGGTTCCTTTCTTCTCCCTTTCAGGATCTGATTTTGTGGAAATGTTCGTTGGGGTAGGTGCTTCAAGAGTAAGAGATCTTTTTGCTCAGGCAAAAGCAAAATCTCCTGCAATTATTTTTATCGATGAGATTGATGCTATCGGACGTGCAAGAGGGAAAAATAATTTCTCTGGCGGAAACGACGAAAGAGAAAATACGTTGAACCAGCTTCTTACTGAAATGGATGGTTTCGGAACAGATGTGAATGTTATTGTAATGGCTGCAACCAACAGAGCTGATATCCTTGATAAAGCTTTGATGAGAGCAGGACGTTTCGATCGTTCCATTTATGTGGACCTTCCGGAATTGCATGAAAGAAAAGATATTTTTGATGTTCATTTAAAGAAAATCAAGCTTGATGATAATGTTGACAGAGACTTCTTGGCAAAACAAACTCCAGGATTTAGTGGAGCAGACATTGCTAACGTTTGTAATGAAGCAGCATTAATTGCAGCAAGATACAATCATACCTCTGTTACAAAACAAGATTTCCTTGATGCTGTAGACAGAATCATCGGTGGTCTTGAAAAGAAAAACATGGCAATTAAGCCGTCTGAAAAAAGAAGAGTGGCTTATCATGAAGCCGGTCATGCTACCATCTCTTGGTTGGTAGAACATGCATCTCCACTTCTGAAAGTAACAATTGTTCCAAGAGGACGTTCTCTAGGAGCTGCATGGTATCTTCCGGAAGAAAGACAGCTTACCACTACAGAGCAGATGTTGGATGAAATGTGTGCGACCTTAGGAGGTAGAGCAGCAGAGCAGGTAATCTTCAATAATATTTCAACAGGAGCACTTTCTGACTTAGAAACTGTAACGAAGAGAGCTCAGGCAATGGTTACCATCTATGGGTTAAGCCCGAATATCGGTAATATTTCTTACTACGATAGTTCAGGTCAGTCTGAATATAATTTTGGAAAACCTTATTCTGAAGAAACAGCTACTAAAATTGATGTGGAGATTAAAGCAATCATTGAAAATCAATACGAGAGAGCTGTAAGAATTCTTACAGAAAATAAGGATAAACTTGATGCTTTAGCGAATAAGCTTTTAGAAAAAGAAGTTATCTTCCGTGAAGATCTAGAGGATATTTTCGGAAAGAGAGCATGGGATCCTGAATTGACAGAGAAGCCAGTTACTAATACTATTCCTGAAAAAGTGGAACCTGTAGTATTGGAAACACCTCAGATAAAAGAAAAAGAGGAAGAAAGTGAAATGCAGGCTCCAGAAAGCCCAACACAGCTTTAATACTCTAAAAATAGAATAATTTAAAACCTGACAACTTCAAAATTGTCAGGTTTTTTCATATTTAAAGAGATATTTTGGAATCTATTGTAATTTATTTTCTATTTTTGTATAAAGTTGACTAAAAATAGATTAAGTTGAATTTATTCAAGAGGATTGTAAGCAAACTTACCAACCAGCCTGAGGAGGAGGACAAACAGAGCCTGGAGAAGCTTGGAGATTCGCTGAAAAATGCGGATCTTGACTATAAGTTTGCGCAATTATTTACGCATTCGGGGGGATTTTTTAATTATTGTGCAGATGAAGCGGAGGCTCTACAAACTTTAAATCAAATTATTAAGATAGAAGGTATTGGCAATCTTTTCTGTTGGGATAAGGAACTTCAAAACTTCCTGAATGTTGTGAAGAGTTCCTATACTTCAGAATTGCAGACATCCAATGATGCGGCATTCATCACCTGTGAATACCTGATTGCCTATGACGGGAGGATTATGCTTTCCCACAATAATATTCTTCATTATCATTCTTCAAGGCTACCGGATAAGATTATCATCATAGCTAATGTTTCACAGATTGTAAACAACCTGAATGATGCCATGGGGAAAATAAAAAGAAACGGAAATATCAAGAACCTTACTTCCATCAGCGGCAGCCAGTCGAAAATGGATAGTTCTTCAAATTCCAATACAAAATTGTTTTTACTGCTGCTTGAAGATTAAGCACCCACATCTAAATTTTAAATTTTGGACAAAAATCTCATTCAAAGAACCATTTCAGGTCTCGTTTATGTAGCCGTCATTATTCTTTGCTCGACTCCGCTAGGAGCACAACTTATCAATAACATTTTTCCTGGTCTTATTCAGCAGCAATACCTTTATTATGGCTTGATAAGCCTTTTACTGATTGTAGGTACCTGGGAATGTGTAAAAATCATGAAATTTGGTAAGGGATATGAAAAATGGGTTGTGTATCCATTGGTCATCTTTATCTTTTATGTCTTTTCCAAAAGATACTTTCATCACGACTTCTTTTTTGATTTTAGATTAAGTGAAATACTGGCACTCGCGCTTATTGCAATTGCTGTAGTTACTTTATTTAAATTTCCTAACGAATTATACTACGACAGCGGGAAATTGATTTTTACAGTCATTTATGTAGCTCTCCCGTTTAGTTTTGCACTGGGGCTTCCAAAGTTCTCCAGCTATAATGATACTTTCACGTTGGAGGTTCTTTTCCTGTTTGTGCTGATCTGGAGTAGTGATACCTTTGCGTATCTCGTGGGAAAGTTCTTCGGGAAACATAAAATGGCACCTAAAATTTCCCCTAAAAAAACTTGGGAGGGATATATAGGCGGTGTGGTTTTAACATTGGTTTTATCCTACTTTGTAGAACATTATCAGCCAGAACTTCGCGGAAACTGGATGGTAGTAGGGTTTTTAGTAGCAGCCTTTGCCCCGCTAGGGGATTTGGTAGAGAGCCAACTGAAAAGAAACTTTGGTGTAAAAGACAGTGGAAACATCATTCCGGGGCATGGAGGTGTTTTAGATAGGCTGGATAGTTTCATAATCTGTGTTCCTGTCGTATATTTGTACTTTATTTTAGAAAAATTTATATAGTCTCATGAAATTACATAGAGAATCAAAAGGAACAATTACTGTAGCAACCCTACTTTTTATTGTGTTGGGAGCTTTAGCTATCTATTTCCTTAAAATATGGTCCTTGTTGATCATCGTACCTTTGTTGGTTATTTACTGTCTGGTGTTCTGGTTTTTCAGAGTTCCAAATCGTTCTATTCTTGATCATAAAGAAAACGTAATAGCTCCGGTTGACGGAAAAGTGGTAATGATTAAAGAAGTAGAAGAAAATGAATTCGTAAAAGGAAAAGCGATTCAGGTTTCTATCTTCATGTCTCCACTGAACGTACATATTTGTAGATATCCGGTAACCGGAAAGGTGATTTACAAAAAATACCATCCGGGGAAATATCTGGTAGCATGGCATGAAAAGTCTTCTACAGAGAATGAAAGAACTACGGTAGCTATTGAAACCTTAACCAACCATAAAGTTGTTTTCAGACAGATTGCAGGATATGTGGCAAGAAGAATCGTATTCTATTGTAATGAGGGCGATCAGGCAAAAGCCGGGCATGAGTTCGGATTTATTAAATTCGGTTCAAGAATGGACGTTTTTCTGCCTTTGGATACAGAAATCGTTTGTAAGATAGGTGACATTACTAAAGGCGGTTTAGATGTCATTGCTAAATTGAAAGATTAAGATTTATAATCATCATACTAAAGACTGTTCTGAAAAGAGCAGTCTTTTTTGTTTTCAAATATCAATTGTTTAAATGTCAACTATAAAAAAACGGGATAAATTCCCGTTTTGTTTTATATAATAAATTATTTCACCAATTTAGTTTCAAGTTGAACACAATCTTCCTGTTATTTGCCATCCATCAGCCTCTATTACTTAATATATTGCTTTATCTCCTCCAGTAGGCTGAATATAAACTCTACAGGGAGATCCTCTTCAATATCAATTAACAGAATCTTAAACTTTTTTCTTCCGTCTTGTGTCAGCTCAGGATAGTCCAGTTTATCACCATGATAAAAACTGATGTAATGCTTTTTATATTTTTTGCTGTAATAAAAATAACACAGCATTTTCTTTTTGTACTTTATAAAGGGAAGTCCGAAGCTTAAGGTTTCAGTAATGTGTTCTGTGTCAGATGCCAGAATTTTTTCACGCAAAAATAAAAGAGTACTTCTTTCAGGTTCTTGAATTCTGTAGAAGTACTCTTGTATGGGGTTCATTTTAAAATAATTTAAAGATGAGTTTAGTCGAAATTTTGAAGCTCCACAAGCTTGTTATACATGCCTTTTTTAGCAATAAGATCGTGGTGGGTTCCTTGTTCTACAATGGTTCCTTTTTCCATTACTACAATCCAGTCTGCTTTTTGGATGGTTGAAAGTCGGTGGGCAATCACAAGTGAAGTTCTGTTTTCCATCATTTTTTCCAGAGCATCCTGTACAAATCTTTCAGATTCTGTATCCAAAGCCGAAGTAGCTTCATCTAAAATCATAATTGGAGGATTCTTTAATACGGCTCTTGCAATGGAAACCCTTTGTTTCTGACCTCCGGAAAGCTTATTTCCATCATCTCCGATATTGGTATCATATCCCTCAGAAAGACCTGAAATGAAATCGTCTGCATTGGCTATTTTAGCAGCAGCAATTACTTCCTCCTTGGTAGCGTCAGGTTTACCCATCAGGATATTGTTATATACAGAATCATTGAATAATACAGATTCTTGTGTCACCATTCCCAGAAGTTGACGGTATTCTTTTAATTTTAAATGCTTGATATCTGTTCCATCAATTAGAATTTCTCCCTCAGAAACGTCATAGAATCTTGCTAAAAGGTTGGCAATCGTTGTCTTTCCACTTCCACTTTGCCCTACCAATGCCACGGTTTTACCTTTTGGAATCGTTAGGTTAAAGTTCTTAAGAATCAGATTGGCTTTATCATAATAGAATCCAATATTCTTGAACTCAATATTATTCTGAAGAGTAGAGATAGAAACAGGTTCTGCAATCTCATCTATTTTTACATCAGCATCCAGAATATCCAGTACTCTTTTCAGAGAAGCTTCTCCTTTCTGTACATTGGAGATGGATGTTGATAAACTCTTTGCAGGCGGCAAAATCTGGAAGAACATTCCAAGGAATACAAGGAAGTCAGCAGGTGATATGCTTTGTTCAACAATAATTTGTTTTCCTCCATACCAGGCAATGATTAAGAAAGTAATAGACCCTAAAAATTCGCTCATTGGCGATGCTAGTTCTTTCTTTTTACCAAGATTAATCGAGCTTGAGATCCATTTGTTCATGGATAGCATGAAGCGGTTATCCATGATCTTTTCAGCATTAAAGATTTTAATGACTTTCGAAGATTTTAAGGTCTCATCTACAATAGAAAATATATTTCCCAGTTCGTGCTGGGCTTCATGAGAGTCTTTTTTAAGACTTTTCCCGATCAAGGCAATCATTGTTCCCATTACCGGAAGAACCAATAAGGAGAAAAGAGTCATTTCGGCACTTAAAAAGAATAAAGTAACCAATGTACTGATTAACATGAAAGGAGCGTTAATCAATTCTATTAAACTCCCCAGAATGCCTCCTTCCACTTCACCTACGTCATTAGACATACGAGACATCATATCTCCTTTTCTGCTTTCTGTAAAAAATGATACGGGTAAGGATAGTATTTTTCTATACATCGCACCACGAAGATCCTTAGTGACTCCTACACGATAGTTGATCAATAATAAAGACCCAAAATATCTGAAAGCATTTCTTAAAAAGAACATGAAAGCTGTAATAATACACAGCCATGCAAGAACGGTAAGAGAACCGTGGTCTTTTACTAATGCCTGTACATAATAATTGGAGTATTCTTTTATATAAGTAAAGAAGTATGTGATATCACCGGAATATACAGGTGCTGTTTCATACTTCTCAGGTTTAATAGTGCCAAAAAGCATTCCTAAAACCGGTAAAATAGTTCCCAGAGAAGCAATTTGAAATACGGAGTACAGGATATTGAAAAATAAACTCCCGTAAATATATTTTTGATGGGGCCTCGCGAACCTCAGAATTTTTTTATACTCGTTCATTCAATGAAAAAATTGGATAGCAAAATTACGTAAAATTAAAAGATAAGACGTTCTTAATCCTATTTTACTTTAATTAATATGTTCCTTAAAAATCCACTTTGTTACAACTGAAATGTATTACATATGATTTTATAGGTTAAATACTAGAATAGATCAGATCCGAGAAAGAGATAGTAAAAAATAAAAACCGCTTCAATAGCGGTTTTATGACGTAATTTATATGAATTAAAATTTCACCTGATCATTATATTTTGGAGCAAAGTTTTTAGGATTTAACTTATCCAGTGTTTTTCCAAAATTATTGATGATCTGAGTCATGTTACCAACATCTACAATGCTCATGTCATCCTTTTCTTGATGATAATGGGTTGCCTTAGACATGTCAACCGTTGAAAATGAGTGGGCAATAATTTTCTTTTTTACAAAGCTGACATTATCTGAACGGTAAAATAATTGTTGTTCTGAATAAGGATCAGCATTAATCTTCAATCCGTTCACTGCATTTTTATTAAACAGCTCATCAAGGTCTGAAAACCCATCTCCCGTCATATATAAAGCATTTTTCCCCCACTGAGATTCTGTAGCGACCATTTCAAAATTGAAAAGGGCTGTCATATTATTGTAAATTTTATCAAGGCTTTTATCATGGGAAATAGCTATTGATCCAAGCATTCCTTTCTCTTCGCCATTGAAAGCCATAAAGACCATTGAGAACTCGGGCTTTTTATTTTTAAAATAATCGGCAATACCTGTCAGGGCTGTAATTCCACTAGCGTCATCATCTGCACCATTATAAATATTGTCTCCACTTTTGTTGCTGGTTCCAATGTGATCAAAATGCCCTGAAAAAGCTAAATTTTTCTCTGATTTTCCTTTTTTTATACCACATACATTGTACGCTGTTTTTCCTTTATATTCAAAAGGAATCAAATAGGAATTTCCGGTACAATACTCAAGATTGTTTTCCTTAAAAAGCGTCGCTATATAATGGGCTGCATTGTCATTTTCAGGAGTTCCGATTTCGCGGCCTTTCATTTCATCAGATGCAAGAGTTGAAATTATAGTTTTTACTCTTTCCTGTGATACTTCCTGCGCAAAAGTACAGATAGAGAAAAGTGATAGAGTGAGATAAGTAATTTTTTTCATTGCTTTACGGTTAATTATATGATCTGTCGTGTACTTTGTGAAAAAGTTGCATGAATATATAAATAAATTAAATAATTCTTTGAAGCTTCTGCCCACTGTGAGGAATAGGCAAAAAAAAACAGCTCCAAAAAGGAACTGTTCTTACTCAAAAAATCGTTGTAAGGCTATCGAAGTCTGTCTACAGATTTTACGAGCCTCTCATCTTTGCGGATATACACGTTTGCAATAAGCAAACATATTACCGCGATCAATGGGAAAATCGGCTCAATACCCTTCTCAGGAAATTGAATTCCTCCGGATAAGTTTAGTAACCAGTACGCCAATACACCAATCAACAAAGCGTTTATAATGATGCTGATGGTATTCAGCAAAATTTGTCTTTTTCGGTTTTTGAAACTAAAAATACTTAATGCACCAATAATTACAAGGACTATGCATCCTATATTTAATACGGGAATACTGTCAGAAATGACCGCATCCTGTCCTGTTATAAAAAGGAAAACAGCAGATAAAACTGCTAGTAATGTCCATATGGTTTGTATTCTCTGTAGCATTGAATATTAAATTCTTGGCAAAAATAACATAAATTTTGCACAATTCAAAAATAAGTGTAGATTTGCATTATACAATGTACTTGAAAACAAAAGTCACCGGACTTACTTTTCTTACTCACAATTAATTACATTTTTACATTAAATATGTTTAACATAGAAACGTTAAGGTCAAAATCCGTAACGGAACTGACTAAAATCTTAAAGGATTTAGGCGTTAAAGTCGCAAGAAACAGCAACGAAAATGATAAAATCTTTGCAATTCTTGACTTTCAGGCTTCCAACCCTAAAGTGTCAAAAGATTATTTCAACGCCACGGAAACCAGCACCAACACTGAAGAAGCTACAGAAGAAAAAACTGTAAAGGCTCCGGTAAAGAAAGCTGCTCCAAAGAAAGCTCCAGCAAAACCGAGAGTGACTGCAAAAGCACCGACAGAACCCATAGAAGAAGAAAAAGTAGAAGACAAAACGCCGGTTGCTGAAGAAATAAAAGCTGAAGAGCCTAAAGCGGAAACAGTTCTGGCAACAGAAGAAGCGTCATCCGCAACCAATTCAGCTAAAAAGAAAAGAAAGAGAGTTCCACCTACTAATACAGGAAACACCGAAATCTCTCAGGAGAAGCCAGAAGCTCCTAAAAATATAGAATCTCAAGAGCCTGCTCAGGCGGAAGAAAAGCCGAACAATCCTCAACAACAACAGGCTAACAGATCTCCAAAAGGACACAATCACCCGCAGAACAGCGGAAACCAACATAAAAATCAACATCAACACCAAAATCCTAATCAAAATCAGAACAGACATTCTGAAAAGACAGAGGAGCATGCTGACCATAAAAAAGAATTTAGTTTCGATGGAATGGTAAGTATTGAAGGGGTGCTTGAAATATTGCCTGACAACTATGGATTTCTACGTTCTTCAGATTTTAGCTATATCTCTTCCCCTGATGATGTGTATGTTTCTACAGCACAAATCAGAAACTTTGGTTTAAAAACCGGAGATACAGTTAAAGGAATTGTAAGATTACCTAAAGAAGGTGAAAAATATTTTTCATTACTAAAACCTACGGAAGTTAACGGACGTGATCTTGCGTTTATTAAGGACCGTGTTGCATTTGAATATCTGACGCCGCTTTTCCCTGAAGAAAAATTCAATCTTGCAGGAAGCGAATCTACGGTTTCTACAAGAATAGTAGATTTATTTGCTCCAATTGGTAAGGGACAAAGAGCAATGATTGTTGCGCAGCCTAAAACGGGTAAAACAATGTTGCTTAAAGATATTGCTAATTCTATTGCAGCTAACCACCCGGAAGTGTACATGATGGTTCTTTTGATCGATGAACGTCCAGAAGAGGTTACCGATATGGAAAGAAGTGTAAATGCAGAAGTTATTGCTTCTACATTTGACGAAGCAGCTGAAAAACACGTGAAAGTAGCCAACCTTGTTCTTGCTAAAGCACAGAGAATGGTTGAATGCGGACATGATGTTGTCATTCTACTAGACTCTATCACTAGATTGGCGAGAGCTTACAATACAGTAACTCCGGCATCTGGTAAGGTTCTTTCCGGTGGGGTAGATGCAAACGCACTTCACAAACCAAAGAGATTCTTTGGAGCAGCAAGAAAAATTGAGGGCGGAGGTTCCCTTACAATTATAGCAACAGCTCTTATTGATACAGGTTCTAAAATGGACGAAGTAATCTTTGAAGAATTCAAGGGTACAGGGAACATGGAACTTCAATTAGACAGAAAAATTGCGAACAGAAGAATATATCCTGCGATTGACCTGGTAACATCCAGTACACGTAGAGATGATCTTCTTCTTGATGAATTGACTTCGAAGAGAATGTGGATTCTAAGAAAGTATCTTTCTGAAATGAATCCTGTTGAAGCAATGGAATTTGTAGATAAGAACATCCGAGGAACTCTTAATAACGAGGAATTCCTGATGTCTATGAATAAATAAATTTAATTATTGTTAAAGTAGAAAGCGCGGATCTCTGGATTCGTGCTTTTTATTTTGAAAGCTTAAATATTTGATAATAAAAAATATTTAAAATTTAATTCATTCTAAATCAATGTGTCAATGTTAAAGATTTATTAAAGTAATCCCCAATCTTTGATAATAGCTTAAATATTGGCTAAATTTGAGTTATAACATTAAAAATAAGATTATGTCATTTGAATTACCAAAACTAGGATATGCATATGATGCATTAGAGCCAACTATCGATGCAAAAACTATGGAAATCCACCATACAAAACATCACCAGGCGTATATTGACAATTTAAATAAAGCAATAGAAGGAACTGACTTAGCAGGGAAAACTATTGAGGAGATTTGCCAGACAGGAACTGATAAGCCAGCTGTAAGAAACAATGGTGGAGGACACTTCAACCACTCTTTATTCTGGGTAATTTTAACTCCTGGAGGAAGCAAAGAACCAGTAGGAAACGTAAAAGCTGCTATTGAAAACTATGGTGGTCTTGAAAAATTCAAAACTGATTTTTCTGATGCTGCTAAAACAAGATTCGGTTCAGGATGGGCTTGGTTGGTAAAGAATGCTGACGGTTCAGTATCCGTTTCTTCTACTCCAAACCAGGACAACCCATTAATGCCTGTAGCAGACGTTAAGGGAACTCCAGTTTTAGGATTAGACGTTTGGGAGCATGCTTATTACTTGAACTACCAAAACAGAAGACCTGATTATGTTTCTGCATTCTTCGATGTAGTAAACTGGGATAAGGTAGAAGAATTATTTAACAAATAATTTTCAGCTATTATAAAAATAAAAGGTTCAGAATTTTCTGAACCTTTTTTCGTATGAATGCTTCTAAAATTTATCTTTTAATTACTTTCTGGGTAAAGACTTCATTTCCTGAGCTTACTTTTACAATGTATGTATTAGATGGCAGTGAATGAATATTAACAGATATTTCTTTTTCATTGCTAAACGGTTTTTCAAAAACAATCTTACCGTTAATGTCATTAACTTGTACTGATCCTGAACGTACTTTATCAAGCGATACTACAAAAACTCCATTACTTGGGTTAGGGGAAACCTGAATATTTTTCTGCTGAATTTTTTCTTTAAGCATAGATTTCGTGTTGTTTGGATCTGCATTAAGATCAATACGATAATCTTTATCAGTAGGCTTGATCTTTATTTTAGCAGGAATAGAAACTGGTAAATTGTCCATTTGTAAATTTTCCTGACAGTACATAAAGTCGTATGGGAGATAGCTAAGACTGTTTTCAGCATGAATTCCCTCATTGCCTCCCCCAAAAGAGTACACCATTTCAATGATGAACTTATATTGTCCGGAAGGAGGGTTGGTTAGATCTGATTGATTGATCGTAAACTCAAACTCATTAGGGTTAGGGAAGTTCAGTGCAGCAGATGTTGGGTACAGTGTACTGGTTGCTATATCCAAAAGAGATATCTCAAAGTGTATGATACTTGCTCCCATAGGGATGGTATAGTTTCCATTTACCTGTAACGGGAAGCTTGTAACTTCTTTGCATGAACGGGTTTGGTAAGTAAATTCAAGACTTCCTGTGTTCATTTTGCATATGTCGCCACTTAGTTCAGTGATTTCAGTGTTGGTTAATGTAAAGTTGGTCTTATTCAAATAAAATCTAGGAAGCTGATTGTGATCGGGATCATCATTGTACTGTTCAATAGCTCCGGTATAGGAGCCTCCGCGGCTTGCAATATTGGCAGCGGCCTCTTTATAGGTTGGGTCAGTATTTACGTGTACTACCACAAACTTAGCATCTCTGTACATTTTAAACTTTGTGAAAGCAGCAAACGCGTTATCATCATGCAGCCCGTTAGGAGGGTTAAAGTTTACCAGATAAGAACCATTGCTCAAGCTTCCGTTTGCTCTTTCTGCATCAGAAAAAAGAACAATAACCAATGGTCTTGGACGGCGGGTGTCTAATGACTTTTGCGGACTCACAATATCAGGATGAGGATAATGATCAAGGGCTGCTCCTATTAAGCCTGCAGCATCATGAAAATGATCTCCGTTTCCTAATTTTCTTGAGAATGTTTGAGCTGTTGCAAGATCATTGGTAAAATTAGATTCTATATAGATTCTAGGAACAGATGGGGTCATACCCGGATAATCTGTTCCGTAATGTACTACAGAAACCCGATTATCACGATTGCACTTTAAAACCTGTTCCATAAGTCTCCTGGTGGAAACAGTCATTTCGTTGAATGCGACGTCACTGATAGAACCACTATTGTCAAGACAGAAAATAATATCACTTCCTGATTGTGAGTAGAGTGGTTTCCAAGATAATAAAATTGAAAATAAGATAAGCTTAAATGTATTTTTCATAATTCACAGATTTTAAGTAATGCTAATTAATGAATTGGTTTAAAGCTTTATCCAGTGTTTGGACCTTTGGAATAGAAGAAAATGAGGACATGGCTAAAAAGCACGCCATAGGTAATGAGTGTTTCATGGTTTTAATTTTTGTTATTAGGTTATTATTCACTGAAAAATCATAAGTCAGTGAAATACAAATATAATTAAAACTCAGGCTAATGGTTGGATTATTTTCAATTATTAGTTTGTTTTAGAATTTATATTCTTGTTTGTAGTATTTTTTTTATTAATAAATATAATGAAATGTATTTTTTGAATGATTTTCAATTTGATGCCTACCTTAAAATAAAAAAGCACTCTAAAAAGAGTGCTTGTCTGTATTTATTTTTTAATATATTCTTTCTGAACTACCGAAACCGCCGGGAAGTGGTCACTGTAGCCACCTGTAAATCGGTCTCCGTCCCAAGAACGTAGCGGATATCCTTTCCACTGCCCCTCCTTGTTTACCAAATAAGCCGGAGCATAGATCTCAGCTTTGTATATGCTATAGGTAGGGGTGATTTTTTCTGGAGAATAAAGATTTCTTGAAACAATAATCTGGTCAAATAAATTCGGAGCATCTCTATAGGCTAAAGAAGCTACACCTGCCTTATATAATTTATACATTAAGTTATAATAAGGACTCTTGTCGGACAGCTCGTTTGGATCACCCACTGCAGCTAAGTGCTTCTTTAAGCTTGGGCTTACCGGATCATCATTGTAGTCACCCATTGAGAATAATTTAATTCCTGGGTTTTCAGCGGTTACTTTATCCATTTCATTTTTCAGGACAGTAGCGGCAGAATTTCTTTTTGCAAGAGAAATAGCTTCTCCTCCTCTTCTGGACGGCCAGTGGTTCATAAAGATCCCTACTTTTTCTCCATCCAATAAGCCTATTGCAATGACAATATCTCTGGTATATTCTCTTTTTCCATTTTCATCATAAATTTTGATTTCCTTTTTATAGGAATCCAAAACTGAAAATCTTCCTTTCTGATAAATAATGGCTACATCAATCCCTCTTGAATCATAGGAATTGAAATGTACAATTCCGTAATTGCTTTTTGCCAATGCCGGCTGTTTGATAAGATCTTCAATAACCTGTCTGTTTTCAACCTCAATCAATCCGCAAATAGCCGGATTGTCATTGGTATATTGTCTTCCAAGCTCTGAAATAACCTTAGCCTCATTCGCTAATTTTTGGTTATAGTACTTTGATCCCCATCTTTTAGGACTGTTAACTGTAAAATCCTCAGATAAGAATTGTTTTCTGATTACTTTTTTTCCAATCAATAGATCATCACTCCATTCTCCTTTATAATCTTCTGTTGTTTCAAGATATTTCAGGGAATCCACGGGTACACTTCTGTGAAACTTGGGATTGGAACGAGGTAGGGTTCCATCAATATAATCTGCAGAAGGAATTGTATCCCAAAGGTTTTCTACATTTAGGAATGCGACAGCTGCTCTTTTTACCTGCTTCTGCTGTGAGAAAGCGGAACCAAAGCAAAACAAAGCGGCAATGATTAAATATTTTTTCATATTCTTAGTATATTCAAAAAATTGAGGGGTAAAATTACTAATTTTATATAAGAATAAAGATTAAAATGATCTGAGTTTAGTTTAAGAAAAGGTTAAGGATAAGATAAAATGTCCAATATGAGGCGCTAGAGAGCAATGTTTAATGGTTATTGGGATTTTATTCAATATTAAGAAATGAGCTGTTTCCTATGGGATTCATAATTTCTATCGTGATTGTTTTGTGGCTTTCGTAAGATGATCTTCCATTTTTTGTGATTGATTAAAATTACGGCATTTTTTTAGGATAATGGAGGTAGGTTAAGAAAATTTAATAGAATAAATAACTAAAAATGTTTTAGTTAATGAAAATAGTCCTAAATTTGTTGCCCCTTAAATAAAGAAGGAGTTAAAAATAAGTTTATTATGATTAAAAAACTATCCCTAATCTCTTTGTTTACGTTAATGCCTGCTTCTTTTTACTTTGCGCAAACAACTGTTTATGCGTATGTTAAAGATCAGGATGGTAAGCCTTTAGAGAAAGCAGAAGTAGATCTAGCACAGTCCGGGAACGATGCAGCCGCGGATAAAATTGGGTACTTCCAGTTTGTGGATTTAAAACCTGGCCACTATCTTATTACGGTAGCAAAACCAAACTTCGAGTCAAAGATCTTAGAGTTTGATGTTACTGCAGATGAGAAGAGAAAAGATTTAGGTGTTATTACACTTAATTACAATTTAGGATCAGATGCAGGAGTAATAGTTATTGATGACTCAGCAAATGATACTGAAGATGGAGGCTCATCAATGCAGCCTACTGTAGGGCTTTTAAGCTCAGGAAGAGATGCTTTCCAAAATGTTTCTGCGTTTGAACTAGGTGCGTACTGGTTCAGACCAAGAGGAGTAGACAACAGATTTGAGGATGTAATGTTTAATGGAGTTTCCATGTCTAAAAATGATGATGGAAAAGTAGACTTTAATAACTGGGGTGGTCTTAATGATGTAACAAGATACCCTTACGAAAATGTAGATAACATCACTCCTTCAGAATATACTTTTGGTAATTTGGGAGGTGCTGTTTATTATAATACAAGAGCTTCCAGCTATAGAAAGCAAACTTCACTTGCCTATTCATTTACCAATAGAAGTTACCTGCACAGAGCTATTGCTACTTATTCTTCAGGTCTTACTAAGAATGGTTGGGCATTTACGTTCTCAGCAAGTAGAAGATGGGGGGATAGAGCAATCCTTGACGGGGTTTATCAGGATGCCTATGCTTACTTTGCATCAATTGAGAAAAAATTTAGTGACAGACACTCTATTAACTTAACTGCTTTTGGATCTCCAACTTATAGAGCTTCCAATTCACCAAATACCCAGGAGGTTTATGACATCATGGGGAAAAACTATAACTCATACTGGGGATGGCAGGATGGAGAAAAAAGAAACTCCAGAATCAGAAACGTATATGAGCCGGTATTTATGTTGACAGATTACCTGAAAATTGGTAAAAATTCAAACTGGATCAATACTGTTTCCTATCAGTTTGGTAGCGATGCAAGAAGTAGGTTAGACTGGTTCCACGCTGCAGATCCAAACCCTACCTATTACAGAAAATTACCAAGTTTTGGTCTTTTGACTGCTGATGAATTCAGAGAACAGGCACAAATCAACTGGAATGATCTATACAATACCAACCGTCTTAACCTGAAGAATATGGACGGAACCGAAAGAGGGGCTTCCTATACTTTGGTGGATGATGTAAATAAGGACAAAACTTTAAACATTGCATCACACTTTGATACAAGACTAAAGGATAACTGGAAATTGAATATTAACTTCAATTATCAGAATTTAAAATCAGATAACTTTAGAAGAATTAATGATTTATTAGGTGCTAATTACGCCAATAATCTTAATGCTTTTAATAATGATACTCAATACAATATTGACGATCCCAATACGAAAGTTAGAGTGGGAGACAGAACTCAGTATTCTTATGAGTTAACAAGAAACCATTATTCATTAAATGTTTCCACTGAAGTTGACTTCAACAAGTGGAATGTGGTAGCTTCTATCTTCTCTTCATATTCTGAAGCTTACAGAGATGGGAAATTCAGAAGCGCAATATTTATGGATAACTCAAAAGGAAAGAGTGCTATTTATAATGCATTGGATGCCGGGCTTAAAGGTAAGATTACCTATAAAATCAACGGTAAGAACTTTATTGTTTATAACGGAGCATTATTTAGTTTGGCACCCACCCTTAATGAGATTTTCATTAATCCAAGAATGGGAGATTTCTTAACTCCTGGAGTTAAAAATCAGGTGATCAATTCTAATGACATCAGCTATATCATGAGAGGTCAGATTCTAAAGCTTAGAATATCCGGATACTATACTACAATTAGTAACTCAACGGAGATTTCAAGATATTACTTAGCTGTTTCTTCCAATAATACAGGATCATATAACACGTTAGTTAATGAGGCTATGAGTGGTGCAGACAAGAGGTATCTTGGTGCAGAATTAGGATTTGATCTAAAGGTTACGCCTACGCTTAACGCAGTGGGGGTTGCAAGTGTTGGTCAATATAAATTTACAAATACTCCTCAGGTATATACATTTGATGATCTTAACGGATTCAGAAGCTATGGTTCGGCCAATATTAAGGACTATAAAGTAGCGGGAACTCCACAAAAGGCATTCTCTTTAGGATTGAAATACAATTCACCTAAGTACTGGTGGGTAGGAGCGTCTGCAAACTACCTGATGGATCAGTATCTTGATTTCTCAGCAATCAATAAAACGGCTGCAATGTATACTATTCCAGGTACAGGAGGTCTTCTTTATGATGGTGTTACACCGGAGCTTATTCAAGAACTTACCGCACAGAAGAAATTTGACGATCAATTTATGCTGAATGCTAACGCAGGTAAGTCTTTCCAATTTGGAAAGTACAGAGTAGGGGTGAGTGTTTCAGTGAATAATATTTTAAATAACAGAAATTACGTAACAGGTGGATTCGAACAGGGTAGATACTCAAACTTCCCGGATGCACTTGCAGAATATCAAAGAGGTACCCCTTACTTTGGACCAAAACTTTGGTATGACAGAGGAAGAACTTTCTTTACTAATGTTTATTTAAGATTCTAATAACGACGACTATAATGAAAAAATATAATTCAGTTTTAAAATATATTTTTATCGCAGCAGCTTCCCTATTTGTAACGGTAGGATGTGTGCATGATGATAAATATGACCAGCCTAACCTTGACGGGTATGACTGTGCAGACAAACAAGGGGTTGCGGTACCATTTGCTGATGTAAAGGCGAAATTCCAAAATAATACAGTGTATACTTTCCCTAAGGATGATACTCCTAACAATGAGGCAGATGATCTTTATATGGTAGGATATGTTTCTTCTACGGATGAAACGGGTAACGTTTACAAAACAATCTATATTCAGGATGCACTGGCAAATCCTACGCATGGTTTTACCATCAGTGTAGATATGGTAAGCAGCTATACAAAATTTCCTCAGGGATCTAAGGTATATGTAAAGCTTAATGGCCTTTCAGTAGGTACTTACGGTGGAGTTGTACAATTAGGTGTAAAAACAGGATCTGAATCAGCGACTAATGGAGTATCCAGAATCCCGGAAAAATTAGTTCCGAGCACGATCTTCAGATCATGTACAACAAGAGGAGAAATTACACCAAAGGTTCTCACTCTGGCTGAGCTGAAAAATAATGAAAACCTAATTGGTTGTCTTGTTCAGCTAAATGAGGTAGAATTTGATAGTAAAGCCCTATGTTCAAACTTTGCTCCTAACGGTCAGACTGTAGACAGAGGAATTGGACAAGGATGGAATGAATCAAATAGCACATACGTTAATACAGCAGTGGTAAGAAACAGTGGATTTGCTTCATTTGCAAACCAAACTCTTCCTGCAGGAAAAGGAACACTTAAAGGAATTTACAGTAAGTTTCAGTCAGGTTCTACAACCACTTACCAATTCTATATCAACAAGGTATCTGACCTTGATATGGAAGGCGGTGCGCTAGATGCTAATGGAAAAGACAAGCACTTCCCTCGTTTAGATAAAATACAGGAAAATCCTTGTAGATTCAGTGCTACAAATCTTACAGCTAAAACAGTATCAGATATTAAGCAACTTGCAGGATCATTAGCTCCAAACGGATTGGTACAGATTACAGGAGACTTCTACCTGAAAGCTCAGATCACGGCTAATGATGAAACCGGAAACTTATTTAAGTATCTATATGTAGAAGATGCAACAGGAGGGATCAAGGTAAATATCAACAAAGCCGATCTATTCCTTGATGGCAGATTCAAAGTAGGAAAAGACCTGAATATTAAATTGAAAGGGTTATATATCAGAAACGTTGCAGGAGAGCTTCAGATTGGATCTAATGATTCAACACCAGCAATTGGGTACAGAATTAAAGAAGAAGATATATACAAATCTCTATTTGATTCAAACGCTCCGGCAAGAACAGTGGTAGCTACTGAAAGATCAATCTCTCAATTAACAACTGCTGATGTTGGAAGATGGGTTAAAATTAAAGATCTTGAATTCATTAATGGTGATTTAGGAAAAACATATGCCGACGGATCAGCGCTTTCAAACAGAACGTTAGAAGATTGCTCTGGAAAAACAATTACACTAAGAACCAGTGGACGTGCTATCTTTGGTATAAAAGCAGCAAGTGCTATTGAGGTTGCAGGTGGAAAAGGAGATGTATATGCTATCCTAAGTGTATTCAATGGTACTTACCAATTATGGATTACACAGCTTACAGATCTTAACCTGACGAATCCTAGATGTGATGGAAGTGTTTATACACCTATCCCGCTTCTTTATGGTGATGATTTCGCTGCAGGTGGATTCAGCTCAGATTGGACAGTGGTAAACAAAGTAGGACCAAACCAATTCTGGGGAACTTCTAACCAAGGAAACGGAACAAACTATTACGCTATGATGAATGGTAATGCAGGAGGTGCTGGGAATAACTTTGCGAACGAAGACTGGTTAATCTCTAAAGCAGTGAGCTTAGTTGGGAAATCTAAAGGGGTGGTAACCTTTACTACTGACGTAAGATACGCAGGAAATGCATTGCAGGTGTTTGCTACAGACAACTATACAGGAGACGTTGCAACAACCAATTGGACGGCACTTCCGGCAAATCTGGATACCAACTCAAATGCATTTGGAGACTGGGTGAGTTCTGGAAATGTTGACTTAAGTGCTTTCTTAGGTAAGAATGTAAGAATTGCATTCAAATATACATCTACAACATCTGCCGCGGCAACATGGGAGATCGATGACTTCAAAATTAAAGGACAATAATTATTGTTTTATAAAATTAAAACCGGTTCGAAAGAGCCGGTTTTTTTATTTTAGTATTGGAATCCTTAATAAACATCTAGTAAGGGCGTTTTTGATGAAAAAATATCAATATATAAGCTGTACAGGCTATCCTTTTAAGCCAGATTCCGAATGACTATATTGTTGAAGAAATACAGAATGATAAAAGATGATATCATGTAATTGAGTAGACTTTAAATGTCTTTTTCTTAAAGATGCAGGGATGCTGTTTTATGTATTTAAAATTAATCTAATCCTGATGGTTTTAGAACTCTTAAAGAACGAATATGAGATTCCTGAATCTGGGCTACAATATAAAAAACCACTGCATTTGCAGTGGTTTTTTATATTACAAAATTATTTGTTTAAAAAGATACTTCATTTACTTCTTTTCCTCTTTGGAAGTTCATCGTTTTCTGACTGCCTTTGTAGGCAATGTTCACGAGGTTGATCTGTTTAGGAAAAGCATTTAGGAGGATTGTATTTTTAATTTTTAAGGTATTGATATCTGAAACTCCTCCGGTTTCAAAATATACCCATACTGTTTCTCCGCTTATCTGACTTCCGGTGAAAGTAATTGTTTTGGGAGCACCATTTACAAATACATCAAAATTATTGTTCACATATTTTTTTACTTCTGCTTCAAATCCGGCTGTGCTCGGATTGATCTTAATAGCATCAGAGATATGGCTTGTATTCATTTTTGTGGTAAACTTCAATGTCTTGCTTCCATCAATATAATCCACCTTGGTCATTGAAGAGAAAAAGTCTACATACATAAAACTCATTAACACAAAAAATGTTAAAATTCCTGATATATATAAAAGTTTTTTCATCTTAATTAATAGATTTACAATCATTCTTGCTAGTTATAGTTCACAAATAATATGCCAATTAGAAATTTACATTCACAGAATACTTATCATAAAAAGCTTTAATGTGTGCTACTGCCTCATCAGCAGTGTCTACCACTCTGTAAAGATCCAAATCATCTTCTGCAATCATACTTTCTTTTAGGAGTGTTGCTTTGAACCAATCCAGTAATCCACCCCAAAATTCACTTCCTACCAATACAATCGGAAATTTACCAATTTTATTGGTTTGAATCAGCGTCATTGCTTCCGTCAGTTCATCCAAAGTCCCAAAACCTCCGGGCATCACCACGAAGCCTTGAGAATACTTTACAAACATTACCTTTCTCACGAAAAAGTAATCGAAATTCATAGAATAAGACTTGTTGATATAAGGATTGAAATGCTGCTCAAAAGGAAGATCAATATTGAGTCCAATTGATTTTCCGTTGGCATTGAAAGCACCTTTATTTCCTGCTTCCATGATTCCTGGGCCTCCTCCTGTAATAATTCCGAAGCCTAGCTTTGTAATCTTTTCAGCAATCTCTACCGCCATTTCATAGTATTTATTATCAGGTTTCAGACGTGCTGAACCGAATATAGAAACACATGGGCCAATTTTTGCCAGTTTTTCATAGCCATCCACAAATTCAGCCATGATCTTGAAGACCATCCAGCTGTCCTTGGTAACGGTTTCGTCCCAAGTTTTTTGTCTGAAACTGTCGTGTAGCTTTATTTCGTTCATATCAAATTCCGGATTTACTAAACTTTCATCCCTCGTTCCATCAATTCCCATTACAAAATTTATTTAAAATGTTTTTCGGCTTCTATTACAGATTCTGGTCTTCCAACGTCTATAAGAAGACTGTCATGTACAAAACCGTGAATATGTTCGGTCTGCATCAGATCCAGATATTCTTCCATAACAGAAAATTTGCCTTTCCTTTTTATTTTTTCAAAGATGGTAGGGTTGATACAATGAACACCACTGAAAGCAAGAGCTTTAAATCCTTTGTTGAATTCTGCAAGTCTCTGTTCTCCAGTCTGTACATTCAGCCAACCTCTTAAAACCATGTCATCATTGAAAAGAAGTTTTCTCGAACTTTCACGGTCCGAAACTGCTAAAGTAGCAAAATCTTTTATCTTTTTATGATATTCTACCAATGCATTGATGTTTATATTGGTTAAAATATCAGCATTCATGATTAGAAAATCTTCTCCATGATCGAGAAATTTTCTAGCAAAAATTAAGCCGCCTCCGGTTTCCAGTAATTCGTTGGTTTCATCCGAGATTTCAATGTTACATCCGAAGTTATCATTTTTATTCAAAAAATCAACAATCTGATCTCCAAAATGATGGATGTTAATCACAAAATCTTGTATACCAAAACTTTTCAGATACTTGATATTTCTTTCCAAAAGCGGAACATCATTCACTTTTGCCAATGCTTTAGGATGATGATCTGTAAACGGTTTAAGTCTGGTGCCTTTTCCTGCGGCGAAAATTAGAGCTTTCATATAGTATGAGTAATACGTGATGAATAGTGAGTTTATAATAAGTAAGTATAATATTACTTATGGCTCATTACTCATTACTGGTGTTTAGTTGTGGTTGTTCATCATGGTGGATGGTTACTTCCGTTCCATTCGGGTATTTTTCCTTGATGAATTCAGCAATTTTTATTGCAGAATATACAGATCTGTGCTGTCCGCCCGTACATCCGAAATTGATCTGTAGATTTTCAAAACCTCTTTCAAGGTAATCGTCAATATTGATAGATACGAGAGACTTTATCAGCTCTAAAAATTTAGGCATTTCAGTTTTTGTTTCAAGATATTCCTGAACACCAATATCGTTTCCGGTTTGGATTTTATATTCTTCAATTCTTCCCGGGTTTAGGATTCCTCTGCAGTCAAAGGCAAAACCTCCTCCGTTTCCTGAGTCATCCTTAGGAATTCCTCCTTTCTTGTATGAAAAACTGTGTATGTCGATGTGTAGCATTTTCTATATTATTTTTTACTTTAAAATAGTATTAATTTTTTGTTTGGCTTTATCCGTATCGAGTTGTTGAATCAGCTTAAAAAGTTCAGGATAATGATCCATTCCTTCCCATGAAGATACGAACTGAGTGATGTTTTGAATTCCTTTTTCCAGACTTGCCATAAAATGTTGTTTCCTTTGGATCAAGCCTCTAAAGCCATAAGCTCCTAATACCTGAAGGAATCTCATCATCTGAATGGGTTTCACTGAATTCTTTAGTTGAACCTGGATTTCTTGGTTTTCAAATAATTGAATGTAAAAATCCAGCATTTCATGTTTAAAGTATTGAGGGAAATCTGCCTTGGCCTGAAAAAGAAATGAGATGACATCATACATTAAAGGACCTCTCATCGCTGATTGGTAGTCGATGAATGAAACTTCATTTTTCTCATTCACCATGATGTTTCTCGCCTGAAAATCGCGGATCATAATTCCTTTAGGTTCCAGACTTTCTACAAGGGAGGCCATTTTTTTAAATTCCTTTAGTAGGGTAGACTTGTTGTATTCCAGTTCCAGAACATCGGCTAAGAAATTCTTGAAGTAATAGAGGTCATGAATGATTGGCAATTCATCATAACTTTCATATTCAAATGTCTTGGAGAAATCAATTTTCCCTTGGGTTTTCATCTGCAGCTGGAAAAGTTTTTTCAGGGTTTGCTGTACCAATGATTTTATCTCTGGTGAAACATGTTGCTTGGTAATTACCTCCGAAAGAGTTTTTTCTCCCAAAAATTCCTGTATATACATTTTCCTGTCATCCGAAATAGATAGTATGGCAGGTGTATTAAGGTTTAATTCTGAGAATACCTGAGAATAATACAGAAAGCTTTCATTTTCTGGAATATTTTCATTGTAGGTAATGATGTATTTTTCGGTAGAGATTACGGCCAGAAAATTTACCCTCGCAGAACCGCTTTGGGCTAGTGTGATGAATTCAGTGGATTTCTTACCAAGTTGGTTTTCAAAAAATCTTTTTGCGTTTTCAGAAGTCATAATATGGAAACAAATATACTAATTTAACATGAGTTGGAAATAAAGGATATGGATAGTTTTAAGAGGCTCTCAAAAAGCAGGAAGAGATATATTATGATTTTCTGAAATGGTTTGTATTTCAGAAATTTCTAAGAATTTTTTTTATAATTTATCACTCAATAGTGGATTTTATTCTATTGTAACTGGCTTTCTATCTTATGTTTGAAGTTTCTTACTTTGAGTTCATATAATTACAGTCTAATTTTTATCTTTGCAGTATGCTAAAGGACTTTAAGCCGGTGTTAGGTATTTTACTTCGCTTCATCATTATTTATCTGGTGTTGCTTTTTGCTTATCAATTTTATCTGAATGCTAATAAGGCTTTAGGTTTGGACCCTTTTTCTAGAATAATTGCTGATCAGGTGAGTGGTGTACAAAATGTTATAGCGTATCCGACAAAGCTTTATGATGATGTTAAAAATGAACAGGTTTGGTTCTATGTAAAGAACCAGTATGCAACAAGAATGGTGGAGGGGTGTAATGCAATCTCTGTGATCATCTTGTTTGTGTCTTTTGTTTTTGCATTTTATAAAGGTTCAAAGACCTTTGTTTTTGTAGGAGTAAGTCTGGTTTTACTTTACATTATGAATCTTTTACGGATCGTAGGTCTGAACATTGTAATGGTAGATCATAAGGAGTATGGAAAAATGTTTCATGACTTTGTTTTTCCTGCTGTTATCTATGGAAGTGTGGTTCTACTTTGGCTTGTTTGGATTAAATTCTTTGCTTTAAAACATGAAAATTCTTAATTGGCTTTTAGTTATTTCCGGAATCTGTGGTTTGATAGGAATAAGGGTGTTAGAGGAAAAACTTTTCTATGATCCCTTTTTGGGTTATTTTCATGAAGCCAATAAAAATATTGAGTTTCCCATATTCGAGTGGGGAAAATTAATTCTGGGACACTTGTTTAGATTTATCCTCAATCTATTGTTTTCCTGTTTGATTATTCAAGGTTTGTTTAAAAATAGACAATGGACGATACAGGGAGCGATTATGATGGTGATCATTTTTGCAATTTCTTTATCCATTTATCTGTATTGTATTTATAACCATTTTGAAATAGGATATCTTTTTTCATTCTATATGAGAAGATTTGTAATACAACCTTTGATTATATTATTGATCATTCCAATGTTTTATTATCGAAAACAGATGATGGAAAAGTCGTATAGAAACAAATAAAGCTGAGAAAGCACGTAATGATTAGCGTCTAGTCTACATTTTTGCTTTCTCAGCCCTCTTTATATTCTTTGTTTTAGATTATTCTACAGTATGCTTATCTACACTGGTTACATTCTCTGGAGTCCATTCTACGCGTTTCACAAAGTCCTTTTCCCGAACAGGGCATTCTTTGATCTGGCAAACAGAGCATGAGATTGGTTTACAATCATCCATATGGAAGTTGAATTCAATGCTGCGTTTAATATTTTTTGCCAAAAGAAGAATGACTTTTTCCATTTCATTATGAGCATCACGCAGGCTGTAATACCAGGGAAGTGTAATATGAGCATCAATATGAAGGGAAGCTCCGAATTGCTGAATTTTCATATTGTGTACATCAATCCATTCTGTTCTTCTGTTTTCTTCAAGGATTCTGATAATCTGATTTAATATTTCCGGATCCTGTTCATCCATAATACCGCTTAATGACTTGCGAACGATTTTATAGCCTACAAAGATGATGTAAAGTCCAAAAATTAATGCTACAGCTGAGTCCAGCCAATAGATTTTTGTAAAATATACAATCACTAAGCTTATAACTACCCCCAGAGTGGTAATGGTATCTGATTGCAGATGTTTTCCGGAAGAGATCAGTACCAGAGAATTTTCTCTTTCTCCTTTCTTTATGGAAATATAACCCAAAAGGTAGTTGATAACAGCTGTGGCTGCAATAATCCAGATCCCTAGATCGATCTTGCTGAGCGTCTTTCCTACAATAAGGCTATGGACTCCCTCATAAATGATCATAAGGCCTGCTATGGCTATCAAGGCTCCCTCGATACCGGAAGTAACAAATTCTACTTTACCATGACCGTATGGGTGATCATCATCTTTCGGTTTTGCTGCAAGGTGAAGAGAATAAAGTCCCATGAATGCACTAATGACATTCACGATACTTTCCATGGCATCGGAGAATACAGCATCGGAATTGGTTAACTTCCAAGCAATGATTTTTCCGATAAAAAGGATTACGCCAAATACTGCAATGATCTTTTGGAACCCTATTTTGTCTTTATGGGTGTTTTTCGGGGTATTCATAAAGTGTTTGATAAAAAAAAGAATCTCAATTTTGAGACTCTTTTTTATTTTGTTAGTTTATACTAAGTTGTTTGCTACAAGGTATTCTGCAATTTGTACAGCGTTTGTTGCGGCTCCTTTCCTTAGGTTATCTGCTACGATCCAAAGGTTGAGCGTTTTGGGCTGCGACAGATCTCGTCTTATTCTTCCCACGAAGACTTCGTCTTTTCCTTCCAGATAGAAAGGCATCGGGTAGTGGTTGTTTTTAACATCATCCATCACCACAACTCCTGGGGTTTCAGATAAGATCTTTCTTACTTCATCCAGCTCAAATTCATTTTCAAATTCGATGTTTACACTTTCTGAGTGACCTCCCTGAACCGGAACTCTTACTGCTGTTGCTGTCAAGTTGAATGTATCATCACCCAGAATTTTCTTAGGCTCTTTCATCAACTTGATTTCTTCTTTAGTATAATCATCATCCGCAAATACATCACAATGAGGCAGTGCATTTTTGAAGATTTGATATGGATATACCTTAGCGATAGAATCATCACCGCTGATTTCACCGTTTAATTGATCTACAGCTGCTTTACCTGTTCCTGTTACAGACTGGTAAGTGGAAACAATCACTCTTTTTAAATCATATTTTTTGTTCAATGGTCCTAAAACCATCACCAATTGAATGGTAGAACAATTCGGATTTGCAATAATCTTGTCTTCTTTGGTCAATACATCAGCATTGATTTCCGGAACAACCAATTTTTTATCAGGATCCATTCTCCAAGCTGAAGAATTGTCGATAACCGTTGTTCCTGCTTCTGCAAACAAAGGAGCAAACTCAAGGGAAGTAGAGCCTCCTGCAGAGAAGATCGCAATATCCGGTTTGGCAGCTATAGCGTCCTTCATGCTTACAATAGTAAATTCCTTCTGTTTATACTTCACCTTCTTACCTACAGATTTTTCAGATGCTACTGGAATTAATTCTGTTATAGGGAAGTTTCTCTCCTCCAAAACTTTAAGCATAACTTGTCCAACCATTCCTGTTGAACCTACTACAGCTACTTTCATTGATTTAATTAAAAATTTAAGATTAAACTATTTATAAATTATAACGCATATAATTTCTTTATCTATTTTAAGCCCCAAAGACTTTTACCCAAGGGAATGCGAATGCAAATAAACCTGCTGCAATCAGTCCCATAATCACTATTCCTAAAGAAATAGTATCATTGGATTTTACTTTTTTGTTGATGATGGTCATCAATACTGCCGCAATAAGCATAGAAAAGGGATGCTCAACAAATGTTTGTCTGCTGTAAGCATCTTTCATTAATGTTCCGGAATCTAAAGCAGCTTTGAAACCTGGAGAAAATATGAATAACAAGCATATTCCTAATAAAAACTGAACGTGGAAGAAAATCATCGTGAAGAGAGTCGTCTTCTTTAAAAATTTGTTCACTTTTCCACTGAAGCCGAACATAGTAGCTAAAAGTGCAATGATAAATAATGCCACTAAAAGAAGTTCCAAATACCCGAATCCTTTGTGTGCACTAAGAAAAATCTTGTAAAAATCCATAATCCTATTTTTTTGTACACAAAGATAACAAAAATCCCGGCTCAAAGCCGGGATTCATATTTATAAAATCTAATATTGTGATAATTAGAAGTTGAATGATAAAGTTGTAGACCAGGTTCTTCCGAATCCGAAGAAAACTCTGTTTCCGTCAGCAATACCTTTGTAAGTTCTTCCTGCTGCTTCGTAGGTGATTCCAAAATCAGCATCACCAGCTTTAGCTTTAGGATTAATTAGATCTGTAGTCTTGATGTTAGTTACACCATCTTGAATATAAGTAGTGTCAAACAAGTTATAAACATTCACACCAATTGTGAAATACTGACTTTCGTTTTTCAGTTTAATCTTGTAAGATGCTCCTACGTTGAATAAGTTGAAATCAGGTAATTTTAAAGCTTCATTTCCTGGCTTTGTAAAGTCATTCACATTCATTGCAGAATATACTTTTCCAACATACTGCCAAGTACCATAAATTCTAAGATCTGTTACCGGTGTAATTGTTGCTCCCAATGAAGCTGTTGTTTGTGGAACACTGTTGTTAGTTCCTCCTACATTTACTTTGTCTAGGTAAAGAGTAGATGTATTGGATCCGTTTGTTGCAATTGGAGTGTTGTCATCCTGAAAGTTAGATCCAGATGCATTTCCTTTGTATTTGTAATCTCCCCAAGAGTACATCCCCTGTAATTCTAGGAATCTGTTTACTTTATAAACCGCTTCCGCTTCAATACCCTGGTGAAGTTGAGTAATTCCACTGATTTCAGAATATCCTCTGATTCCGTTTCCGAAGTCTACACTTCCTCTTCTGAACCATCTGTCTTTCCATTCAGTTCTGTATACGTTAACTTTCGCATTGAAGTTAGATGTTTTGAATCCGTAACCTAATTCAACAGAGAAAATTTTCTCATTAGTTAAGCTAGGGTTAACTACCTGCTGGTTACTTGGGTACACAGAGTTCATCAAAGGCTGCTTGCTATAGTAACCAACGTTAGCAAATACGTTGTGGTTATTGTTGATGTTATAGTTAGCACCCCCTTTAATGTTATAACCAAAAAGGTTTTTAAATCCTGTTTTTCTGTTTACAGTTTGCCCTTGCTGAACAGTTCCAGGCTTTACAAAGTCATCAATTCTTTGGTATCCCTGGTTTGAAACGGAACCTTGTAAATAAGCAGTTAACTTTTCAGAAGTATATTCTACTTGTCCGAAACCACTGTACCATAATACCTCACCATCATTACTGAAAGCAATTCTGTCTTCCATTGGTGCATTTGATCCACCGAACGGGTTCCAGTTTAACTTTTGGTAGTCATAAGTATTACGAACAATATTATTAGTAGGTAAGTTTTTGTTGAAACTATCTGTATAACCTTTTGCTCCGTATAGATCAGAAACTACCTGATAGTGGTATCCATAGTAGTATCTGTCATCAGTACCTACAGAGAAGTTCCAGTTATCATTGATCTTGTGTTGGAAGTTCATTAAGATCCCGTACCAGTTGTGAGAGTTCACACTTGAGCTACGTATCAATGTATTTCCTGCTGCACCTATTGCTGGCGTTACCACTCCGTTGGCTGCATAGATTGAGTTAAAGTTGTAGTGTCCTTCAGCATCAACAAAGTCCTGCATTCCTTTTCCTCCAACTTTACCTTGGTTTCTGGCACCACCACCACGTCCGTTAGACATGTAAGCTACCGTACTTAAAGTAGATTTGTCACTGATTGTCCAATCCCAGTTCAACATCATTACGGGCTTAGAATAATAGTTCATAGCATTGGCTATGTTCGTTCTTCTTCCGTCTGCTGAAGTATAATAACCATAGTCAGAGTTATAAGGTCTGTATGGAGTACCGTCTTTGTCAGGGTTATAATAAATATAACTACCTAAAGCCGGAGCATAAGATCTCTGATCGTGCCATTGTGGAGAAGAAGTCATCATAAACTGTAAGTTATGCTTCTTGCTTGGCTGATATCCTAATGCAAAGAAATAAGTATAGGATTCGTAATCTGTATTTTGAACGTAAGTACCTCCTGCTTGTCTTGCCATCAAGAATGAAGCAGCCCATCCGTTTTCAGTTTTACCTGTATTGTAAGCGAATGAAGTTTTTAAGAAATCGTTATTACCGATACCTAATCTAACAGCTCCACCTTGTTTCATGTCAGCCGAACGTGTTAAGAAGTTCATTGTTCCCCCTACAGAAGCAATTGCTAATTTAGAAGAACCAAGACCTCTCTGTACCTGCATCGTACTGGTTACGTCTGATAAACCAGTCCAGTTAGACATGTACACAGTACCTCCTTCCATGTCGTTAACAGGCATACCGTTTACCATTACTGCGATGTTTCTGGATTCAAACCCACGCATAGTAAGCTGTGAATCTCCGAAACCTCCACCACCTTTTGTAGCGTATACAGATGGTGTAGTATTTAACAATTCTACAAGCTCCTGATTTCCTTGTCTTTCAATAATCTGAGCTGCTTTAATTGTAGAAACTGCTACCGGTGTTTTTCTATCTTTAGCGATATCCGTAACACCTCTTAGAATTACCTCTTCAATATCTTTGGATTTAGCTTTCGCTGTATCCTGAACTTGTTGAGCATAATAAACACTAGCTGTAGATAAAGTAATAACCGCAGTTAGTATTGATTTGTTGATTAATTTCATAATCGTTAGTAATAATTAGATTTAATTTTCTGCAAAATTCGCAAAATTAATTTTAACTATTATTAACTCAATGTTAATTTTTAATCAGTCTTAATAATATTAAGTAATTGATTACCAGTATCGTAGGTGAAAATTGAATTTTTACATGAAAAAAGTCATGTTATTGAATTTCTAACAAAGTGGGGGTGTTTTTATTAAAAATTCAACGCTATTTCACTGCTTTGAGACTCAAATCGATATTCTCAGCCGAGTGTGTAAGGGCGCCTACAGAGATAAATGTAACTCCTGTAGAAGCAATTTCCTTAAGCATATCACGGGTAATTCCACCCGAAGCTTCAGATTCGCAAGAGCCGTTAATCATCTTTACAGCCTGATTCATAGTGTTTACATCCATATTATCAAGCATGATTCTGTCTACTTTTGCATTGATGGCTTCCTGAACTTCTTCAAGATTTCTTGTCTCAACTTCAATTTTTAACTTTTTCTTGCTTTTTTTAACATAATCTTTTGCCATTTTTACGGCATTGGTGATGCTTCCGTTGTAATCGATGTGGTTGTCTTTAAGCATTATCATATCATAAAGACCATATCTGTGGTTGGTTCCGCCGCCAATGGCAACAGCCCATTTTTCGCATATCCTGAAGTTGGGAGTCGTTTTTCTGGTATCTAAAAGCTTTGTTTTTGTACCAATTAATCTGGTATCCCATTCGTGAGTAAGGGTGGCAATGCCACTCATTCTTTGCATACAGTTAAGAACAAGTCTTTCTGTAGAGAGTATAGATCTGGCACTTCCGGTTACAATAAGGGCTATGTCTCCTACTTTTGCGGTGTCTCCATCTTTAAGAAATGTTTCAACTTTTAAATTTTTGTCAAAAGTTGTGAAGATAATTTCTGCCAGTTCAACACCTGCCAAAATACAATTTTGTTTTACCAAAAGCTTTGCACTTTGTTCCAGATCCTTTGGAATGGTGGAAAGGGTAGAATGATCCCCATCCTGGATATCTTCTTCTAAGGCATTATTTATAAAAGTTTTTAATGCTTTATCGGTAACGTAGCTTGGTTTTTTCATTATTGTATATTTTAGACTAGGTCTTTATTGTAAAATGCTCCTTTATTCTCTGTCATTTCCATCGATTGGGTAATGATGAGTAGGGCGACGGTAGTAAGATTTCTTAATTCTGATAATTGAGGGGAAAGGATAGAGTAGTGGTAAATTTCATCAACGGCAGCTGCAATTTCCTGATGTTTTTGCAGGGCCATATTCAGACGTCGGTTACTTCTTACAATACCTACAAGATCGCTCATCATCTCCTGAAGCTGTTTTCTAAGATAGCTTACGATGACCATTTCATCCATGATCTTCATTCCTTCTTCGTTCCATTCCGGAACGGCTTTCAGGTCATCGAAGTTAAATTTATTTTCATTTAATAAGGCCATAGTCTTCATCGCAGCATTATGCCCGAATACTAATCCTTCAAGTAAAGAGTTTGAAGCAAGCCTGTTGGCACCATGTAATCCCGAGTTAGTGCATTCTCCTACAGCAAAAAGGTTTCTGATAGAGGATTGCCCGTCTCTGTCTACTTCAATTCCTCCCATTAAATAGTGGCAGGCAGGAACTACGGGAATCAATTGAGTGAATGGATCAATTCCTTCGTCTTTACACTTTTTATAAATATTGGGGAAATGTTCCAGAAATCTTTCTTGGTTCATTTCACGGCAGTCAAGGCCTACATATTCGTCCCCTGAAATTTTCATTTCATTGTCGATGGCTCTGGCTACAATATCTCTGGATGCTAATTCTTCACGCTCATCATATTTTTGCATGAATTTTTCGCCTCGTTTGGTTCTTAGTTTAGCTCCATCTCCTCTTACTGCTTCGGAAATAAGGAATAGCATTCCGTCAATCTTATTGTAAAGGGCAGTAGGGTGGAACTGATAGTACTGCATGTTGGAAACCTTTCCCTTTGCTCTGGCTACAAAAGCAATTCCGTCTCCGGTAGCAATGGTTGGATTGGTTGTATTTTTATAAACATGTCCGGCGCCTCCTGTGGCTACCAATGTTATTTTAGAGGTGATTTTTTTGATGGCCTTGGATTTTTCATCCAAAATATATGCGCCATAGCAATGAATGTCTCCTTCGTTAAGCTCTTGTCCCGGAACATGGTGCTGGGTAATGATATCAATGACATAATGATGGTCCAGGATTTCAATGTTAGGGCTGCTGTTGGCTGTTTCCAATAACGCTCTTTCAATTTCAAATCCGGTAATATCTTTATGGTGAACGATTCTATTTTCAGTATGGCCTCCTTCTCTTCCCAGAGCAAATTTTCCATTCTTCATATCGAACTGAGCACCCCATTCCACAATTTCGTTGAATCTTGCTGGGGCCTCCCTTACTACCATTTCTACAACATCACGTTTGTTTTCTCCGTCACCGGCACGCATCGTATCATCAATGTGTTTTTGAAAATTGTCATTCTGAAAGTCTGTCACTACGGCAAGTCCGCCCTGTGCATATTTCGTATTGCTTTCGTCTTCGTCAGATTTTGTTACGATGATGATTTTGGCATCAGGGAGTTGTTCAGAAACTTTAATGGCATAGGAAAGTCCGGAAATACCGGAACCGATTACTAATACATCCGCTTTTATCATATGCTTGCTTTAGGTACAATCGTTTAATATTAAATAAATTTAAACAATTTTTCGTTTGGTTTTCTTACTTTTTTCATGTGCTGAAAATGGTCTTCCTCAGAACGGTAGCCTAAAGCGAGGGTAACGGTTACTTTTTCTGTCTCGGAGTTTACATTCAGAATTTCTTCTATCAGATCCTGTCGGAAGCCTTCCATGGGGCAAGAATCTATATTCTCTATAGCAGCGGCATACATAAGATTGGCCAATACAATATAAGACTGTTTTTCTGCCCAGTTGAAAATTTCATCCTGTGTTTTTTGATTGATATGCTGATTGATACTGTTTTTGAACGGATCAAGATTCTCCAAAGGAGTTTCCCTTACTGCAGAAATATGATTAAAATATCCATGGATATAATTCTCTTCTATTATTTTCTTTGAAATAATGACCACAAGATGAGAACAAGTGGAGATCTGAGATGGGTTATAAAAAGCAGGAATCATCTTCTGCTTCATTTCTTCACTTTCAACAATAATGATTTTATAGGGTTGAAGCCCCAACGAGCTTGCAGATAGCTTTCCCGACTCAAGAATGTTATGAAGAGTTTCCTGAGGAATGATTTGATTATTAAATTTTTTCACAGAATATCTTCTGCTTAAAGCTTCCAAATAATTCATAGGACAAATTTAAGGATTGAATATGAATAAAAAGTCTTTTAAATGAAATATATCCTTTTAATTAATACAAAAAATCACCCCAAATAACGGGGTGATCAAGTTAATATAAATAAGAAAGTGATTATTCTCTGTTTTTTACAACAATCCAGCCGGAGAATTTTACCGGAGTGATCTTTTTATTATTTTCATTCCATGAAACAGAATACCAATAATTTCCTGTAGGAACTCTTCTGCCGTTAGCCGTTCCGTTCCATCTGTACCCATTGGCTTTATCTGCTCTGAAAAGCTGTACCCCATATCGGTCATAGATATTCACTTCCAGATTTTGCTTCACAGCCAAGGCAGAATAATCAATAATATCATTAATACCGTCATCGTTAGGAGTAATTACATTGATTAGATTAGGAACAGTAATGTTAATTTCAATAGGTTCGCAATTATAGCTGTCCTTTACAAATACTTTTGCCTCACCTCGGGTAACATTGGAAAATACATTGGAGTCCTGCCAGTGAACATTATCCATTGAATACTGATAAGGAGGGGTTCCTCCATTTGCATATATAGTGACTGTTCCTCCTGAAATATCAATATTGGAAACTACAGGATGTTCAGATGGGTAAACATTTACTGTTTGTGTGGCAACGCATTCGCCGGTTTTAAGCTTTACCCAGTAGGTGCCCACTCCAATATTCTTGATCACCTGTGTTGTAGCCCCTGTGCTCCATTGGTAGCTATTGAATCCAGGTCCTGCATCTAATGTTGTTTTGCCTGTCATACAAATGGTTTGATTTTGTAAGACTTTTGATAAAACCGGAGCTAATACGGTTAGTTTAACTTTCGCTATTGCATAACAGCCGTTTGAGTTAAATACTTTTACATAAACAACACCGTTAGGTGCAATATAGTTCGCAGCATTGGTTATTTCATTGGTGTTGTTAACAGCATCCGTTAAAGATGGATAATATTTTTTTGTTACTCCTACAGGGGTAGGTGTGACGGCAGCTCCTGTAAGATCAAAAGAAGCTGTTGATGGATTACTTTCAATGAAGCATGATCTTAGTTCCCTATCATTCACCGTAACAACAGGATGAATGTTTAGCGTGATCTTGGAAGTACTTACACATCCCTGTGAGGTGGTTACCCTTACATAGATGGTAGCGGGTCCTGACGCATAAGCATTGGGATTAGTAATCTGATTGGTTCCTGCGTTAAGGTCATATAAAGTTGGATAAAACTCCTTGGTGGCTCCGGTCAGGGTAGTTACTGCTGCGGTATTAAGGTCAAATGTTGCAGTACCGGCATTGTTATTATTACATTCGGTAAGGCTTGCGTCACTGGCAGCGAATGGAGTTGGATTAAGTTGTATAATACCATCTCCATTGTCGCAAAGAGTTGAGGTAGGATCCTTAATAACGACTTTAATGGTAGTGTTTCCTGAATATTGAAAGCTGGTGGGGCTAGCAATAGGTGTAGCAACACCTAGTATATAATAAGTGAAAAGATAATTTCCAGGGTTATTGACAAATTGTGAATTATAGGAGGTAAGATCCACTGTCCCATTTCCTGTAGTAGGGTTGGTACATACAAAAGGCGTAATGGTGTTATTTAAAATAGGAACTTTATCTACAAATACTTTGGCATTTTTGATAGAGTGTCTGGCGCTGGCACCTCCTGTTGCTGCAGAAAACCCAAAATATCCCTGTGTCATTCCGATGGCATTTCCGGATGGTGCAAATGATTGATCTACAATAAGTATACCGTCAATTCTGATTTTGATAATCCAGTTCGTAGGATTGCTGAGGTCTGTTTCTCCATTTACCTCTACATGCTTATAAGTATCTCCTACGAAAGGCTGGGTAGCGTAAAGGTCTGGAGAATGGAATGAGCTTCCGGGAGTATTATTGTATTCGATATTGTTACCCGCAGTATTATTGGTGCCATATAAAAGGTGTACCTTACTCATTTGGCCCTCTGTAGTATTGTTGAAAATATCAAAGCCTACCATTAATCCTGAGGCATTTGATGGAATTCCCAATCCACCTCCGGATACGAATCCTGTGGGAGGATTGGCGAGGTACCAGAAAGTAAATCCGTCTCCTCGTCCGAATTGGGTAGTTCCATTTCCGTCAATTCTAAAGTCGAATTCTACTTTCCATTTATCACAATAGCTAAGGGTGATTGGCGTGGACAGCTTAATAGCTCCATATCGGCTGGTTTGGTCTGTGGTGAGTCTAATGAAATCTCCGCTTACAGCAGCATCTGAAACAAGATCCCATCCTGTAGTGTTTACAGGATTTCCGGCAAGCTGATATGTTTGCGAAAGTAATTTTCCAGGGAGGCATGATAAGGCTGCCAACAAAAAAAAGAGTATATTTTTTTTCATAGTGGAAAGATTGTGAAGTTGTTATTTGTATTAAAATGTTAAAATATAATCATTGAGCTTCTTTCTTTTATAAATGATGTATTCCGGAGATTATTTATTCTCTGTTTTTTACCAATACCCAACCGGAATATTTAGTTTCAGTATTGTTTTTGTTGTCTTCATTCCAGGAAATGGTATACCAATAAGTTCCGGTAGGAACTCTTTTTCCGTAAGCCATCCCGTCCCATGTAAAATTTCTTATTTTGCCTGCCTCATGAATTTTATTTCCATATCTGTCATAAACTACAAATAGTAAATTCTTTTTGTAGGCTAATGCAGAATAGTCTATGCGATCATTAATGTTGTCTCCGTTTGGCGTAATCACGTTGATGAGGTTGGGTACTGTAATTTGTACTTCAATAGGGACGCAGTTGTAGAAGTCTTTTACAAAAACCTTTACTTCACCTCTGGCCAAACCGATAAAAGTGTTTGAAACTTGCCAGCTGGATCCGTTTAGAGAGTACTGATAGGGAGATGTTCCGCCAGCTGCATTTACTGTAATGGTGTTGTGATGGATATCAATACTTGAAACAACGGGATTAGGAGATGGTAATACCTTTACAATCTGAGTGGTAATACAGTTTCCTGTTGTAAGCTTTACCCAATAGGTTCCTACACCTACATCCTTAATAAATGAAGTAGTAGCTCCCGTACTCCAGGTGTATTCACTAAAACCAGGACCAGCATCCAGATCTGTTTTCTCCTCAATGCAAATGGTTTTGTCTTTCAGAACTACAGATTTAACAGGAGGAAGAACAACGAGATTAATTTTAGCAATAGAAAAGCATCCATTAGCATCCGTTACCTTGGCGTATATTACAGTACTTGTTGAGGTATATTGAAGAGTATTAAAAATCTCATTGGTTCCGTTAAGGGCATTTTCTACAGAAGTATAATACTTTTTACTGACACCCGTTGGTAATGAAGTTATATCTGCGGTAGTTAAATTGAATACAGCATTGGAAATATTATCTTCAATAAAGCAGGATTGCAGCGTTGCGTCTTTTACAGGAGTTTCAGGATAAAAAGTTAGGGTGATTTTTGCTGTACCTGTACATCCTTGTGGAGTGGTTACTTTTACATACACGCTTCCGGGAGCAGAAAGATAATTGCCAGGATATAGGATCTCATTAGTTCCTGTATTTAAATCATTAAGCGTTTTATAATATTTTTTAGTAACACCTGGTACGCTAGTTACGTTAGCTGATGTTAGATTAAAAGTGGCAGTTCCTGCCTTGTTATTATTACATTCGGTAAGCGTTTTATCTTCTGCTTTGAATGCTGCCAGTACAAGCTGAATCTTGCCATCAGGATTATCACAAAGTATTCCGGCGTTATCTTTAATAACAACGGTAACTGTTGTATTGGCATTGAATTGATAATTTGCGGGGCTGCTAATGGGAGTAGAGCTGCCTAAAGGATAATAAGTAAATGTGTAATTTCCAGGGTTGTTTACAAACTGAGAATTAAAACTTGTTAAATTCACATTGCCATATCCGGTAGTAGGATTGGGGCAAAATGATTGAGTCGTTGAATTTTGTAAAATAGGAACCTTGTCAGTATATATTTTTACATTTTTAATAGAGTTTCTCGCTGAAGCGCCTCCAGTAGATGCTGAAAATCCAAAATATCCCTGAGTCATCGTTGCAGCTCCTCCTGATGGTACAAATGATTGAGAAGTAATTGTATTACCATCTATTTTTACAGTTATAATCCAGTTGGTAGGAGTGATGGGATCAATTTGTCCGGTTACTTCTACATGTTTATAAGTGTCTCCTATAAAAGATTGTGTAGCGTTAAGATCCGGAGAGTGGAATGAGCTTCCTGCAGTATTGAAAAACTCAATGTTGTTCGTGTCTGTTGTATTCGGAACTACACCATACGCAATGTGTACCTTGCTCATTTGAGCGCTGGTGGTATTGTTGTAAATGTCAAAACCCACCATAAAGCCTATGGCATTCTGTGGAATCCCAAGCCCGGATCCCTGCTGGCTGGTAATAGGAGGGTTGGCTAAATACCAAAAAGCAAAACCATCTCCTTTTCCAAATCCGGGTATGCCGTTTCCGTTAATTCTAAAATCAAATTCTACTTTCCATTTATCACAATACTTTAAATTGATGGGATCATTTAATTTTATTGCTCCCGAACTGTTTCCTACATCATCGGTTAGCATAACAAAGTCTCCGCTGGTTGTGGCGCTAGGTACTACAGTCCATCCTGTCGTATTGATGGGGGTTCCGGTCAGTTGATAGGTCTGTGCGAAAAAATTTTCGGATAGGCAGAATAAAAGAATTGAAAAATAAAACAATAAATTTTTATTCATTTAACTGGGATTTAGAATGAAGTAAAGATATTAAATCCTAGTTAAAAAATATGTATTTAATGTTAATTTTGTTAAAAAAATTAATTATTATTTATTAAATGGCATTTCTTGTGATGAAATAATGAATGTTATTCGGTTAATTGCTGATTTGTGTTAATTAAATTAAAAGAGGGAGTTGTTTTCTAATCCTTCAAAATAAGTATCAATATCAAGGTCGGGAGAACTCGCTGCAGCAACAGCTAGTTTGTCACAAAGCTCATTTTCAAAATGGCCCGCATGCCCCTTTACCCAATGCATTGTAGGGGTGTGTTTATTGTAGAGTTCAATGAATTTTTTCCAGAGATCAGGGTTTTTTACATTTTTCCAACCTCTTTTAATCCATCCTGTGATCCAGTTTTGGTTTACGGCATCTGCAACATATTTACTATCAGTGTAAACATGAATGTCATTTTCTGCAGACTTCAGTTTTTCCATTGCTGTGATCACTGCAAGGAGTTCCATTCTGTTGTTGGTTGTTTTTCTAAAACCCTTAGAAAATGTTTTTTGATAGTTTTTTTCGGGAACACGCATGAGAATTCCATATCCGCCTTTTCCCGGATTTCCACTACAAGCACCATCGGTGTAAATTTCGATTCTCAAACTTAATTATATAAAAATTGAATTATCTTTAATAGAGTCGCAAGACTATAATTGTCCTAATGCTGATTACAATATTCGGATTTTAAAATCTTAAAACGGAAAATCATCATCATCATCAAAATCATTCATAGATGACCCAGAAAGTTTTGAGCTGTCCGGAAGATCAAATGCTGCTCCTGGCTGGATGGTTGTTTTAATCTTATCAAAACCACTTGGTTCACCGAAGTTGGATGGGTAGCCGCCTCCTGCATTGCTGTCAAAGGCTGCCTCAATGTCACCAAACTTTGCAAAATGCTTTAAGAAAGATAATCTAACATCTGCTGTGGCACCATTCCTGTGTTTGGCAATGATCAGTTCGGCCTGGTTTTCTGTAGAAGTTTCCTGTCCTTCATCATCATTATCCCAAACCGTAATTTTATAATATTCCGGTCTAAAGATAAAGGATACAATATCGGCATCCTGCTCAATTGCTCCGGATTCCCTTAGATCTGAAAGCTGAGGTCTTTTCCCTGGGCGGGTTTCCACACTTCGCGATAGCTGTGAAAGTGCGATTACAGGTACGTTAAGTTCTTTTGCAATTGCCTTTAATGAACGTGAAATCATGGAGATTTCCTGTTCACGGTTTCCGACTCCTTTTCCACTGCTTCCTGCTGTCATCAGCTGGAGATAATCGACCATGATAAGTCTTACTCCGTGCTGCATTACCAGTCTTCGGCACTTTGCACGGAAGTCAAAGATAGAAAGAGATGGGGTTTCGTCAATATATAAAGGAGCGTTTTCCAACTCGGATACATTGGAGAAAAGTCTTTGCCATTCTTCATCATCCAGGGTTCCTTTACGAAGTTTTTCAGATGAAATCTTTGTTTCGGAGGCAATCATCCTTGTGATAAGCTGTACAGATGCCATTTCGAGCGAGAACAAAGCCATAGGGATCTGATGCCCCACTGCAATATTTCTTGCCATGGAAAGAAGGAATGCTGTTTTTCCCATCGCCGGACGGGCTGCAATAATAATAAGGTCAGAATTCTGCCATCCACCGGTTTCTTTGTCTATATCTCTAAATCCTGATGGAACCCCTGAAATTCCCTCTTTGTCTTTTAGAGATTTGATCGTGTCTATGGCTTGCTTTACCAAAGAGTTTGCCGTATCGAAACCTTTCTTAATCGTTCCGTTAGTGATCTCAAAGAAAGACTGTTCTGCCTTGTCCAGAAGTTCAAAAACGTCTGTTGATTCTTTATAGGAAGAGTCAATTACATTCGCAGAAACATTAATAAGACTTCTTAAAATATATTTTTCAAGGATGACACGTACATGATATTCAATATGGGCAGATGAACTTACCCCCATGGTCAGATCAATGATGTAGTGATCGCCACCTGCCTGGCTTAGTTTATCATCTTTTTTTAAATCCTGAATCACAGTCATTAAGTCCACCGGATGGTTGCCTTCATAAAGTTTTAATATGGTAGAGAAAATAACCTGATGTCTGGGATCATAAAATACTTCCGGGGTAAGAAGATCAATAGAATGGTCAAGACCTTTTTTGTCAATCAAAAAAGTTCCTACAACAAGCCTTTCAAAGTCTACTGCATTAGGAGGCATTTTTCCATCCGCAATAGATAGCTCTTTTGCAAAGTTTCCGTGGGTAAGGGATGATAATGTTTCTTTCTGCGCCATGGTGCAAAGATAGTTTATTTAGAAAATATTAAAAAAATAGTATTCAACAAATTATTCGCACTTATTTGGAAAATGCGGTAAACAGGAGATTGGTGATGTTGATAAAAAAAATCACCTCATTTGAGGTGATTTTTTATGGTATGAGTAAAAGCTTACTCTTTATTTTTTACCAATACCCATCCTGAGTATTTTGTTTCGGTATTATTTTTGTCATTTTCATTCCATGAAATGGTATACCAGTAAGTTCCAGTAGATATTTTTTTACCGGATGCTGTTCCGTCCCAAGTGTAGTTTCTGATCTTATTAGCTTCATAAAGCTTGTTTCCATATCTATCGTATACAATAAATATAAGGTTTTTCTTATAAGATAGAGCTGAATAATCAATTACATCATTAATGTTATCTCCGTTTGGAGTAATGGCATTAATCAGATTAGGAACCGTAACCGTAACCTGAATAGGTGTACAATTATAAGAATCTTTCACATACACTGTGTTTTCTCCTCTAGGTAATCCTTTAAAGGAATTAGAATCCTGCCAGGTTGTCCCATCAATAGAGTATTTGTAAGGAGGTACGCCTCCCGTAGCAGTAATTGTAAAGCTGTTATTGCTGATTTCAATATTGGAAATAACAGGTTGTAGACTAGGACGTACTGTTACTTCCTGAGTTGTGAAGCATCTTCCTGTCTGTAGTTTTACCCAATATGTACCTACGGCAACATTACTTATTGATTGTGATGTTTCGCCGGTACTCCATTCATAGCTGCTAAATCCAGGCCCTGCATCCAGTGTTGTTTTACTTTCCGGACAAATGGTTTTATCCTTTAAAACAGTGGATTTTACAGGAGGAAGAACTTTTAATGTTATTTGAGCAATAGAATAACATTGTTGTGCATTGTTAACTCTTACATATACTATAGTACTTTCTGAAAGGTAATTCGTTGGATTTGAAATTGGGTTGGTTTCATCCTTTGCGTCAGCTATTGTTTTGTAATATTTTATTACCGTTCCTGTTGGTTCCGGATTCGGTACTCCTATAGATGCTTTTGTAAGATTGAATGTAGAATGGGTAATATCATTTTCAATATAACAGTTCTCAATTTGAGCATCTTTTAGGATAACTGTTGGATGGAATTTTAACAAGATAGTAGTGGTTGCTGTACATCCAAATGAAGAAATTACTTTCACATATACCGTTTTTTCCGGAGAAATATAATTGGTAGGAGTTGTAATCTCATTGGTATCTGCATTCAGATCAGCCTGAGTAGGGTAGTATTTAATAGTGGCTCCTGTACCTGTAAATACATTGGCTGTCGTAAGGTCAAATGTGGCAGTACCTGCATAGTTGTTATTACATGAAAATAAAGTAGAGGCTGCATTAGCTTTGATGCTAACATCTACAAACTTAAATTTCCCTGTAATGAAGCATCCGTTTGCAGGATTATTGGCGTTGTTTGGATCGTGATATACAACTCTGTAGTAGTATGTTTTAACTCCGTCTACAGTTTCAATCGTAAGAGGATTGTCTCCTGTAAGAACGTCATTAGTATCTTTATGGTAAGTTACTTTAAAGTCAGCGCTATTTCCATTGATGATTCCCGCAGTAAGAGTTGAAAAGTTGAATTGTGTAGGAAGCCCGCATACCATTACCTTACTCGGTTCATTAGCGTCAGCTGCAGGAACCCCTGGGGTGATGAATGGGAAAGGAGCTAAAACGGGATCATTAAATGCTGAACTTAAACTAGCAGTACCTGTCCAGATCATGGAAAATCCATTAGGGGATTTATCCCAGTTGTCAATGATCAAATAGTAGGTTTCACCTGGTAAAACATTCAGATAAGGACACCACTTACCAGTGTTCATACTGTTGGTAGCACCTGGAGGAAAGGTAGGGAATACAGCAGGAGGAGGCATAGCGATATCCAATCCTGTATCTCCCTTAGCACCATCATAGTTACATCTTATTGGCTGTACAAACACATGGTTGGCATCCTGTAAAGAAGCACATCCATTAGCAGTTGGGCCATATATTGCAAAGTCATAATCGTCTCCGGGGTCATTGGGTTTAATGGTGAATGCAAGTGTTCCTGGAGTTGAAACGGTGAAAGTATACCAAACAGAATACTTTTCATTACTTCCCAGGCATCCGCCATTTTCTCTAAGGATTTCTACGATGTTCCCCACTCCGGAAGGAGTGTAGGAAATATTAGAATTTCCACATATAGGAATTGCTGAAACACAGTCTGATTGTGAGTAAATAGTCTGTGTTATGAGTAAAATAAAAAAGAGTAATATTTTCTTCATTGTTAAAATGATTTTTGTGAAACAAAATTAAGAGGTCTATAGTTTTTTTGTCATTTTTTTTGTGTAGAGAAAAAGCCGCCAAAAGCGGCTTTTTCGGTATATTTCTACTGAATTATTCTCTGTTCTTTACAATAATCCATCCCGAGAATTTGAAAGGAGTGTTCTTTTTGTCATTCTCATTCCATGTTAAAGAATACCAGTAGGTACCTGTTGGTATTTTTTTACCAGCAATAGTTCCATCCCATTTGTATCCGTTAGATTTGTCAGCTTGGTGAATTTTCACACCATATCTGTCAAAAATGTTGAATATCAGATTTTGCTTATCGGCAATAGCTGAATAATCCAATACATCATTTACTCCGTCTCCATTTGGCGTAATAATGTTGATCAAATTAGGAACCAGTACAGAAACTACAATAGGCTCACAATCGTAGGCATCTTTTACGTATACCTTGTAAGTACCTCTTGCAATATTGTTGAAGACATTAGAATCCTGCCATATGATATTATCTATGGAGTATTTGTATTCAGGAGCTCCACCTATAACATTTACAGTTAATGTTGTGTTTGATACATCAATGCTGGTTATTACCGGCTGCTCAGAAGGATATATTTTTACAGTTTGAGTAGTAACACATTCTCCGGTTTTCAGTTTTACCCAGTACGTTCCTACTCCCACATCCTTGATAGACTGGGTAGTAGCTCCCGTGCTCCATTCGTAACTTTTAAATCCAGGTCCTGCATCCAAAGTAGTTTTGTCTTCTACGCAAATGATTTTGTCTTTCAGTACATTAGATTTTACAGGAGGAAGTACAGTTAGCTCGATCTTAACAACCGTATAACATCCTCTGGTATCACTTACTCTTACATATACAACACCATTTGGTGCAGTGTAAGTTGTAGGGTTTAAAATCTCGTTCGTAGCATCTACAGCATCAGTTAAAGATGGGAAATATCTCTTTGTAATACCTGCTGCTGGAGTGATAACTGGAGCATTATCTAGGTTAAACAAAGCTGTAGAAGGGTTTGATTCTATGAAACATTCTCTCATAAAAGCATTCTTAGCGATAACAATCGGGTAGAATTTAAGAGTGATCTCAGCGGTGTCAACACACCCGTATTGAGAAGTTACTTTTACATATATTTTTCCTTCTGCCGAAACATACTGATAGATTGAAGTAATCTCGTTTGTTCCCGCATTCAGGTCATGCATTGTTGGATAATATTTTTTTGTAGCAGTAGGATCTGCAAAAACATCTGCAGTGGTAAGGTCATACACAGCTGTTCCTGCATTGTTGTTGTTACACATGGTTAATGTGGCGTCTTTTGCTACAATGGTTCCATCCTTAAACTTAAACTTACCGGTTTGCCTACACTTATTTATCGGATTGTTGGCATCAAGAGGATCCGTATAGCTAATGCTGTAATAATACTCCGTTGTTATACCTACACTAATAGGAGTTGTAATAGGATTATTAGCTGTTAAAGCTTCATTCTGATTATAGTGATAAGTAACTGAGAAGTTAGGATTTCCATTGATGATCCCTGCTGATAAAGATGAAAAATCAAAAAGCGTAGGATTGCTACAGATAGGAACCTCTCTTGGGTCTGCAGGGGTTGCACCAGCAACTCCTGGAGGGTTGAATGGATGAGGCTGTATGTTTGGATCAGTAAATGGAGATGCTAAAGTAGCAGTTCCTCCCCATTTCATAATGAAACCATTTGCAGACTCACTATGGTTGTTTACTATTAAATAGTAGGTTTCACCAGGTAAAACGTCCATATACTTTGCCCATTTGTCTCCACCTACAGTGTCACACAAATCTGTGGAAGTCATGTTAAGACCAGTAATTCCACTTGTTACCGCATAAGATCCACGAAGAGGAGTTCCTCGGGTGGCGCATGTTTTATTGGGACCAAATACTGCGAAGTCATAGTCATTACCAAGGTCATTAGGAACAATTTCAAATGTAAGAGTTCCTCCTGCAGCAATGGTAAAAGAGTACCATACTGAGAACTTTTCACTACTAAGACAGCCGCCAATGGTTTCCAGAGTATCTCCATGGCCATTGGGAGTGTATGAGATAGTTGTATTTCCACATACTGCCATTGCTGTTGAACAATCTGATTGAGCATATGCAATATGTGAGAATATTATTAAGAAAATGAGTAGTATTTTTTTCATAGGAGAATGTTTAAAACAAATATTAAAACTATGATGGTGAGAAAAAGGCTCTTGTTTTTAATGCTGAAGAAATAATGGATATAATGTTGCAAGATAAAATGCTATTCTTCAGATCAAAAGCCATGGTCTTCATTGGGTTTATTGTTCTATTAACTGTTTACCCCAGTTTGGAGAACCGGCAGAAAGATCTTTAAACTCACTAGCTGCAGTTTGGTGCAGTTTTATAGCTTCAGTTTTGTTATTGGAAAGTTCAGCTATTTCAGCTTTTAAATGGGTAAGTCTTGGGTTATTCTTTAGTTGGGTATCTGCTTTTGTCATATATCCGATCGCTGTTTTCAAATCCTTTTGAGGATCTGTAGAAGCTACTATTCTGATTTTTTGGATATGAATGAGTCCCAAAAGTGTATTGATTTCCCCATTGTTTTTTTCTGAAGCGAGTGCCTGTGCTGCAAATTTTCTTGCCAGCTCATTCGGTTCAGTCATGGGGGTGTTTGTTGTATTTGTTAACAAAAATTGAGCTTTGGAATACATTGCTACTGCAGCATAGTAATTAGCTTTCCACTTCTCTGAGGTTTTAGTTTCGGAAAATGTATGAAAGAGAGTATCATAGTCACTGTCTGTCTTGGCATTATTGAGCTGCTGGACAGACTGCTGTAAAGCTTCATCCGAAAAAGTCTGAGCACTTACCCAGAAATTAGTCACGAAAAAGCCTAAAATAAATAAAAGTTTATTCATAAAGGGGATATTTGTAGCAAATATAAAAAATTATTAACGTTAAATTAAAGATTTTGAGATATATTTAATGAATCTGCTATGTTGTTTTTTGATATTGCATTTTTTGTTTATTATTAAATTATATGAAGATCGTAATAATAATAACGCTTTGATTTTAAATTGCGTATAAACGAAGTGAAATATTTTTAATAAACGGGTATAAATGTAAAATGAGAATAGAAAAACATTCTATTCTCATTTTAAGTATATCGAATTATGGTAAAGTTGTCTTTGTTTTTGTATTTATTTAATAATGAGCGTGTTAATATTGCATTTTTCTTAGCTTAGGATTGGTGCTTCCCACTGCAAGAGCAACAAGAATGGTCATGCATCCTCCAAATACTACAGAGCGCACTACACCCAATAATTTGGCCATAACTCCACTTTCAAATTGTCCCATTTCATTACTGGACATGATGAAAATTGAGTTCACACTCAGGACACGCCCTCTTATATGATCAGGGGTCTTTAACTGTACAATAGTTCCTCTGATTACCACAGAAATTCCGTCCAGCATTCCGCTTAGTACAAGGAACATAAAAGAAAGCCAATACAGCTTAGATAACCCAAACCCAATAATACAAATTCCAAATCCTGTAACCACAACAAGAAGTATTTTTCCCTGATTCTTTCGTAAAGGTACAATGGATAAGAGAGTAATGATACACATAGATCCTATATCAGAAGCCGCATTCAGCAGACCAAAGCCCTCAGCGCCTGATTTTAGGATGTCAGTAGCAAATACAGGGATCATGGCTACCGCCCCTCCAAAGAGTACAGCAAACATATCCAGACATAAAGCTCCCAGAATTTCTTTCGTTTTAAAAATATAGGAAATCCCCTCACGCATACTCTCCACAACATTTACATCTTCCTTTTTATGTTCAGAATATTGCTTGTTTAGCTGCCAGAAAAATAGAGAAGCCACAAATATGAGGGATAAAATAACCACCAATGTCCATTGTACCCCAAAATACCCAATCAGAATTCCTCCTATGGCATGCCCGCATACAGAAGATATCAGGAAAGTAGCCTGGTTTAAGGTAACAGCATTAGGTAGATTTTCTTTCTTTACGATCTTTGGAATCATAGAGGGAACAATAGGACCAATAAAGGCTCTGGCAATTCCTGTGAAAAATATCACACCATAAATAAAATAGGTGATTTGATGACCTGTGAAATGCATTTCTACATCAAGAAAAGCCGGAATAAGCAAAAGTCCGATTAGAAAAATATAAGCATAGTTACAGATCAGTAACAGTCTCTTTTTTTCATTCATATCAATAACATGTCCGGCATACAAAGCACAACTTACCGCGGGAATTACCTCGGAAAGCCCAATGAGCCCTATGGAAAGAGGGTCCTTTGTTAATTGATACACCCACCATCCTAATAACGTGGCAAGCATTCTGAAAGCTAAAACAATAAAAAATCTTCCAGTTAGAAGATTTCTGAATTCAATATTTTGTAATGTTTTTAACGGGGTAAAGGAAATCATGAACAAAAATAGCCCTAAAAATTTATTTAGGGCTATTTATATGTGGTTTTTTAAAAGATATAGTAAATACCTTCTGAAAGATAATATCTATTTTAGTCTGCTCTTGAAGAACTTATCACAATGGCTGCAACACCTGCTGCTCCAATGATAGCTGCTCCTGTTGCAATTCTGGCCTTTCTTTGATCTTTTACAGCGGCTACTTTTGCTTTAGGGATAGTTACCACTGTACTGTCTTTTTTTCCGGCTGTACCTACAAGATTATCACCTACAATATTTCTGAATAGTATTTTCTGTTTAGGAGATCCGTCTTTCATGGTAACCTTATATACTTTTCCGGCTTCCAGATTAGAATAGTTGTTTTTAGAAACATCATCGCTGTATTTTGTAGTAGCGCAAGATGTAATAACAAATAAAGACGTTAATAAAGGTGATTTCAACAGTACAGATGCTTTCATTATTTTCGTTTAGTTTTTCAAATTTATAATTTTTTTCGAATATACGTTTTTGGAATTGAAAAAATATCTTTAAATTTTGTAAATTTCCAAGATATTTGCGACATTTCTGTCATTGGCCAATCTTGGCGTCTTATTTTGACCTCCCAATTTTCCCTGAGATTTTGCATACTCATGGAATGCATTTTTCTTAAGCCTTGTGATCTGAAGTTTCTGTAAAATATTTCCTGAGATCAGATCATCATAGTACGTGTTTCTGTTTCTAAGCTGAAGATCCAGTTCATTTCTGAATATTTCCATGTTTTCAGGATCCTTTTCAAATTCTATCAGCCATTCATGATAAGGAAGCCCCTCATTTGGATTTACCTGTGGAGCAAGATGGAACTCCGTAATCTGTGCCGGGTATTTTTCAAGAGTTACTTTCATGGCCTCCTCAACTTCAAAAGCAATTACATGTTCCCCAAAAGCTGAAGTAAAGTGCTTTGTTCTGCCACTTACCAATATCCTGTGAGGATTTTTATCAATAAATCGAACAACATCACCAATGGAATAGGCCCATAATCCGGAATTAGTTGTGAGAATCAATGCATAGTCCTTATTAAGTTCAATATCCTTTAAGGTTACTCTTCTTGCATCAGGTTTTCCATACTCTTCCAAAGGAATAAATTCATAAAAAATACCATGATTGGTCAATAGTAAAAGCCCCTCCTTGGTATAATCATCCTGAAAAGCGAAGAACCCTTCAGAAGCTGGAAAAGTTTGAACAATATCTACGCTGCCACCAAGTAAGTCCTCCATTTTATCGCGGTAAGGTTCATAGTTAACCCCTCCGGTAACAAGAAGTTGTAGGTTTGGAAATAGTTGCTTAATTTTTTTTCGATGTTTTTCCGTAAGTTTTTCAAAGTACATAATAAGCCATGGTGGAATTCCTGAGATCAGTGTCATGTTTTCATGTTCCGTCTCCTCAATTATTTTGTCTACTTTAGCTTCCCAGTCTTCCATAATGTTGGTTTCCCAACTTGGCAAGCGATTTTTTTGCAGATAATTGGGAATGTGGTGGGCCACAATACCGGACAACCTTCCTGTTTTTATTCCGAAAACTTCCTCCAGTTCAGGACTTCCTTGTAGAAAAATCATCTTTCCATTGACGAAGTCTGCATTGCTTTTTTTGCTGATATAGTGGAAAAGCGCACTTTGAGCTCCCGCAATTTGAAATGGCATTCCTTCTTTAGAGATAGGAATGTATTTAGATCCCGAAGTAGTTCCGGAGGTTTTGGCAAAATATTCTGGTGTTTCTGTCCAGAGAATATTAGCCTGTCCTTTTTTTACTCTTTCAATATAAGGTTTCAGATCTTCATAATCTGCAACCGGAACCTTGTTCTGAAATTCTTTTACAGAATGAATATTCTCAAAATCATGCTCACGTCCAAAAAGTGTTTTTTGAGCCGTGGATACAAGAGAAATCAATAAATCCTCCTGGTTTTTTTCTGCATTTTTTTTGAATTCCTCTGTTTTTTGAACATGTTTTTTTGCCCAAATAAGTGCTGCATTTTTCTTGAAGAAGTTTAACATGTGCCAAATTTATAAATAAGTATAGAATTTGGAACCATTTTTAGAAAACATGGCATAAAAAAACCGATGAACTTGTTCATCGGTTTCTCGAAATTTGATTATGAAAATAACAACTATATGTTAATGTTATGCTTATTTGTTTACTTTATATCTTTTGTCTGGTGTCCCGTCTTTTTTCAGATGTTTATTGTCTTTATACCTCTTGTCCGGAGTGCCGTCTTTTTTCATTTTGGCAGCAGGCTGTGCAGGCTTGGCCGGCTTTGCTTCTGCTGGTTTTACTGGCTTCATTTCAGCTGGCTTTGCAGCTTTTGCCTCAACTGGTTTTGCCGGTTTCATTACTTTTGCCGGTTGATGAGCAGTAGTATTTGCAGCGGGAGCAGTCTGCTGGGCAGTAGCAAGTCCTAATCCTAAGATTAATGACATTGCAGATAATAATTTTTTCATAAGAATTACGATTTGTTTTTGTTGAATAAAGATATACAAAAAGCAGGCTAGAAAATTCGGATTTTTAAACTTAACTAAAGTTTATTACAGCTTAAAAAAAAATTAAATACCCCGTCTGAATATAACAAAAGCCTGCTTTCATTTCTGAAAACAGGCTTTTGTGTATACATTAGGTTGTTTAGCGGGTACAGTTAGCTGTCCAGGTTTTACCATCCTTAAAATATAAAATCTTCAATGTGTTATTGTCAATTCTAATGTAAGAGGTTGCGCTAGAGCCGATCATTACAAGAGTATTATCTCCTTTTTGTTCAAACTCAATTCCATTAAGGTCAGGAATGCTGTTTGAAAATGCAAAATTGTACTTGGTACCACTGGCTATTTTTGTTACAAAAACACTTCCGTTATCAGTGCTAATGTTGGTAGAACCCCCATCATTGTAAGAAACGCTTCCTTTGTAGGTTCCTGCGAAGAAGTCGTTATTGGTAGGATCATCATCCCTGCTGCACGACGAAAACGATGATGCTGTAAAAATCAACAGCATAAAAATTCCTAAGATTTTAATTGCTTTTTTCATAATACTATTCTCTTTAATGTTTGGTAAGCTTAAAAATCCCAAACACTATGCCACGAGAAAATATTCGAGTTATTTTAACAGGTAATTAAATAAATTAGCAGAAAATTAAGATTTTAAAAAAACTAAGTTGTTCATTCTTAAATTTCAAAGTTATTGCGTTTTTATTGAAAGAAAAAAATATTCTTACCTTTGCCACAGCATAAACGGTTTCGGAAAACTCCCGAAATCGCTTTTGTCGTTTTATACCATTACAATTTATGCAGTTAAAATCCATCAACGAAAAGTTTCTTCCTGATCTATTGCAAAAAGAATTTGGGAGGGAGATTTTTAACCAGTTAGAAAACAATCAGCATATTGCTGTGAAAGGAAGTGCCGGATCTTCAGTCTCCGTCTTTGTAGCTGAGTTTTTTTTGGTTCAAAAAAAGCATATTCTTTATCTGGTAGATGATAAGGAAGATGCCCTATATGCTAATACGGAAATGGAAGACCTGCTTGGAAAAGAAAAGGTACTTTACTTTCCTGCAACTCATCTTGAACCCTATCAGGTAGAGAAAACACAGAATGCCAATTTAGTATTAAGGACTGAGGTTTTAAATAAAATCAATTCCGGGAGATCTCCAAAGGTTATTGTTGCTTATGCTGGTGCCTTATCGGAAAAGGTATTAAAGAAAGAAGATTTTAAGGCAATTTCTCACCATATAAAGGTAGGTGATCAGCTGGATTTTGATTTTGTAGACGAATTACTCAATCATTACCACTTTCAGCAGGCTGATTTTGTTTCTGAACCAGGGGAATTCTCTGTGAGAGGAGGAATTGTGGATGTATTTTCTTATTCCTACGAAAAACCATACAGGATTACCTTCTTTGGTAATGAGGTGGAAAGTATTAAAACATTTGATATTGAAACCCAGCTTTCAGTAGATAAGGTCAAGGATTTTCAGTTGGTTTCCAATATGAATTTTTCTGTGACCGGAAGCAGAGTGTCACTGCTGCAGCTTTTGCCTAAGGAAAGTTATGTCATTTCTAAAAATGGAATGATAGGAATGCAAAAGATAAAGACATTCTACGAAAAATCCCTTGAGAAATATGATACATTAAATAAGGATATTGCTCATAGAGCACCCCAAGAACTTTTTATTTCCGATCAGGAATTTTTGTTTGATTATAAAAAGTTTAAAACAATTGACTTTGGAAGTGCTGTTATTGAAGGCTTAAAAGATATTGCAGAAGTTAAAATGGAACAACTTCCGCAGCCGTCTTTTCATAAAAACTTTGAACTCCTCATTGAAGACATAGAAGAAAAACAAGGTGAAGGCTTTGATACCTGGATTTCCTTTTCAACGGAGAAGCAGAAAGAAAGGCTGGAATCTATTTTTGAAGAGCTTGAACATGAACTTCCTTTTAAAAGCTTCAAATCCGAGTTGCATGAGGGGTTTGTGGATAATGGCCATAAATTGTTGGTATATACGGATCATCAGATTTTTGACCGTTATCAAAGGTACAAGGCCAAAAATACTTTTGCAAAGTCAGAACAACTTACCTTAAAGGATTTGATGTCTTTAAAGATTGGTGACTATATCGCCCATATCGATCATGGGATCGGAAAGTTTATGGGGCTGGTAAAAGTAAATAATGATGGCAAGATCCAGGAATGTTTTAAGTTAACCTATAAAAATGGTGACCTGCTATATGTAAGTATCCATTCCCTGCATAAGATTTCTAAATACAATGGACCTGATGGGCGAGAAATTGTGTTGAGTAAACTAGGTTCTCCAACATGGAAGACCTTAAAGCAAAAAACAAAAGCTAAGGTAAAGCAGATTGCATTTGATCTTATCAGACTATACGCTGAAAGAAAGACTGCCAAAGGTTTTGCCTATACACCGGATTCTTATTTACAGAATGAGCTCGAAGCAAGCTTTATTTATGAAGATACTCCTGACCAGGAAAAGGCAACCATAGATGTGAAAAAAGATATGGAAGCTGATACAGTTATGGATAGATTGGTCTGTGGTGACGTAGGTTTTGGTAAAACAGAAGTTGCAATACGTGCTGCCTTTAAAGCTGCTACAGACGGAAAGCAGGTTGCTGTACTGGTACCAACAACTATTCTGGCATTTCAGCATTACAGAAGTTTTAAAGAAAGGCTTAAGGATTTTCCGGTAAATGTTTCCTATGTCAACAGATTCAGAACAGCCAAGCAAAAATCTGAAACTCTGGATGATCTGAAGAACGGAAAACTGGACATTATTATAGGAACCCATCAATTGGCAAGCAGCTCGGTCAAATTTAAGGATCTAGGATTGTTGATTATTGATGAGGAGCATAAGTTTGGGGTTTCTGTAAAAGATAAACTTAAGACCCTTAAAAATAATGTAGATACACTTACGTTGACGGCGACACCAATTCCTAGAACATTACAGTTCTCATTAATGGCTGCAAGAGATTTATCCGTAATCAAGACACCCCCGCCAAACAGGCAGCCGGTGGATACACAGTTGATAGGATTCAGTGAAGAAATCATTCGCGATGCTGTTTCCTATGAACTTCAAAGAGATGGACAGGTTTATTTTATCAATAACAGAATTGAAAACCTAAAAGATATTGCCGGGCTTATTCAACGTTTGGTTCCTGATGCTAGAGTGATCACGGGACACGGGCAAATGGAAGGGAAACAACTGGAGAAAAATGTGTTGGATTTTATGGAAGGAAAGTATGATGTTCTTGTTTCTACCACCATTGTAGAGAGTGGGGTGGACGTTCCGAATGCCAATACTATTTTTATCAATGATGCTCAAAGATTTGGAATGGCAGATCTGCACCAGATGAGAGGAAGGGTAGGGCGAAGTAATAGAAAAGCTTTCTGTTACCTTATTACTCCACCTTATGATATGATGACTTCTGATGCCAGAAAACGCTTGGAAGCAATAGAACAGTTTTCTGATTTGGGAAGTGGTTTTCAGATTGCAATGAAAGATCTTGAGATTCGTGGGGCAGGAGATTTATTAGGAGCCGAACAAAGCGGATTTATCAATGAAATGGGGTTTGAAACCTATCAAAAATTAATGCAAGAGGCACTTGAGGAATTGAAAGATGATGCTGATTTTGAAAGCTTGTTTGAAAATGAAGAAGACAGACAGAAGCTTTTCAAATCCGTGAAAGATGTTAATATTGATACAGACTTGGAATTGATGTTGCCGGATTTCTACATTTCTAATACCGAGGAAAGATTATTGCTGTATCAGAAAATTGCTGAGATCAATAATGAAAAAGATTTGCATCAGTTTGAACTTGAGTTGATTGACCGTTTCGGAGCATTGCCTAAAGAAGCTGTAAATTTATTAAAGAGTGTTTCCTTGAAGTGGCTTGCTGCAGACATCGGTTTTGAGAAGATTGTTATGAAGAATGGGGTATTTTTAGGGTATTTCCCAGGTAATCCCCAGGATAAGTTTTATCAGACGGATCGATTTAGACATATTATTAATTATTTAACGCGAAATCCTGCAGAAGCTCAGCTTAAAGAAAAATTGGGAAAAGAAGGAAATCAGCTTATGATGAGAAAAGAAAGAGTGAAAAATGTAGATGAAGTTAATATTTTATTAAAAGCTATAATTGAGCATAATTAAAGTATATTTTTTCGCAAAGAATAAAAAAGCATATAAAAAATTAAGTTTTTATATGCTTTTTTTGTGATTGTTATCAGTTTTTTGTTTTGTAATACTCATGATTAAGAGAATTAAACCCTTTTTAACATGGTGAAAATCACCTTTTAATGATTAAAAAAAGTTCCCAACATGCGGTACAGTAAGGGTTTGGGACGTTTTGTTGTTTGAAAAATAGATCAAAATTAGAGTTACGTAGAAATAATTCTACTTTTTTGTGTGATTAATTCTATGTTGTAATGTGTTTATTTCTATAGGTTTAGGTGTGTGTAACTGGAATTTTATGGACTTCAATTTGTACCTTTGCAGTCCTTATTATGAAAAAAATTATATTTTGCTGCGCGGCTGGACTTCTTTCTTTCTATGCCAACGCACAGGTGGGAATCGGTACTGATAAACCAAAATCAATGCTCGATGTAAACGGTAAAACCACCTTAAGAAAAGAACTTAGAGTAGGCGGGTCTTCAACTCAGGCAGGAAGTGCCGGATTGAACGGCCAGGTTTTGGTTTCCCAAGGAGAGGGCAAAGCTCCTGTTTGGAAATCATTGAATGTATCCTTTATGGAAGAGGGACAGTATAAATTGATTAATTCATATCTGTCGTCAGATCAAACGGGTATTATATCTCTTTCTAATGGCGTTGCGGGTGATGGTATCTACAATAATAATGTTGGAGATGACATTACAGATACCAGCAAAGGGAAATGGGCAAAGATTGCAGGTCTCGAAAATAGTTTTACCATCAAGAATGGAAAAAACAGACTTACTTATCAGTTTCAGACTGGGGTTGAAATGAAAGCACCCGTATCTACAACTTCACAAAACATAAGGTTTGCTTGTGGCGTTTTCAGAAATGGTAAGCTGGTTGCGGTACGTCCGGACAGAGTTGCTTCCAATAATAATGACGCAAAAGGAGGGCTTCAGGATTATATTTTCACGCTTAATTATACAGAACTTGATGTTCCGGTAGGATTACACAAAATTGAGATTGGATGTAGAAAGATTACTACCTCAAGTTCTCTTTCTCAATTTGCAATTGGACGTGATGTTCAGTCTGCCAATGGAGCAGCCAATGCATTTACTCTGGAATCTACCATGAAGATGGATGTCATTGAATATGTAAGCTATAAAACCAATAATTAAACGATGAAAAAAATACTATCGACCTTATTTCTTACCTCAGGCTTACTCTTGTCAGCTCAGGTAGGAATCAATACTGAGTCTCCGAAAGCAAAAATTGACGTAAACGGGGATCTGAACCTAAGACAAAAAATTGTTGTATTAAATACTACAGATAATAGCCTTTCTCAAGGGAACAATGATCAGTTACTGGTTTCTCAGGGTGAAGGTTATGCTCCAATATGGAAAACACTTCGTATTCCTGAATATGAAAACAATAAATTTTATTTGATATTCAATAACTCCTTTTCAGATAAGAGTGGAATTACATTTGCCTCCAATGAACAAGCGAGTTTAACGACTTCTAAGGCTGCTACATTTGTAAGGGGTGCTGATCTTAGCAGTCTGAAAGGATTTAAAAGAATTAATGGATTGTCACAGAATATCAGTGTTTTCAGTACAGAAAGTAAGGCTTATTTTCAGTTTGAAACTGTGGTACAGGCTGACTTCTCTGCAATTGGCAACAATACCGATGACACTTCAATAGACTATGCATGTGGTATTTTTGTAGACAATAAATTGATCAACCTTAGACAAAGAAACTTAAAGGCAATCAACTCTTCTTTTCCTTTCCTTACCCATAATCAAATTGGTATTGTAGAGAATCTTCCCAAGGGAAATCATAAAGTAGATGTGGCGTGTTCAAGACTGGCTTCTTATGGAGAAAGTTTTAGAATGCTATCTATTGGAACGAATACCAGTACGAATATCAATGATTTCATTTCTCAGTCATCCTTAAAGGTAGATGTATATGAGGTTCCAGAAGTATTTAACCCGATAATAGTAAATTAAAAACCAATTATGAAAAAAATATTTTTTGTTCAATTTTTATTATTGATCGGATTTGTAAATGCTCAAGTGGGGATTAATACAACTAATCCTGTGAATATGCTTGATGTGAATGGAGACATCAATGTCAGAAAAGAATTAAGAACCGGAGGTACTGATGTTTTGAAAGGATCATCTGGACTTGCCGGAGATATATTTCACAATAATACTGATATGCAGTCCAATGACTGGAAAGCGATCAAAATTGCTGATGGGCAGGGAAGTATGTCTTTGTTCTCCATCAATACGGTTGCGGATAAAACTGGAGTTTCTTTTTCAGGTGGAAACGGACAATCTGTTCCTTATGATGAAGGAATGTCCATCAATGGATGGTCTGTAATTCCATCAGCTTCAGATACCTTTTCTGTTACCAATGCTAATAATAAAGTAACATTCTCATTTCAGACAACAGTGCAAAAAACAGGAGCTAATTCTGCAAGTTTTGCATGTGGGGTTTTTGTAGATGACATCCTTAGAGCGGTAAGAACAGAGGTGCTATTGGGAGAAAGTGGAGGCTACAAAATTTTTAACCTTAATGCTACATTAGCTAATCTTACTCCTAAAAATCAATATAAAGTTAAAGTTGCCTGCATAAAAAGAGCAATTTCGGGTAATACACTTGGTATCGGAAGAGCTGTGAACGGAACATTCCTAAACAGTGATATGTCACAGTCTGTCTTAACAACGTCTGTACTTCAACCGTATTAATTTCCAGACTTATATAATAAATCAGAATCTAAAAACGTTATGTTTTTAGATTTTTTTGTTTATTAACTCTATTCTTTGTGAATTTGTAAGGATAAAGTACTCCTTTTTGTTAAAAATTGAATTATATTTGGGCAAGTTAAAATTTTTTTATGGTAAAAAACTATTTTCTTAAAATGTTTGCCGGTATTGCTTTTTTGGGTTTATTGGCTTCATGTAATACAACACAGGATCCTACCGAGTCAAAACCGAACCCTGACGATGGACCTGCAATACCAAAAATTCTTGCAAAGGTTATGATGGATACAAGCCTTTATGAAGAATACATTTCAACCAATAAAGGTGTTCTGGAGCAAACTTTATTTAAAGATGAAAAAGCTGTTAATACCTATTACACAGGTACATTAACATACACTGATGATCCGGGTGATAATACCAAAAAAAATATCACTAAAGTTAAGTTTGTAAGCCCGGCTGCCGGCAGTCTTAGTTATAGTTTTGATATTGTACCCGGTGAAAAAGGAAGAATCTCTTCAGCATCATGTATTGCAACAGGGGCAACTCCTGGACTTTCTCATTTAAGTGATTATGCTTTTACCTATGATGCAACAGAAAAGCTTACTAAGATTCTGGAAAAAAGAAAAGAAGGTGGAATATCTGCCTATAACAAGTTCATAGAATATACCTTTGTCTATTCTGGGGATAATATTTTTCAGGCGGTGTGCAAAAAAGGGATACTGGATATCACTGGCGCACCTGAAATGACGACTGCTGTGAAGACTACCTATAGTTTTCAAAATTATGATTCAAAGAAGAGTGCATTTTCTCTGCTTCCCAAAAACTATTTTATAGTACGAAGTTTAATGGATCCTGCCAATTTCTATAAGATGTCTCCGAATAATCCTACGTCTATGTATTTTGATATGCCGCCTCCAACGCCGTCTGTCAATACGGGTCAGAGTTATTCGTATGATAATCAAGGGTATCCTATGACAGAAAAAAATCAAAAATTTACATTTACCTATAAAAACTTATAGGGTAGATATTATTATTAATCTTATCAGAATATAAATAATAATATAATTTTTATGCAAAAAAAAATTATATTTGTCAAAAAAATAATCAATTACCTGAAAATGAAACAAATTTTCTATTTTATCTTATTAATTGCAGGTTTTTCTTCAATACATTCCTGCAAAAATTTATTGGATGAAGACGGGAATCCTCTATTGGATCTGAATGATAAAGGAGGTCTGAACGGGCCTAGAGCATTATATAGAGAGATTACAGCTAAGGACACCCTTGCAGAATATCATTATAGCGGGCTTCTTGTTACCAAAGTAATTACAGACAGTGCCTCTATTACAGATATCATGTACAGTGGTGATAAAATAAGCCAAATTAACTTTAATGGTTTCTTGGATCTGGATGGGAATGGGAAAATTGATAAGGATAGTGTATCATATTCTCAAATTTTTAACTATGGAAATAACAGTAAGTTACAAACGATTTCTGAGAATCGTTCTATTTTCAGAAGAACACCGCCTGTTCTACCAACAGATCCCCCTGGACCACAGACATTATTAAGCAAAGAAAAGTCTCTTTATAGAATAGTATACAACCCTGTAACAGCAAAACTGGATTCTATTGATATGAAAAACGGTGTGGAAGTGACAGGAACTCAGTTTGCATTTACAAATTACTCAAAAACGGCTTATTCTTATACTGGGGACAATGTATCTAAGGTTATAAGACATTACGGGCTTATCAATAATGCACCTACTAAAAAATACAGCTATGAATATTATGCGTATGATGATCAGATCAGCCCGTTTACATTATTACCACACGCCTATAAGATTTCAAGATTACTATCTACTATAATTAACGATAAAGAAAGTCTTATTCTGTCTCCAAATAACCCGAAGAGATGGTCAGTTACTGATTTGACTGTGCCTGTTCCGATTCCGGTTGTAAGGAGTACCAATTATGTATATGACCTTCAGACTTATATGACAAAAGGATATGGGGTTAACTACATCTATAAACCACAATAGAATGGTTTTTTAACAATATTTAAACTCAATCTTCCTAAGGTTGAGTTTTTTATTTTTTATCCCTTAATTTTGCAAAAAATTTCTGATGAAATATTTAATAGTTGGGCTGGGGAATAAAGGCTCAGAATATGAAAATACACGACATAATATAGGATTTAAAGTTGCAGAGAAAATAGCTGAAGTACTTGAGGTATCATTTAATACTGCTAATTTCGGCTGGATGGCTGAGGGAAAATATAAAGGCAGGAAAGTTTTTGTCCTTAAACCGGATACCTATATGAATCTTTCAGGAAATGCGGTAAGATACTGGATGCAGAAAGAAAATATTCCTTTGGAGAATGTATTGATTGTGACAGATGATTTGGCTCTTCCTTTCGGAACATTGAGAATGAAAGGGAAAGGCTCTGATGCAGGTCATAATGGACTGAAAAATATCAATGAAGTGCTACAGACTCAAAACTACGCAAGACTACGCTTTGGAATCTCTGCAGACTTTTCTGCAGGCCGACAGGTAGATTATGTATTGGGAACCTGGAATGAAGAGGAAACTGAAAAGCTTTCTGAAAGAATTGAAACTTTTTCAAAGGCCAGTCTTTCTTTTGTTTTTGCAGGAATCAGCAATACAATGTCAGCTTTCAATGGTAAATAGAGTTCAAGCTTGTTTTTTATCTAGAATACATATTTTATAGAGAATAATTGAATTTCAATTTGAATTTGAATACATAAAAAGGCCATCGGATTTCCGATGGCCTTCTGACGTGCTTTAAAAATTAATTTCCAATCAATTTATCTGAGCGATGCTCTATTTTGTCTATTATTTTTTTGTAACTAGCTGAAATGAAATGATGTTATAACCAGCTTACAGCGCCTGTTTCAACATCGTAATTTGCTCCAACGATTTTAATTTTACCGTCTTCTTCAAGCTTTCTAAGGGTTGAACTCTCTCTACGAATGTCTTCAATTGCATTTTTTACGTTCTGCTGATTAAGTCTTTCCAAAAGTGAACTGTTTTTTGATGAACGTTCTTCATTTTCTTCAATCACTTCATTGATGATGGGATCAAAATGGTTGATCAGGTGGTTTAGATTATCCATTCCCAACCCTTCAATCTGTGCAGCATCAAGACCTCCTTTTAAAGCACCACATTTTGTGTGGCCTAAAACTACGATCAGTTTAGAACCTGCAACGTTACATCCGAATTCCATTGAACCAAGAATATCCTGATTAACAAAATTACCGGCAATTCTGATACTGAAAACATCTCCAAGCCCTTGATCAAAAATAAGTTCTGCAGAAGTACGGCTGTCTATACAGCTTAAAACTACAGCAAAAGGCCACTGTCCTTCACGGGTAGCATTTACCTGCTCCAGAAGATCTCTGTTTGCTTTAAGGTTGTTTACAAACCTCTGATTTCCTTCTTTTAAAAAGTCTAAAGCTTTTTCAGGGGTAATTGATGACTGGGTTTCGTATGTATGTGCTTTCATATAATTTAATTGTTTTTCGAATTTTAAATTTTAAAATTAATTGATGATAAATGAGCTTACATAGCTCTTTTGTGGGTAATCAAGATGTGAGAATCTTCACTTCTTTCATAATCCCTGTATGAAGTTTTAAAGCCTAAAAGCTCTACATTAATGTCTTCTTCCTTAGCTCGGATATTGGCAAAATCCTGAATCATTTCCAATACATCTGTTGCAATATATGAGGTTTCTCTTGCATCGATGATTACGTTGGAATTAGGTTTAATGTTCTTCAATGTTTTTTTGATGGCAGCCTTGTTTAGGAAAGAAACTTCTTCGGCTAGTTTGATCTTAATTCCATCGGCATCATCCAGCTTTTCTCTGCTTAAATAATAAGCTCTTTTCATATTTCCCTGAAGGATATAGAAAACAGAGATGGCAAGACCAATTCCAACTCCTTTTAACAAGTCTGTTGCTACAACTGCTACAACCGTTGCTACAAATGGTACAAACTGGAATTTTCCAAGATGCCAGAAATGTTTGAACGTAGCAGGTTTAGCCAGTTTATATCCCACCAGAATTAATACTGCTGCAAGAGTTGCAAGCGGGATAAGGTTTAGGATGAAAGGAATGGTAAGTACACATACCAATAGAAGAACTCCATGGATCATGGCTGATGTCTTGGATGTAGCCCCTGCATTGGCATTGGCGGAACTTCTTACCACTACGGAGGTCATAGGAAGTCCTCCAATGAACGAGCTTATAAGGTTTCCTATTCCCTGAGCTTTAAGTTCAAGATTGGTATCTGTAATTCTTCTTTGCTGATCTAATCTGTCAGATGCTTCAATGCAAAGTAAGGTTTCAATAGAAGCTACAATGGCAATAGTTGCTCCTACGATCCATACTTTAGGATTGGTGAATCCTCCGAAGTCAGGCATTACAATCAGGTTTTTGAAATCCTCCAAAGATTTTGGAACCGGTAGAGATACTAAGTGCTCTGTGCCAATGGCTAATGCACTTCCTGATAATTTGAATGCCTCATTTAAAAGTATTCCGGCAACTACGGCAACCAATGCTCCCGGTAACATTTTTAATTTTCTAAGACCAGGTATTTTGTCCCATGCAATAAGGATACCTACCGATACTGCAGTTACAATAATTGCTCCAGGATGAACAGCTCCAAACAGTTCTGTGAAATAATTAAAATTAATTCCATTGCTGAATAGTGATTGATTTCCTTCATAATCTTTATCAAATCCCAGCGCGTGCGGAATTTGTTTTAGAATAATAATGATACCGATGGCAGCAAGCATTCCTTCAATAACGTTATTCGGGAAATAATTGGAAATACTACCAGCTCTAACGAACCCTAGAATCAATTGAATTAATCCGGCAATAATTCCGGCGCAAAGAAATAGTTCAAATGCTCCAAGGTCAGTAATTGCGGTAAGAACAATGGCCGTAAGACCTGCTGCAGGCCCTGAAACTGAGATATTTGAATTACTAAGAAATCCTACGACAAGACCTCCTACAATTCCGGAAATAACTCCGGACAATGGCGGTGCTCCCGAAGCTAAGGCGATTCCTAAGCACAGGGGAAGCGCTACTAAGAATACAACGAGTCCAGAAGGGAAATTCTCCTTGATTCCTCCTAATAATGATGTTTTTTTCATGATATTTTTGAAAATATTATAACCGATCGATCTATTCCTAAATAATCAATTATAAAAGATTGGAAAATTAATTTTAAAGCACGTACATAATGTTCAGTGCCGGAAATGGCATGAACGGAGTGTACAAAATAATCTAATTATACTTAAAATTAAGCTTCCGGAGGCGGAGAAAATATAGTGAGTAAGGGTGACAGATGAAAAGAATCATCTACCAGTATAAAAGACATCCCCTGAAGATCAGGTTCAGAGAATTTCAGATAATCGAAGACATCCAAAGGTTTTGGAAGCGTCTTTTCATAAACAATAAATGAGGATGGGTGAGAATGTGGTTCTTCTTCATTGACTATTATATTCGTTCTCAGAATGTCCCAGCCTGCAACCGCAGCAATGCTTGGCAGCGCTGTAAAATTCAGAAAAAACGTTAATACAATAATACTCCAGAATTTCATTTTACTTTCTTTTTAGAAAAACTATTTAGTTTTTCTGCTCATTACCCAATCAGAACTTGTAAGGTTGTAGATCTTTTGGATGTCTTTTAAGATTTTCTCAAAATCAATTTCCAGATCAATAATTTTACCTGTTCTAAGGTCAAACACCCAGCCATGTACAACAGGTTGCTCTTCCAAGATATACCTTTCTTGTACGCAGGCCATTTTAATAACGTTGATGCATTGCTCCTGAACATTAAGTTCTACAAGTCTGTCATAACGTTTGTCTTCATCTTCAATAGAATCAAGCTCAGCTTGGTGCAATCTGTAAACATCACGAATATTTCTCAACCATGGATTTAAGAGTCCTAAATCCTGAGGAGTCATCGCTGCTTTTACACCACCGCAGTTATAGTGCCCACATACTACAATGTGCTTTACTTTAAGATGTTCTACAGCATATTGAATAACTGCTGTGGAACTCATATCTAAAGTATTGACAACATTAGCAATGTTTCTGTGAACGAAAACCTCCCCCGGTTTTGCACCCATCAATTCTTCTGCTGTTGCTCTGCTGTCTGAACATCCGATATACAGATAGTCTGGATGCTGAGTTTTTGCCAGCTCATGGAAGAAATGTGGATCTTCGGAAAGTTTAGACTCTACCCATTTTCTATTGTTTTCGAAAATAACTTCGTACGATTGTGACATAATTTTAAAAATTTAAAAAGGTTTATAATTATTTATTTCGTTTAAATTATTTTCAAAATCAATAGACTAAATCAATAATTGTGCAAAAATATACTTTTTGCAGAAAAATCACTTACTTTTAACAAAGTTTAATATTAAAATATGCTTAAAATCATATCTAATATTCCGATATACTTTGCTTTAGGGTGAGTGTTTGCTGTCCAAATAATCCAAACGTTTAAAAACTAAGATAAAATTACGAAGTATAAATTATAATTTGAGAATTACACATTAAAATATTTTTAAATTTTTAGATTGTTCGAAAGAATTGCAGATCATCATATTCAAAATAAATAATCATTTGCTGTAGAAAAATGAATAAATTAAGGCCTTGATTTTAACCCTATAGTTTCAATGGAGGATTTCGATCTGGGAATATTTTATTGGGCAGGAATTTTTATTGCCTGCTTTTCATCTTTCCTGATATTGGGAAAGCCACAAAAGAGAACATCGGATTTTCTTTTGGCAATTTGGTTTCTGATTATAGGTGTTCATCTTGTTTTTTTTGTATTGCTTCGTTCAGGAGGTTATATGAAATTTCCTTATCTCATTGGATTTGAACTCCCTTTTCCTTTCATGCACGGCCCTATGTTGTATTTGTATATTTTGAGTGTTACAGGTAGAAAGATGAGCTGGAAGATCTGGTTGCTGCATTGCATGCCTGTTCTACTGATTTATGTGGTTCTATTTCAATTTTTGATGTTGTCTCCTCATGAAAGAATGTTGGTTTACCAGAATAGGGGTAAAGGATATGAAAGGTTGAGTGATGTTCTCAAATTTTTAATGATTATGTCCGGAATTGTATATGTAGGCTTAAGTCTGCTTGCAGTCAGAAAATACAAGAAAGAAATTTCCAATCAATACTCCAACACTGAGAAAATTAACCTGAATTGGGCATATTATCTGATTACAGGAATTGCGTTTATATGGATTGCCGTGATCATAAGGTATAATATTCTTATTTTTTCTATGGTGGTACTGTTTATTCTGGTAGCCGCTTACTTTGGTATCAGTCGTGTCGGTATTTTGGGTTTACCTGTTGTAGTTGATGCTGCTGCTGAAAAAGAAACTGATAATGAGGTGGTAAAGTATCAAAAGAACTCTCCGGGAGATGATGTTATACAAAGCATCTACGAAAAACTTGTGTATAGGATGAATCATGAAAAGCTGTATAAAGATCCGGATCTGAACCTGAATCATGTTGCCCAGCTGCTGAACGTTCATCCCAACATATTATCTCAGACCATTAATTCAGTAGAGAATAAAAACTTTTATGACTATATCAACCGACAACGAATTGAAGAGTTCAAAAAATTAGCAACACTCCCTGAAAATCAAAAGTACACGATTTTATCATTAGCTTTTGAAAGTGGATTCAATTCCAAGACCTCATTTAACCGGAATTTTAAAAAATACATGAATTGTTCTCCAAGAGAGTTTTTAAAAAGTCAAAATCTTACTTTGGAAGAGTAAGTGTCAGATAATAAATGATATAATATTGGTTTCATCTTTCATTTTGGAACAGTTGAGCCTTTCTTTATGTTCATTTTTGCAGTAAAATTAAACAACTGTCATGAAGAAACTCTTATTTATTATCGTCTGTATTTTTGCATTGCTTATCGGTGTCTATCCTTTAATTTATTTTTTTGTTGACGATGAAAATACTTTCCTGGGGTCTAAATCTTTAGATATACTCCACAACCAAATCTGGAGAATTGCTTTTTTTGCACATATTATTTTTGGTGGAATTTCTCTCTTTATAGGCTGGCGCCAGTTTGGGAGTAAATTCAGGAATAAATATATCAGAATACACAGAAGTATTGGAAAGCTTTATGTAGTTTCAGTGCTGATAAGTTCTGTTTCTGCTATCTATATGGGATTTTATGCCAATGGAGGAGTTGTATCTAGTGCTGGATTTGTTTGCTTAGGATTTATTTGGCTGATTACAACCCTGATAGCAGTCATACAAATCAGAAAAGGAAATGTGGTAAAGCACCAGCAATTTATGATTTATAGTTATGCCTGTACCTTTGCTGCAGTAACATTAAGAATCTGGCTTCCTGTTTTAAAGAGTATCACCCACGATCCGGATAATTCCTATATTATTGTAGCTTGGTTATGCTGGTTTCCTAATCTTTTGGTTGCTTATTTTATTAACAGGAATTTGCGAATTACAGATTAATATTTTAAAATTTTTGCATAAAAAACGGCCCCAAGCGGGGCCGTTTAATTTTAGAATAATCAATGTTATTCTTTAATAATTTTTACTAATGTTTCAGAATTATTGATTCTTACTAAATAAGCTCCGGATATTAAAGAAGAAAGATCCGTCTTCTCGTTTTCAAACTTACCTGACTTGATAAGTTGTCCAGACATATTGTAGATCTGATAATAATACTCTTTAACCTCATTAGGTTTGATATACAGAATACTTTTTACCGGATTCGGGAATACAGTTAGCTTGTCTTTTACAACCATTTCTGTAACCTTGGCTTGCTCAAAAGTACTGGATGCTTTTCTAAGAGCATCTTTAGGTACAGCAACAGCATTAGGGTCGTATCTGGCTATTTCCTTACCCGAGCCGTCATATTGAATTTTGGCACAACGGCAAGACATTCCTGCCTGTGGAGAAAATGCAAAAGATGGGTTCAGGAAATAGAGCTTATCATTAGCTCCGGTTGTAATTTCTGCATTGAAATACATTCCTGCGGCATGTCCACTGCTTCCTAATGGCGCAGAAGTCCAAATACCAGATCTTCTAAGATGGGCTGTTACATCAGGTGTTACTATCTCATCAAGTGTTTTGCCTCCTGCAAAACCTCTGATACCATTATTGGCAAAGGTTCCAATGTTATATTCAGGTCTATTTAGAATGTAACCATATCGTATAGGTAATTTATTGGTAGGTATTACTCTTACGTATCCACCAAGATAAGTCATTTTATTAATGTTATAGGGCTCATTACTTACATAGGCGTTGACATCTGAGGGGTCTATTCCATAGAAGTTCTTATAAACTCCTGACTGCAGGATACTGAACTTGGCATTATAAAACCAAGGTGAATTCCCTTTGGCATACGCTAAATATCCATCAAATATATTCACTCCTTCTGTAGATGTACCTTGTAAGTCAGGGATTCTCCATCCATCAGGACAGGGGTCATACGGAGATTTTTCAGTAGCATGTCCCCAACGACTTGGAAGCAGTCCATTCTCATCAGATAACCAGTCTTTAACTGCACTGGTGGAATTACTATACATAAATATAAATGGATTGTTTACAGAATATTTTATGATTTTCTTTATCTTGTCTGATGTTGCATCATTTGCACTGATTATACTTGAATATGTGGAATATTCTTTAGTATAATTTGCTTCGTAATTTGTATTGTTAATTGCTGCAGAGTATACTGGAGTGGTACCGCTTATACCCGTCTGTCTAAAAATAGTATACACATTGAATGAGCGAGAGGTATTGTAAAAACCTCCGGGATTATAGAAAACCGGGATTGGATCTTTTCTTCCCCATTGAAAGTGCATACCCCCGCTGTTCTTTATTTGTAATACCCTTAAACTATTTTCAGCCGTTGGGTTAGCTGGGTTGTAGGATAATGGGTCGGTGGTTGACTCTGCCGGGAGTGCCATATGGGTATCGATAAAAGGCATTTGTGCTCCTAAATCCCTATCCATTAGAATAGTCTTTAAAGGAACTCCATAATAACTGTTGGCGGGGTTTACAAATTGGTTGCTTGTATCCGCTTTAATACCTCCATTGGCAACGGTTTCTGTAGTGAATTCAGGCTGCTGCTGTACGATTGACTGTGGAACCCATATATGCCAGCTCCAGATTATTGGGTCACTGTTGTTATTGCTCACCCATTGTCCTGAATTTCCCAAATGAAATGCAACTACAGCATTACCTGTTTTATTTTCATTCAGGGTTACTCTTAATTTAGCATCTTCCATGGAACCATCTATTACCTCAACTTTTGAGATTAGAGTTTTGTCAGTTGTCCAAACAATGGATGTTGACTTGGTACTTCCGACAGGAAAATCATTATTCTCAGAAAGATACAGCTTATACATCGCATAAGCCTTTCTTAAAGGTATTTCAATTATTCTATCCTTATCAGCCGGAGTTGGAGTTGCTAATGTTGAATTGGTATACTCAATATAGCTATTAGGTTCTTTTGTCCATCCTTTAAGGGTTTCCAATGAATATTGTACAGGAGATGAGGCAATATATTCTGCTTCAAATTCTGTAGGCATATAAGCATTATTTGGATCTTTGATACAACGTACTGCTCTTGTTTCATAAGTGTTTCCTTCTAAAACACGGTTGTATGCGATATTATGCCATCCCAGATTTGAATGGCCGGGTACGTTCCCTGCATCTGATATAAGGAAAAGACCTCTTGCTCCTGTTACAGGAGTTTCCCCCGGGCTGATGGAAGAGAAAAAGGTAGAAGCATGCAATGCTCCGTCACTGTGCTGATCTTGAAAACCTATGAATGGTTGTTTGTATAATTTGTTGCCATCCCTTAAGGCGTCAATTTGCGCACTGGTACGGTTGGCCAAGGTCATCGGTTGAGGATAATATTCATAATTTCCAGTGATTGGAAGCATTCCTAAATTTCGATCCGCAACATTGCTTAAATCAAATCCATATCCGGGATATACTTTTATTCCAGGGTATTGAACACTTGGAGTGTTGGGAACAATATCCACATTCCCTAAGCCTCCGGTTTTACCCCACGGGCTGGATTTAGGTGAGGCATCTACTGATGAGTAGAAAGATGGAACTCTCCATCCGCAAGGGCATGGGTCAAAAGAAGATTTCAGTGCATATTGCTTACTTTCCTTGGCAACGGTTGCATCAGAAGTATTCATATTTACCCATTTTCCACCACGGGTATCTCCCCAAAGGTCCCAGGTTTCATTTTCGTAATGGTTATTTTTATTGAAAAATTTATATTTATTCTTAGAGAACCATGTGGTTTGTTCTTTTCTTTCCCAGTCAGATGCATTAGGCCCCTGCTTCATATAATTTTCACCGTTATCAACCAGCGTTTCTCCAATTTTGTATACATAAACTGGTGGGATAATCAGGTTGATTGGGTTGTTAATAGAATATCTGATGTTTCCGTTGGGAGAATCAAAACCTGTATTGTCAGCTGCAGCATATAGATTTCCTCTGTATTTTGAAGGAACAGAACCTTTCAATGTTCCTACTTCTCCTTTGATGGTATAGAGGGAGAGATCCTTGTAATTGGACGGGAATGGGTCTTTTCTTCCCCATTGATACTGCAATCCTCCAGATTTGTAAAAATCATGGCCTACAAGATTGGCATTGGTTGCACCCAGGTTTCTGTCCATCCATCTCCAGTCTGTAACCTGATTGTTCTCTTTATCAGCTTCAAATCCTTGATGATAAGTACTTCCGTTCGTTGGGTCATCGGTAACCCAAACGTGCCATGTCCAGTATACCTTATCATTGATACGATAAGAAACTACGGCATTTCCCTCTTTAAGCTTATTGATAAGTACCTTGATTTTGGCGCTTTCTCCGGTTCCTTCAAGTGCAACTGATTGTATCAATCCCACTTCATCTTCCCAATATAATCCAGCTTTAGCAATTCCTCCGTCTGGAATTTTAGTATAATTGTTCTGCTCATCTTTCATTAAATCACCTCCTTTTGCCCACATCTCATATGCTTTTTTAACAGGAATGTAAAGACCATCTACAGCATTGCCATTCTTATCTTTTCCTGTAAAGATATAGCTGTTGGGAGCTTTGGTCCAGTCTGTAGCATTATTGTCAGGAAGAGCTCCAGAATTTACGGTGAAGCATGAGTTGACACATTCTCCAACATTATAAGGAACGTTGAAGATTCCTACATAGTTAATGAATTTTGATACTTCCGATTCAATATCCTGTAATGATCTTACAGGCTGGTAGAAGCTGGTCACGTCATTTCGTAGTGCTCCCATACCATATAAAGTCATTTCCGGAGTATGGGAAATGATAAGGTCTTCAGAACCAGGCCCTCTTCGGGCATTTCCTTCGTTGTTGGTATAACCGAAATGAGGAGCTCCATAATTACTGTGAGCGGTCAGGTTGGTAATATTGATATAGGTGCCATTACTTTTATATACCCTGAATCCCGTGATATAGCTGGATACAATGACGATAGGTTCCTGATCCGTCATAAAATCAGATAGTTTCTCATGAATTGTATTATACATATTAAAGTATCTGCTTTCCAGGCTGTTTGGGTTCTTGAAATTATGATAGCCTGGTCCGTTAGGTTCTCCCGGCCATTGGCTGAATTTCATCATTAATCCGTGAATGGAAAATTTCCCTGCAAACATGTATACTGGATCATTATAGCTGTATAAATACGGTATTGGGTGTCCAGGCATTGCATGATAGATAAACTCAGGCGTAGCTCCCAATGTGTCACTTATTGCCCCTGTATTGATCAGTTTTACAGATTTACTGCCATTGGTATCTGTGATGAGGTTTGAAGGATTTGTTGTAGCAAATACCACATCATCCTTTTTATTGTTCATGATGACATTGCCAAGCTTGTTCCATGCATGGGCCGATGTTACCCTGTCTTTAATACCGGTCACCTTTCCTGCATTGTCTAAGATCAATGTATTTTCCTTTTTAGGAGTAAGGAGGATGGTATATTCATTTTCATCCAGATCACAGCTGGTAGCTGCATAATCTCCCTGCTTGTAATGACTTACTGATTTATTCCAAACCACACTGTTGAAATTGCTGAGATTGGAATTTGAGCTGAGCTCAATTTTTAGATTGTAAGTTGCTGTGGTGGAGGCCGGTAATTCGAAAACAGACTTCAGGTTTTCATTGTACTGGTTGTAAGAATACAAGATCTTGCACCAAGCGGTTACCCAGTTCCCTTGCGCGTTCTGGTACTTGATTTCCATTTTGATGTCATCACTGGTAAAAGGTTTTGTAAGCTTACCTTCAACAAGGGTTAGTCCTTTTTGATTGACATTCTGCTGAATGGTAAACCCAGGATCCAAATCATAGAGATAGGGTGGAGCATAACGGCTCGATCTAGAAAATTCTTCTTTTTCATAACTGTACTCTGCCGGGAGGAGAGAGACTCGCGAAAAAGCTTGGGCAGGTACTATACAAAATAGTACGGCTATAGCCCTGAGCGTAGACTTTTTTTTCATAATGTTCCGAGGAATTGTTAAGAGTTGTGTTTTGAGTAAATATTAAGATGAACAGTAAAATTATATTGCTATTCTCACTGACGGATAATGAAAATACAAGGGCTATAAACACGCAAATGTTTACAGTTTTCTAATTTTAAACCGTAGATCGTTATTTTTCGAAATAAAAAAGAGTAGGGAAATGACAGTTTCCAAACCGCCTAGGATGAATTTGAGTGTTTTTTTTCATGGTATGTGTTTTTAGTTTTATAAAAAAATAAATGATGGCATAGCTTTCCTTATTTTTTTATAAAAGTAAATAAAAATAATAAATCCCACAATATTGATGTGGGATTTATTATTGATTATGAATATGTTATGTTAAATAGTCTTTAGTGTATCCCTTTCAATGGGAATTTCACTTGAGGCTGTCCAGATTTATATTTTATTGTTGATGTAGCCGTTTGTTGCGTCTGTGGTTGGGTAAATCTTTCCGGGATTTCCCATCACCATAGAATCATTAGGAACATCAAAATTAACATAGGCATTGGGAGCAATAAGTACATTGCTGCCAATCTTTACATTTCCAACGATAACAGCGTTGGGACCTATCCATACTTCATCACCAATGATAGGATAGCCCTCATTTTTTCCTCGGTTTTGCTGGCCTATGGTAACTCCCTGAGCAATATTGCAGTTTTTTCCGATTTTAGTTTTCGGATTGATGACAAGTGCACCCCAATGCCCAAGGTACAGCCCTTCCCCAATTTCAGTTTCAGGATAGATTTGAAAACCGTATTTTATTTGATAATGCCTTAAAATCACTCTCCAGAATATACCGGAAAAAGATTTCTTCGGATATTTCTGTGCTTTTCTGAAAATATAAATATAATGAAGATTGGGATTGATACATTTTTTCCAAATCCCGACAGTAGAAAGCCATTGGCCTTTTTCCCGGTAAAAATCTTTCTGTATTATCGTGTAATCAGGCATGGCAAATATTTTATACTTTATCTATAATTTCCTGAAGGTGTGCTACCGATTTCTCCAATACAAACGGGAGGTCCGTATTGGTAATTTCTCTTTCATACTGTTTTGAAAGATCATTATCGGTAAGTATTTTTTTCATCCCCTCATAGATTCCGTCCTCTGAATTTGGTGTAATAAGCCCTAGTTTCCCATCCTGTAACAAATCTCTGATCCCTGAAACGTCCGTAGAAACTACCGGTTTATTCAGAATAAGGGCTTCAGCAATAATGGTAGGAAATCCCTCGTGTCGGGAAGACATAACATAAAAGTCTGATTTTTTAAGGTAAGGGTAGGGGTTGCTTCGGAATCCCAACATTTTTACAGTTTCCTGAAGTTCCAATTGATTAAGTTTTTCCTGAATATTTTCAAAATCATACCCATCACCAATAATGATGATCTGATGTTTCAAACCTTCATCCATTAATTTTTTATGAACGTCAAGAAGTCTGTCGTAGCCTTTTTGCGGATATACCGTTCCAATAGTAACAAAGGTGGGCAGATCTTTAGAAAAAGGAAAGTCATTGATCTCTATGTCAGCCTTTTGTAAAGTATCTTCTTTATCTATAGGGTTAAAGATCTTAATAACGGCTTGTTTTTCTTTTTCACTATGAGCCAGCTTTTGCATTTCTTCCTTTAGCTTATTGGAAATAACAAGTATTCTGTCAAACTTGAAGAGTTGCTGGATCACATCCGGAGTATATTCCTTAAGGTTGAAAATATCATTCTGAATCCAGATAATCTTCTTAGAATCTTTTTGCGGGCTGGATAATAGCTCTCTGTACATTCCATGGATGGCAGCTATTTCTACATCGTATTTTTTGTTCTTCAAAACAAACTTGTAGAGAAGAGATGGAAACACAAGAAACATTTTCTGGTAAAGTACCCTGAATGCCTTTACAGGGATCTCATGAGGTCTGTTGGTGGTAATCATTTCTCCTTTCAGGAGGTAATGTAAATTAACCCATGACGGAACTTCTTTAATATACATTCCTGTATAAAGATTAATTAACAGATCAACTTCATATTTGTCTTCAGGAAGGTTTTTAAGGAAATTGATTAAAACCTTTTCTGCACCTCCATGGCGCAGGGAACCAATACGTATAAGAATTTTTTTCTTCATTCAGGAGCATCTTTATATTTAGTGAAAAATATTTACTGGTGTTTACAATAGATAATGTAGTTTATTGAAGGAGCTTGTCCCATTTCTCTAATATAGCCTCTTTTCTCCATTTTTTTGATTCTTCAAAAGAGGATCTCATCAAGTTAGCCAGCTGTTCTTCATCATGAATTAAAAGTTCAAGTTTTTCAGCAAACATTTTTCTATCATGTAAAGGTATTAAAAAACCATTTTTCTCATTAATAATATCGGACGGACCAAATTCGCAGTCATAAGAAATAATGGCATTACTACAGAACATAGCTTCCACAAGAACCAATCCAAACGCCTCACTTAATGAAGTAAAGACAAATATCTTTGATTTTTTTAATAATGCGGCCACCTCTTCAGGTGCTTTAGGTCCTAATAAGAAAACGCTGTTTTCCAGTTTATTATCTCTAATGTAGGCTGCGATGTTATCTCTTTCTGATCCCTCACCAATGATCTGTAGCTTCCAGTCAGACGGTTTTGGAGTGTTTTTGAAAATCCTAACCAGTTCTATTGCATTTTTGGTTTTATCCAGTCTGCCGGCAAAGCTGATGATATTCTCCTTTTCATGATTAGGAGTAAATGTAAGATCCTCATAAATCCCATCCGAAAGATTGGGGATGAAAAAAGTAGTGTTCAGCTTTTCATAATATTCCACAGAAGGTTTATTGATGCTAACAATAGATTTTAACTTCCGATAATTCTTTCTTAGCATTTTATCATAGATGATTCCACCTACCCGGAATGAAGAATGTTCCCAGGCAATGGTTTTCTTACTCACTTCTTTATCAAATGAGAGCATGGTGGCCAGTTTATACCAGCAGGTAACAATGGTCGTGTAATTATGGTGGTTTTCCTTGATCCAGTCCCGGGATACCCTGTAGGAGCCCCAGTCATAAAGATAGGAGTAGGCTGTATGTATTTTAGGAGCAGAACTGTATTTCTCTCTGATATGTATCGCAAACTGAGAATATTTGTCTGCAAATGAATCTATATAATGTTTTTTGATCTTAGGATTGACGATATAAAAATCATCATGGGGAGCCATGAGAAAAAGGATTTCAATGGTATATCCCCGGTCTGCTAAATTAGAGGTAATGTTAGTCAGAACTTTTGCTACACCACCGATTTTAATATTCTGATAGTATACAAATAAAATTTTTTTATTCATTTGTGGTTTTTAATTCATCATTAGGTCTCACACAAAAGTATAAAAAATAAAGTTTCTGTTCTGAAATAGTATGAATTTATTATTAAGCAAAAGGAATTTAAAAAAATAAGCACATTGTTTTTTCAGAACTAAAGCTCTACATATTTATTTTATCCTTCTTGCTTTTTTGTATTTGTGTGGAAGATGGGCTTTAATGTATTCATCCAGTTTTTTGCGGTCTTTTTCTAATTCTCTTGGATATTCCGGATTGTTTTTTAAAACAATATCTCCATAATCCTCAATCGTACAAAGGAACTGGGCTGGATTGCCAATAAATACAGTATTATCCGGCATAGATTGTGATAAAACTGAATTCGCTCCCAGTATACAGTTGTTTCCAATCTGTACATCCTGAGTAATAACACAATTGATTCCGATGGTACAGTTATTGCCAATTTTAATTCTTCCAAGAATCCTCGCATCTTCATACCCGGGAAGCTTTCTCAGCAGAGTAGTGGTTCCGCCATGGTTAACAAATCTTACACCTGCAGCAATATTAACGTTATCACCAATTTCAATAAGATAAGGCTCCGTTCCAAAATAGATTTTGTCCGGCATATTGAAATTTTTCCCTACTTTCATACCATGATATTTTGCTGCCTCTAAACTGGCTTTGTTTAAAAAGGTATGATAGACGGAATGTATTTTAAGTACTATTCGGTATATGAATATCATTATTGTAAATTTGTTTTTTACTTTTGCAAAGAAAAAGAATTTATATGATAAAAGTTTCCAAAATAGAATATTATTTGCCGGAGCTGGTTCTTACCAACGAGGATTTGGAAAAAGAGTTCCCCGAATGGAGTTCCGAAAGGATCCAGGAAAAAGTAGGCATCTCACAACGCCACATCTCAGCAGAAAATGAAACGGTATTAGATCTTGCCGTAAAATCATCAGAAAAAATTTTTGAGAGTTATGACAGAGAAAAAGTAGACTTTATTCTCTTCTGTACCCAAAGCCCGGACTATTTTCTTCCCACTACGGCGTGTATTTTGCAGGATAAGCTTGGGCTTAGAAAAAATATAGGAGCCATGGATTTTAATTTGGGATGCTCAGGATTTGTCTATGGACTGGCATTTGCCAAAGGTTTGATTGCAGGAGGAATTGCCAAAAGTATTTTGCTGATCACTTCAGAAACCTATACTAAACATATCAATCCAAAAGATAAAGGAAACCGAAGTATATTCGGGGATGCATCTGCCTCAGCTATTATAGAAAAAGCCGAAAATGGGACGGATTATAAGTTCTGTCTGGGAACAGACGGAAGCGGTGCCGAAAACCTTATTGTAAAAAAAGGAGCTTTCAGAATAGATTTTGAACTAAATCCTGAAAATGAATTCGAACCACAAAACTTGTATATGAACGGACCTGAGATTTTTAATTTTACAATTGAAAATATTCCCGGTCTGGTAAAAGAAACAATGGAGGTTAACGGACTGACAATGGATGATATAGACCATTTTGTTTTTCATCAGGCTAATTCTTTCATGCTGAATTATCTAAGAAAGAAAACAAAGATACCCGCAGAAAAGTTCTATATTGATATGGAAAAAACAGGGAATACCGTTTCTGCAACCATTCCCATTGCATTGAAAAATATGATGGATAAGGGAATGTTAAAACCGGGCGATAAAGTTCTGGTAGCTGGTTTTGGCGTGGGATATTCCTGGGGCGCAACCATATTGGAAATTTAATTATAAACATCATAAAATAAAAAATATATGAAGACATCCGTTTTTTTAGAAAAGTTACAAGAAGAATTAGAAGAAGATCAAACTCTTACATTAGACACAAACCTTAAGGAGCTGGAAAGCTATGATTCCATCAGTTTACTTTCTGTTATTGCTTTTGTAGATGAGAATTTCAGTAAAAAGATTGATACAAAGCATTTTAAAGACGTTCAGACTGTAGCGGATCTTGTCAATATTATTGGTAAAGAAAACTTTGAAGATTAATGAATCAGTTTTCATTAAAAAATAAAAATATTCTTATTACAGGGGCTTCTTCCGGAATCGGAAGAAGCTGTTCTGTAGAATGCAGCAAGAGTGGTGCAAACCTTATCCTGATTGCAAGGAATGAAGAAGAGCTTCAGAAAACAATATCCATGCTGGCTCCGGAGACCAAAACTCAAACTATTATTACAGATATTGCAGAATGTGAAAACCTTGAGGAACTGATTGCTGAAAAAGTATCAGAATTGGGAAAGATCTCAGGCTTTATCCACTGTGCAGGAGTAGAAAAAACGCTTCCGCTAAAAAAACATACCCCACAGCTATATCATGATATCTTTGCCATTAATGTAATTGCCGGTTTTGAAATCGCCAAGATTTTATCCCTTAAAAAATATAAAACCGAAACTTCTAGTTTTGTCTTTATTTCCTCTGTAGCGGGCATGGTGGGTGAAATCGGAAAAGCAGCTTACTCCTCCAGTAAAGGAGCCGTTATTTCTGGGGCACGTTCTATGGCTATGGAGCTTTCGAGAAGCAATGTCCGTGTCAATAGTATCAGTCCTGCCATGGTAAATACCCCTATTCTGGAAAAAATGTTTGAAAATATTGGTGAAGCTGCTGCTGAGGAAATTCTTAAAAAACATCCTCTGGGAATCGGAACACCCGAAGACGTGGCAAATGCCTGTATTTTCTTACTTTCTGATGCGGCAAGATGGATTACAGGTTCAAATTTGGTCGTAGACGGAGGATATTCGGCGCAGTAATTATTTTTTATAAAGCCCCTCAATAATCTTTTCAACAGTATTGAAAATTTTCTGATTATCAAACTGGTCTTCTATCGTTTCAAGGTTTTTTCTGATCTTGGTAATAAGCTCTTGATCCGTTAAAAAAACTTTCATGGCTTCATACATTTCATGGGTGTCATAATTGATGAGGTATCCCGTTTCTCTATCTTTTACCATGACACCTACATCGCCGGTATCAGTGGCAATAATAGGAGTTTTAAGAATCAAAGCTTCAGCAACTACAAGCGGCCATGCTTCTGATTCCGAGGAAAGAATAAAATAATCCGCCTTTTTAATGTAGGGATAAGGATTCATCCTGTTGCCACATAAAATAAAGGTGTCCTGAACATTATTGATGCGAATCTGCTCTGTCAGGTTTTTCATCTCCTCTCCATTGCCTACAACAACAATGCTGTGATGAAATCCCTCGTCAATTAACCTTTTATGGGCATCAATGAGCTTATGATAACCTTTTCTGGTATGAAGACGTCCTACAGAAACAAAAACAGGTCCCTGAGGGAAATCGTCTATCTTTTCTTCGGCTTTCTTTTTAATTTCTTCAATAGGGATAGCATTAATTACGACACTTTCTGCGGGATACGACAAATCTGGATACGACTGGTGCATAATATCCTTAATTTTTTGAGAACAATAAATCATGTGATCAAATTGAGGAAAGTTTTTAAGAATATCCGGAACCAGTGGCTGCATACCCGGAACATTAATTTCAGAGTGAAACCATCCAATTTTTTTTGAAGCTCTATTGCTGGAATTGACCACAGATGAGAAAGCAGCATAGGTAGGAGCAATCTCAATATCAAATTTTTTATTTCCCAGAATACGATCAGATACCCTATGGTCTTTTAAGGCTTGCGAAAGTTTCATTCTTCGGCGGAGAAGCTGAAGTTTATGAATAAGAGGATTTTGTGAGAAACTTTCTTTCCCTTCAGTTAAATATACCTTTTTGATATGTTTTGGAAATTCATTCCGTAGCTCCCCCTGATTCAGGTTCAGGCAAACGGTAATGTCAAACTTTTCAGGATTAAGATTGTTGAGCATACTCAATATAACCTTTTCTACACCACCCATTTCCATCGATCGGTGCCTGAAAAGAACCTGTATTTTCTTATTTTCTGACATTATCTGAAAAGTTTTTGTAACACAATAATTATTTTTTTCTTTATCCTGTATCCAATACCGTGCTGATATTCCAAAAGAGAGAAAATCTCCTGATGATTGGTATATCTTTCCGGAATTTTTTTCCCATTGATGCTTGTGAGGTTTCTTCTTTTCATTGTCGCGAAAACCACCTGAGCAAAATAATCATAGGACTTTCCCTTATTGTCATTCTGAGAAATTCCTCCGGAATGTGCCCTGTACAGATAATTGGTGTCATCAATGAAGTAAACATCACCTTTTTCGTACATCTTTAGATATAAATCCTGATCTTCAGCGATTCTTAATTCCGGGTTCATTTTTTCTGTTTGTTCATAAACATCCTTTCTGAATGTAGTAAAATGACCAATCTGAATAGGGTAATTGAAGAAGTAGGGATCATTGTTTCTTACCTGCATTGCCGATTTGTAGGGAGCAATCGGTTTAAGATCCTTATCACAACCCATAAAGCGGGAATAGGTGAGTACCACATTTTTTTTGCGTTCAAAAATTTGCATCGCTTTTTCGATGGCTGTCGGAAGAATGGCGTCATCAGGATCTACAAAACCACAAACTTCCCCTGCAGCCAGTTCTATAAGCCTGCTTTTAGTAACCCCAACACCACTGTTTTTTTCGTTTTCAAAAAACCTGAATCTTTCGTCTCCCGCAATGATAGCTTTCACCCGATCTCTTTCGGTTTCTGAAGAGGCATCATCTACAATAACGGCTTCCCAGTTCTGGTAGGTCTGCTGAAGCAGAGAATGATAGCACTCCTTGAACAGTGATGCATTGTTGTAGTGGGCTATAAGTACAGAAAACTTCATATTAATCTAAAAGAGGGTTGAAGGTTAATTCCTTATTACAAAGTTCAATATTTTTATCCGTTAACCTATCAATGATTACTGATGGATGTCTCAGAAAGTATGTTGAAAGAAAATTGTTCATTGAAAATGGGATCTTGATGGTAAAATGGCGCTTTTCATAATGAGGTTATGGCCCTGTTTTTTTTCACTTGAGTTACACAAATATAATCTGTTTTTATATTAAATGAAAAAAAAAATCTTTATTTTTGCTCTATTAAAGGCAACACAGTGAGTGAAATAACAAGAGTTCTCAAAACATTTATCGGGTATCTGAAAAGGCCCGACCTTTATCCGGAACTGGGTAGAAAAATTATTAAAAATACGGTTAACAGAGGCAATGCATTCAAAGGAAAAGAAAAAACCAATTCTTGGGCAGCCGGAAGAGCGGTATCACAGAAAGAAGCCGTTTCAAAGCTTTTTGGATATGAGATAGAGGCTTTCCGTAGCAATTATCAGGAAATCTTAGCAACAGCAGCACAAAAGGAAAAGGATTGTCCCGTAAAAATGGGCGGCCCGGGTGCTTTGGAGCTGATTTATTATGCCTGTGAGTTTACAAATGCTAAACATGTAGTGGAAACAGGGGTTGCCTATGGATGGTCTTCATTGGCTACACTTTTATCACTGGTAAAAAGAAATGGAACGTTATACAGTTCAGATATGCCTTACCTTGCACAGGATGGTGATCAATATGTAGGATATGTAGTTCCTGAAATTCTTAAGACGGGCTGGAAGCTATTCCGTTTTGCAGACAGGGAATCACTACCGAAGATATTTTCAGAAAACGCTACGTTTGATGTTCTTCACTATGATTCTGATAAGAGTTATAACGGAAGAATGTGGGCTTATGATGAGCTTTACAGCCATCTGAGAAAAGGAGGTGTTTTCATCAGTGATGATATCGGAGATAACTCTGCCTATCAGGATTTCTGTGAAAAAAATAAGATAGAAACCACAGTTGTAGAATACGAAGGGAAATATATTGGTATTTTTATTAAATAGCTTTTAAAACAGGACAACCGATCCTCTTTTATAATTCGTTTAATGGGAAACAGTGATAAATTCTCTTTATTGTTGAAAATTTCTGGATGAAAAAATGTTTAAATAAAAACTTATAACACGACTGTTTAGCAGTTTATATGAAGATAAGCCAGATTACATTTACCAGGTTTCTTGCTGCGATGGCAATTGTCATTTCCCATTTCAACAAAGATCTGTTTTTATATAACATTGATTATATTTCAAATATCTTTCTGAGAGCGAATGTTGGAGTAAGTTATTTCTTCATTCTTTCAGGTTTTATTATGATTGTAGCCTATCACAAAAAAGATAGGATCGGATACTTTGATTATTATAAAAACAGGTTTGCAAGGATTTATCCGCTATATGTAGTAGGGCTTCTGCTTTACTTGATTACAAGATATTACAACTTCAGTATTTATAAAGGGTTTTTATATCTGTTGGGTTTTCAGAGCTGGATTCCTGGTGAGGCCATGATCCTGAATTTTCCGGGATGGTCTATTTCTGTAGAGTTTTTGTTCTATCTGATATTTCCTTTGCTGTACAATTATTTTTATTCCAAGGGAAATAAGAGTATCTGGGTGGTAACCATCATTATCTGGGTTATTACTCAGGTTTTCTGCAATCTTTATGCTGCTTCATCCTATTATAAAGGACCTCATACAGAAAGTCATGAGCTGCTGTATTATTTCCCTTTGATGCATATTAATGAGTTTTTAGTAGGAAATCTTGCGGGATTATATTTTGTGAAAAACTCTGGACAGAAGAACTTTGATATTCCGGTGATTATCATTTTTGCAGCTATTTTAATATCCTTAATTTTTGTTCCTCTTTTTTATCACAATGGATTGATGGCGATTCTTTTTATTCCGCTTATTATTTTAATATCCAGAAATAACGGAACATTAACGAAGCTGTTTTCATTGAAACCTTTGGAATATTTGGGAGAGGCAAGCTATGCTGTGTATATTACTCATATTCCCATTTTGTATATATTAAGAGAAATATTACAAGAATATCATCTTGATATCAACACCATATTTGGAATTTATATGATTGTTCTTATTATGACTTCCATTTTGTTTTATCAATTTATAGAAAAACCATTGAGAGATTACTTGAAAAAGCTGAATATCAGATAAAAATCTTTACTTTTGCAGGAAAGCAACACAATTTTAAAAATGAAAAGAGTTTTCCACACCTACGTGTCGAGTGAATATTCGATATACCCTACCTATAAAGAGAATAATAATCGTACACCTATATTTTAATTCAATAAAAAATAGCTATGTACAAGACATTTTCGGAGCTTAAAAAAGAACTTCGCAAAAACACTCAGGAACTTAAAAAAGTAAAGGTGGCCCTATTAGGCGATACCGCTACCCAGTTTCTGAATATTGCCTTAAAAGGAACGGCCCTCAATGAAAGTCTTGACTTGGAGATATTCGAAGCAGATTTTGGGCAGATTTCCCGTCAGATACTGGATCCTACCTCAGAATATTACGAGTTTAATGCAGATTATACCATCATATTTGAGTCTTCTCATAAACTTTTGGGTCAGTATTATAAATCGTATGATTCCCAGACAGTTTTTGCTGACAATAAGATCGCTTATGTAGAAGAACTTTATAAAACCATTCAGGGCAGAACAAAAAGCCGGGTGATTTACTGTAATTTTCCATCCATCAACAATCAGGTGTTTGGGAACTTTTCCAATAAGGTTGAGTCTTCATTTGTTTTCCAGCAGAATAAACTTAACTATCTTCTTTCGGCAGAAATTGCAGTCAAGAATAATAACTTTTTTATAGCAGATCTGGTTTCCATTCAAAATAAATGGGGAAGAGATTTTATGTTTTCTCCTAATATCTATGTGAATACAGAAATGGTATTGTCACTGGATGCATTACCTGTGGTTGCTCATCATATTACAGGGATTATTTCCTCTCTGGAGGGGAAGTTTAAGAAATGCCTGATTCTGGATCTGGATAATACAACCTGGGGCGGAATCATAGGAGACGATGGCCTTGAAAAAATTCAAATCGGAAGCTTTGGAATTGGAAAGGCATTTACAGAATTTCAATATTGGGTAAAAGCTCTGCAGAAAAGAGGGGTGATCCTTGCTGTTTGCAGTAAAAATGATGAGGATAAAGCCAAGGAGCCCTTTGAAAAACATCCGGATATGATCCTTAAATTGGATGATATAGCGGTTTTTGTTGCCAATTGGGAAAATAAGGCAGATAATATCAGGAAAATACAGAGTATTTTGAATATAGGGTATGATTCTATGGTGTTTCTGGATGACAATCCATTTGAAAGAAATATTGTAAGAGAGAATCTTCCGGAAGTTTGTGTTCCGGAGCTCCCCGAGGACCCAGCAGAATATCTGGAATACCTGTACAGCTTAAACCTTTTTGAAACAGCAAGTTTTTCTGAAAATGATTCCGAAAGAACAAAGCAATATCAGGTTGAAGCACAGAGAGCTGTGGATATACAAAGTTTTACCAATGTTGAAGACTTTCTGAAAAGTATGAATATGGTTTCTGATGTTCAGGCATTCAATAGCTTTTCAAAACCAAGGGTTTCCCAGTTGACACAGCGCTCCAATCAGTTTAATCTGAGAACGGTACGATATACAGAACAAGATGTTGAAGATCTGATGAAATCTGAAGATCATCATACCATTTCCTTTACTTTGGAGGATAAATATGGAGATAATGGACTGATCTGCGTTATTGTGCTTGAAAAGAAAACTCAGGAAACTCTTTTTATCAATACATGGCTAATGAGCTGCCGTGTTCTGAAAAGAGGAATGGAGGATTTTACCCTGAATACCATTGTAGCTACCGCTCAGAAAAACGGATACAAATATATAGAGGGAGAATTTATCCCCACTTCCAAAAACCAAATGGTAAAGGATCATTATGAAAGACTGGGATTCACAAAGCAGGATGAAAAATGGGTGTTGAATGTGAATGACTATCAAACCAAGCAGGTATATATTAATAATAAACTATAAAACTCATTAAGCATTATGAACAAGGATGAAACTTTAGCTAAACTTACAGGTATTTTTCGTGATGAACTGGATAATGAAGAGATTGTACTGACTCCTGAAACTACAGCAGAAGATATTGAAGAATGGGATTCTCTTTCCCATATCCAGTTAATTGTAGCAGTAGAAAAGGCTTTCGGAATACGTTTTACATCATCGGAAATCAGAAGTTGGAATGATGTTGGAGAAATGATAGATTCCATAACTTCTAAATAAAACTTTTGTATGCTTCTTAATTCATACAGTTTTATACTCTTCTTTGTTGCGTTATATTTTGTTTATTATCTTTTTGGAAAGACCACCAAGATTCAAAATATAATTCTGCTCGCAGGAAGCTATATTTTCTATAGCAGCTGGAGTTGGGAATTCCTGTCATTACTTATTGTTTCGACAGCCATTACCTATTTTATAGGAAACAAGATCAAGTCTTCTCGTGAGAAAACTAAGGTGATTTGGCTCAGGTCAGGGATTTTTATTGTTCTGATTCAGCTTTTGTACTTTAAGTATTTTAATTTTTTCATTGAAAACTTTAATGATTTCCTGCAGCTTTTTGGGTTTAAAGACCAACTGGGTTTATTGAAAATCATCTTCCCAATAGGGATCAGTTTCTATTCATTTAGAATGATTAGCTACTTACTGGATATCAGAAACAATAAACTGAAAGAGATTCCGTCTCTATTGGATTATTCGATATTTGTTGCCTTTTTCCCATGTATCATTGCGGGACCGATTGACAGAGCAACTCCTTTCCTGAAAAATCTGAAAATCAAAAGAGAATTTTCGGCACCTCAATTTTCAGATGGCTTGAAGCAGATGTTATGGGGACTTTTCAAAAAACTCGTGATTGCAGATAATATTGCAGTAATTACCACTAAACTATTTGAGTCTTATCCAACCTTAAATGGGAGTGCTTTGTTTATAGGAGCTGTACTGTATTTTATCCAGTTATATTCGGATTTTTCAGGATACACGGATATGGCGGTTGGAATTTCGAAGCTACTGGGAATTAAAATTCAACCCAACTTCAACTATCCGCTGTTTGCACAGAATGTCGCTGATTACTGGAGAAGATGGCATATTTCCCTTACTTCATGGCTTACAGAATATGTCTTTACCCCATTATCCATTAACTTCAGGGATTATGGAAAGTATGGGCTGATTATGGCCATCATTATCAACTTCTTGGTAGTAGGGTTTTGGCATGGTGCAGAGTGGCATTACATTGTTCACGGATTGGTAAGTGGAATCATGTTTATTCCATTGATCTTGAATGGAAAAATGAATAAAAAAATTAAAACATCAAATAATTTCATTCCAACAAAGGAGGAAATTAAGAATATTCCTGTAACTTTTGTTCTTTTCTCCCTGTTGATGATTCTTTTCTTTGCAAGAGATATGGAAATGGCTATAAAATACTATCAGGGAATATTTTCACTGTCGTTTTTCCAGCTGCCTAATTTTCCGATCCAAAAAGGAATTATTATTCTTACTTTGTGTATGCTTCTGCTGGAATGGTCATATAGGGATAAGGAATATGCCATTAAAGAGATTTTTGTAGGAAGAAGTGTTGTGCTGAGATGGGGATTTTATTATGTTCTGGTATTTTTAGTTTTTCTGTTTTATATTGCTCCGAAAGGGTTTATGTATGCCATGTTTTAAGGTATTGTATCTGAAAAACTGGATGTTGCCAAGCTTGCCGGTAAGCAGAAATGTATAATGAGTGTTTTGAACTCAAGTATAATTTAATTTATGAAAAAATCAATTTTAAGATTGGCTGTTTTTTCTGTACTTCCATTGCTGGTCATTGTATATGGTATTTATTTTTTGGAGAAAAAAACAGACGATTATTATAAAAGGTTCACATCACCCCAACAAAATTCCCTTATTCTGGGAAGCTCAAGAGCTGCGGTGGTAGATCCTGCTATTATGGACCCTATTATACATCAGAAATTTCCCAATGCAGCATTGTATAATTATTCCTTTACCTGGGCACATTCCCCATACGGACCTAAGTTTCTGGAATCTATTGAAAAAAAGATAAAACCGGATACAAAAGACGGCGTTTTTGTGGTTACAGTAGAACCTGCGGTTTTAATGGTAGATAAAGACAAACCGGACAGCCCGGAGTTTTATATTGAGAAAGATAAATCTGTTGCAAAAACTTCTATGGTTGCCATAAACCCAAATATTGAATATTTATTTGAAAGCTATGAGCCATCCCTTACGAACGAACTCAATAAAAAAATAAAGCCGACTGTTGATCCAATCGGTGAATCAACAATCCTAGATAACGGAAAGTATGAGATAAAGATTATCAAAAAGGTTTCTCCTGAAAAGCAAGCAATGTTCAATAGAAAAAACATGGCTAAGCTTCAAGAGAGAATGAATGGATTAAAAGTTTCTGATAATAGAATTGCTTACCTTGAAAAAACAATTAATTTTTTGAAAAAGCATGGCAAAGTCATTGTGATAAGAATGCCAATCAATAAGGAACCTTATTCCATAGAAAATCTTGCATTTCCGGACTTTGACAACCGTATGAATAACGTGGCTTCAAAAACAAAAGTATCTTATATTAACTACAACAACTTACAGAATCAGTATAAGTGGCTGGATGAGGTTCATTTAGATAAAACTTCTGAAGCTTTATTTTCAACAGCTTTGGCAAAGGATATTTTATCACACTCATACTATTTTTGAATTTCTTTGTTGCCTTTTTGGCTGAAGAACCGTAAATTGAGTCACAAAAGTAGATTACTTTGAAGCTTTAAAGAAAACTATATTTTTGTAAAACTTAAAAAACACCCATAATGATTGAAATAACAAATGTTCCCTGGAAGACAAATATTTTTTGCATTGAAAAAAACTCAACGACTTTCTGTCTTTCAAAAAGAATTGAATTGAGATTGAAACTTTAGAATCATAAGGCGGTATAGGACTATTAATAAATTCTAAAGACACAATATGTTATTCAATTCAATAGGGTTTCTCATTTTTTTACCAATAGTATTTTGTCTCTATTGGTTTGTTTTCAATAAAAAATTCCAGCATCAGAACAGATTGTTATTGTTGGCTAGTTTTTATTTTTATGCCTGTTGGGACTGGCGGTTTCTCTTTTTGCTAATGTTTTCCATAGGATTGGATTATTTATCGGGGATTAAAATTGAGAATAGCCGTAATAACCGGGAAGCTAAATTTTGGCTTACCTTAAGTATTGTAATCAATCTTGGTTTTTTAGGCTTTTTCAAATATTATAATTTCTTTGTGGATGGTTTTGCAGAACTTTTGGGCGGATTTGGATTCAAGGTAAATGTATGGCTTCTCAGCATTATTCTTCCGGTAGGTATTTCTTTTTATACATTCCATGGGCTGTCCTATGTGATTGACGTTTACAAGAAAAGAATAAAGGCAGAACGAAACTTTACAGATTATGCGGTTTTCGTAAGCTATTTTCCTCTCCTTGTAGCGGGTCCCATAGAAAGGGCTACCCATCTCTTGCCCCAAATACAAAGAAAAAGAATCTTCAATTATGAGCAGGCTGTAGACGGGATGCGCCAGATTCTGTGGGGATTTTTCAAGAAAATGGTTATTGCGGATACCTGTGCTCCTCTGGTGAATGTGATCTTTGCCAATTACCAAACAGAAAGTCCCGGGAATCTTGCAATAGGAGCCGTCTTATTTGCTTTTCAAATTTATGGTGATTTTTCAGGATATTCTGATATAGCATTGGGGGTTTCAAGATTGTTTGGGATTGAATTACTAAAGAACTTTGCTTTCCCGTATTTCTCAAGAGATATTGCTGAATTTTGGAGAAGATGGCACATTTCACTTTCTTCATGGTTTAGAGATTATCTGTATATTCCATTAGGAGGAAGTAAAGGTGGTCTTCTGATGAAAATTAGAAATACATTTATTATTTTTCTTGTTTCGGGGTTCTGGCATGGCGCTAATTGGACATTTATTATCTGGGGTGGTCTGAATGCTTTATATTTTATGCCGTTGCTGATTATGAATAAAAACCGTCAGAATATGGAGGTTGCTGCCCAAGGAAAAATAGTACCTTCAGTTAAGGAATGTTTTCAGATTCTAATCACCTTTTTAGTCACTTGTATCGCCTGGATATTTTTCAGAGCAGAATCTGTCTCTCAGGCTTGTCATTATATAGGTAAAATTTTTAGCAGAGAGCTTCTTTCAATACCAAATCCTTTGCCGATCAAGGCAATGGCATTGATCGTATTGATGCTCTTTATAGAATGGATCAACAGGGAAAGATTCCATGGGCTGGAAATTAAAAGATTCCATCCATGGATAAGACGTGTTTTTTATCTTGTAATTATTTATGTTATTCTCCGATATGCCAATTTCGGAAATAATGAATTCATTTATTTTCAGTTTTAGCATGAAAAAGTTTTTAATAAAAATAATCCCTTATTTTGTGGCAGTATTTATTGTACTGGCCATACTCGGATCTTATGCAGATGGAAATACAGATGATAACTATATGCATTTTGCGGTTAAAAAACCACAGAATATTATTTTAGGGGATTCGCGTGGCTCTCAGGCAATAGTGTCGGGAGTTTTGAAAAATAAACTTTCTACAGATTTTGATAATTTTTCCCTGAATATTGTGCAGTCTCCCTATGGTCAGGTGTATTTTAAAGCGTTAAAAAGAAAATTAGATCCCGAAACTAAGAATGGTATTTTTATTTTAACGGTCAATCCGTGGAGCGTATCATTGAATAACAATGTTAAGAAAGAAAAAGATTTTCCTGAAGAACATTCTCCGCTCAATGACATGCACTTTTATGATTGCTCCCCTAATTATGAATACCTGCTGAAACACTATACAAGAAGTTGGTTTAAAATTTACACTGAACGAGCTGAAGCAGGACGATCGAATACCTTTCTTCATAATGATGGTTGGCTGGAGGTAACCATAGACATGAATGCCGACTCTGTAGCAGTAAGGACCCATGAAAAAACAATGTTTTATAAAGAGATGGCTGGTGGTGTAGAACTGTCGCCGGAACGTCTAAAAGCTTTTAATGAAATCATCAATTATCTGAGAACAAAAGGATCTGTTTATATTGTTCGAATTCCTACCTCTAAAAGTCTCACGGCTATTGAAAATAAAAAATACCCCCATTTCAGTAAATTATTGCAGGATATTGCCCGCAAACAAAATGTAAAGGTTTTTGACTTTTCAAAAAATTATGCAGATTATGATTATACGGATGGAAACCATATGTATAAAGAATCCGGTAAAAAACTTACTTCTCAGATTGCAGACTCTATCATCGCCAGCAGGAAACAATAAAAAATATCTTAAATACCTATTTCAATACGCGAATTCATACCTGCGCAGGTGCTAAAATAAATTATTCCTGAAGTTGATATTATAAATTCCGGATCGTATACTCTTATAGTCTGTTAAAAAGTATTTTAGGATCATTTCCCATTTTTTGGGAGTTGAGGTATTGGCAATTTGAAAACTTCTGTGCATTCTTTTGATATGTAATTTTACATGATCAGGAATAGTAGTCTCATTCTCTGCCCAGTCGTTTACTTCTTTCCATAGAAGAACACGGGTTGTAGCCGGGTTTACCTTTTTAGAATCTACTTGTGTAATTCTATTGTCTTCATGTACTCCTCTTATAGCAACGGCTTTTTCCAAAATACCAGGATACAGATCGAGATAATAAGAAAGCCTGAATAAGAATTCCGTATCCTGATGAAGCCTTAGGCTGGCCTTAAATAAGCTGTCCATTTTTTTCATCAGAGCGTCCTTACGTATCGTTAGCGCGTCAATACTAAAAAGTCCGAAGCTTCCCAACATGTAAATTTGTCCAAGAAAAACGTCCCTAGGATCGTGTCTTTTATAAACGGTAGTTAGTCTGTCTCCAAATAATGGATAATATTGTTGTTTTGCTTTTTCAGTGTAATAATGCACGCCAAGTGCGCCATAAACTCCCTCTACTTCAGGTCGTTTAAAGAGTTCTTTTTCAGCATCAAATCTATTGGGAAGATAATAATCATCAGCATCTAAAAAGGAAATGAAATCTCCGGTAGATTTTTCTATTCCCAAATTTCTGGTAGGGCCCGCACCGTGGTTTCCTTTATCAGGATGTTGATAAAGCTTTACTCTGTCATATTCTTTGGCAAGCTGTTCACATACCTGCAATGCCTGGTCGGGAGACTTATCCTCTATAAGAATAACCTCGTGTACTTCATCAAACTGAAGTGCAGATTTTACAGCTTGGGATACGAACCTTTCGGCGTTGTAAACGGGAATGATTACTGAGATTTTCATTTTTTTGTCAACTTAATTTTTTAGATCATTTGTGTGTAAGAGCACTGCAATATAGTTAATTATCAGGACTTATGTTTGGATTTTTTTTACATAAAAAAAGTAGATATATTGATAAATTAAGTTTAAGACCCAAAAATCGGCTGAATATTTTCCATTCAGCCGATTTTTGCAGAAAACTATTAAAATTTTGCTTTTTTTAAGTTACAAAATTTTGGATGGTATTTAATTTTTATGAGATTAATGAATGCCTGAAATTGATGTTATACAATCCAGATCTTATACTTCTATAATCAGTGAACAGATATTTAATAATCATTCCCCATTTTTTTAATCGGGGAGCTTTGGCAATTTCAAAGCTGCGGTGCATTCTTTTGATATGGATTCTGATGTCATCAGAAATTTCATTTTCGGTTTGTGACCAAAGATCTACCTCATTCCAAAGTAAAGCCCTTGAAAATGATGGGTCTATCATGCGAAGATCTACCTTTGTTATTCTATTGTTTTCGTGTACTCCTCTTATGGCAACAGCCTTATCTAAAATTCCGGGATAGAGATCGAGGTAATAAGAAAGACGGAACAGGAATTCCGTATCTTCATGAAGCCTTAAATGCGATTTGAATAAAGGGTTCATTTTCTTGATTAAAGAATCCCTGCGGACTGTTAGTGTATCAATACTGAAAAGCCCAAAACTCCCCAACATATGCAGTTGCCCAGGAAAAACATCCTTAGGATCATATTTTTTATAGACGGTGGTTAATCGGTCTCCGAATAACTGATAATATTGTTGCTTTGCTTTTTCAGAATAATATTGTACCCCAAGAGCACCGTAAACACCTTCTACTTTAGGATTTTTAAATAATTCTTTTTCAGCATCGAATCTATTGGATAGGAAATAGTCGTCGGCGTCTAAAAAAGCTATAAAGTCACCTGTTGACTTTTCAATACCTAAATTTCTACTTGGGCTTGCCCCATGGTTTTCCTTATCAGGATGTTGGTAAAGCTTTACTCTTTCATGTTTTTTTGCGAGCTGTTGGCATACCGCTAATGCATTATCTGGTGACTTGTCTTCAATAAGAATAATCTCGTATACCTCCTCAAGCTGAAGAGCTGAGTCTACTGCATGGGAAACATACTTTTCTGCATTATAAACGGGAATAACTACTGAGATTTTCATTTTCATTTCTCCTTTTTATAATAAATTTAGAATTACAATTGTGTTTTATTTAGTACCTTTTGAATTACGAAATTTAAGCTTTTAATTTTAGTTTTACACACTAAGTATATTTTTTTCCAATAAAATAACGAGCAAACACTACTGAAGTAATTACAATATGTTTTTTTTTTATGTAAATTATTTTTTTTGAGGTAAAAAATGTTAAAAATCTCACTATAGAGAAAAATTTACTATTAATTTACTCCCTTAAATAAACGTTTTAAGCCAGTGTGTTATAAAATTGATAAATATTTCATTCTAAGTGTGGGAATAAGTAAATCTATATTTTGTTCTTAATATATTGGGATTCTTAAGTATAGAAACTAATAAGTCTGCAGCTTTTGAGAGCCCCTTTTTCGTCGAAAGTTCAAATGCTTTTTTCTGAAGATAAATGTGCTGTGCAACGTCCTTTTCCAATGTTAAAGTTCTGGACCATTTGTCAAGGGAATCCCAGAAGAGGAATTGTCTACGGTTGTATTGTGGAGAATATTTTACAATCTTGGTGATCCGGTTATCATCATGCATTCCTCTCATAGCAACCGGTTGATCTATAATTCCGGATTTCAGATAGCAATGATGAGCAAGTTTCATAATAAAATCAGAATCCTGATGGAGGCGGAGTGCTTCATTGAATCTCAATTTACTGGATTCGAGGGAAGATCTTCGAATGGTAAGAGCATCCAGCGTGAAAAAAGAACCGAATACTTTAGGGGTAAGCCCCAATAAACCTCTAAAGACCTGATTTCCTTCTGCAGAATAATTTACGGTTAATAAGTCGCTGTCATTGATGTTGGAAAGAAATTCTTCCTTTCCTTTCTCAGTCAGGTATTCAGTACCAATGGCATTGAATACACCATCTACCTTTGGGCTTTTGAATAATTCTTTTTCAGCGGTAAACCTGTTAGGCAGAAAATAATCATCTGCGTCCAGAAAGGCAATAAAGTCTCCAGTTGCTTTTTCTAACCCAAGGTTTCTGCTGGCTCCGGCTCCATGATTTTCCTGATCAGGATGTTGAAAAAGTTTTACCCGGTCATGTTTTTTTACGAGCTCATGGCAAATCTGAAGAGCATGGTCTGGTGATTTATCTTCTACCAGAATAACTTCATATACTTCATCAAGTTGTAAAGCAGATTCTACAGCTTTTGATACATACTTTTCTGCATTATAAACAGGAATAATTATTGAAATTTTCATTTTCATTTATTGTAATAAGTGAAACGATACTTGGTCTTTAATATTTCCGGGTTTTTTAGAACTTCACCCAAAATAGTACAATATTTGACAAATCCTTTTTGTAAGGAAAGATCAAATGATTTATAAATTAAATAGATCCTTTTTCTTGGCTCAGATGGAATTTTATTATTGGAAGCCCAACTATTCAGTGAGCTCCATAAAAGAAGTTGTCTTTGATTGTATTGTGGAGAATATTTAATAATCTTGGTGATCCTGTTATTGTCGTGAACACCTCTTATAGCTACAGCCTTATCTATACACCCTGTCTTTAAATGACAATGGTAAGCCAGTTTAATAATGAATTCCGTGTCCTGATGTACCCGAAGATCCTTATTGAATCGGATGTGATGAGGTTCCAAAGACTCTTTTCTAATGGTAAGTGAATTGAGGTGAAAGGAAGTACCGAAAGTTTTAGTTGTTAAGCCTAGAAGGCCTTTAAATACTTCTTCTCCCTCTGCCGGATAATTAACAGTACTGAGTGAGGTCTCCTTAAATTTGGATTCAAATTCCTCTTTTCCTTTTTCTGTTAAATACTCAGTACCAATGGCATTAAAAACACCCTCTACCTTTAAATCTTTAAAGAGTTCTTTTTCTGCATCAAATCTATTGGGAAGATAATAGTCATCTGCATCAAGAAATGCAATGAAATGAGCTGTTGCTTTTTCAATGCCCAGATTTCTTGCTGCTCCTGCGCCATGGTTTCCCCGGTCAGCATGCTGAAATAACTTTACCTTGGGATTTTCATTGCTTAAATGCTCGCAAATTTTTAGGGAATTATCTGTAGATTTATCCTCAATTAAGATGATTTCCCTTACTTCTTCAAATTGTATAGCAGACTGCACAGCCTTTTCCAGAAACTCAGCTGCATTGTATACAGGAATAATAACAGAGATGTCAAGCATTACAGTACAGATTTATTATTATCAGCCCATAAGGCAAGCTGTAAAAGATTCCAATGCCTTTCATCCTTGTCAAGGAAATTTTGAGCAGCCTTAAAGTCGATATAATTGAAAACTTTATGATTAGGATCTTTTAATAAGTCATTGGAAAAGTTCATCAGGTTGTCTTCTGCAAACCAGCTTTTTACTCCAAGACCAAACCCTTGTTTATGTCGTGTTCTGATGGTATCAGTCCAGTAGGATCCCATGGCCTCACGAAGGATGATTTTATCATTGGTATCATTTAGTTTCAATTGATCTGGCAGTTGAATACAGAACTCAGCGAAGTCAAGATCAAGGAATGGAGTTCTTACCTCTAAAGAGTTGGCCATAGCCATTCTATCAGATTTCACCATCATATTGGCTGGAACATAATTTTCAAGATCTACCCTCATAATATCGTTGAGAGAATCCGGATTGGGAGTAAAGCTATACGTTTGCAGATAATCGGAGGTTACCCCTAGAAGGTTACGTTCCTTTTTATTGAATGCATTTCTTACATCATTCAGGTGAAAATCCATAATGGAAGAAAACTCCATATTTTTCTGGGTAAGGAATGAGGTTGGCTTAAGCTGCTGATATAGTTTTAGCCCAAACTGAGCAATCATATTTTTATAGCTGAAATGCTTCTTTAATTTATTTTCAACAGTATAGAAATGATAACCTCCAAACAGTTCATCTCCTACATCTCCTGATAATACTACGGTAAGATTCTTTTTAGCTGCCCTGCAGATCTCGTAATGAGGGATAAAAGAGGCATCTGCGAAAGGTTCGTCAAAGAATGGTGATATTTTTAAAAGAGAGGAGACAAGATCAGATTTTTGCTCATGAACCTCTATATGATTGGTTTTGTATTTATCAGCAATTTCCTTTGCATATTTCAGTTCGTTGTCCTTGTGGTCATACCCGAAGCTGATCGTAGTCTGATGGGGTAGAAATTCATCTACCAAGGCTACAACAGAAGATGAATCCAATCCCCCGCTTAGAAAACTTCCTACTTCTACATCTGCAATAAGCTGTTTCTTAACTGCATTTTTTAAAAGATACAAAAATTCTTCCTTAGCATCAGAAAGGCTTATTACTCTGTCTTTTGCAGGGAGGCTGTAATAGCGTGATACGGTAAAATTTCCGTCTTTCCAGATCAGCTGGTGTGCTGGTGGAAGGGTAAATATATTGCTGTAAATGCTTTGATTGGAACTTACATATCCATATTGAAGATAGTGGGAGAGTGCATCAGAACTCACCTTAGGCTGAATAAGTCCGGACGCCAGAATAGCCTTAATTTCTGATGCGAAAATAAATTCATTGTTTTTACCAATGGCATAGTAAAAAGGTTTTTCTCCAAAACGATCTCTGGCACAGAATAGTTGTTGCTTCTGGTTATCCCAAATAGCAAATGCAAACATACCCGGAAGATCATGGATAAGTTTTTCCTGTTTTCTCTGGTACATGGCAAGAATAACTTCAGTGTCAGAAGTTCCATGGTAAGGATATTCGCAGTATTGCTTTTTTATATCCTGATAGCCATAGATTTCACCGTTGAGAACAATACATTCATTTTTAGTATTGGAGAACATGGGCTGTTTCCCGTTTTCAGAGAGGTCTATAATGGAAAGTCTGCGATGGCCTAATGCAGCATTGTCATAAAATTCATGGTGTGAAGAATCTGGTCCGCGATGGATCAGTGAATCCGTCATTTTCTGAATCTCTTCCTGATAATTTCTTGCATTATTGCCTATAATTCCCGCTATTCCACACATAATATTTTATTTTTCATCATTATTTTTCAATTTTTGTGTGAGCTAATTTACGATAGATTCAGAAAAGTAGGGCCAGCCTGAATTAATTGCTCTCTTAAACTGCTCAATTTTTCACTATCTCTTGTGATTTTTTTATATTTCAAAGAAGATTCTTTGTACTTTCCCATGTTTCCTGTCATGAGGCTTTTAAACATGCTTTGTTGTAATGACTTCTTTTCCTGCCGTAAACCGTTAGGGAAATTGGGGTTTAGCGTATTGATTTCAATACGAACATCTTCATATTTATTAAAGTCTATTTTATGAAGTTGCTGCACTCCGTCATGTACAACTTTGCTACCAGGAACAAGAAGTACTTTCTTTTGGTGGAAATGAACTCTGTTTACGTATTCATCATCTTCCCCATAATGGAAAAAGTAAGGGTTGAAGCCTCCAATTGTTTCTATCGTTTTCGTGGGTAAAAGCCAGTGAGCGGCATTTACAAAATGAATTTCATAGTAAGGTTTCAGGGTCTGAAAGTACAGATCTGAGATCATTCTTGTTTTTTCGTAATTCTTTGCGATATACTGATCCAGGAAAATATCGAGGTATTTTTCTGTGCCATCCACATGAATGGGACTTATGATTCCAATTTCATCTTTGTTGGGGTGATTGTTATAAACTTCCAGCATTTTTTCCATGCTGTTCTCATACAACCAAGCGTCCTGATTCATCAGATAGAAAAAGTCTGCCCCATCTTTATATGCCTTTTCAATGCCAATATTATTCGCCTTTCCAAAACCAAGATTGGATTCAGACTGGGTAAAATCTACTTCAGGAAAATGGTATTGAATATACTCCTGAGTGCCATCTGTAGATCCGTTATCTATAACGAAGCATTTTACAGGAACAGAAGATCTCCTTAGACTGCTAAAGCATCTTTCTGCCCACTTCATGGCATTGTAGGTGACAATAATAATATGAATCTTCGACATTGTTTATTTTAATATTTTCATCGGGAAACAAAGTTGCCCATAATTTTAAAGCAAATTAGTGATTCTAAAATACAAAAAATAGTATACGCGCTTAAGAAAGCCATCAAATTCCGGAAAGACTAAAAATCCTTGGGTCATCAACATCATCTTCCAGGAAAGGTTAAATACGATGATTAATCCTGCTATAATTTCCTGCTTCCTGGTAAGTATTGCTTTCTGTTCTATCGCTATAAATATCGTTAGCAGAGAGAAGAAGATATAAGTCCATCTTCCCCAATCTATAGCCATATAAAATAATGGAACAAGAAAAATAATTTGTATTACAAGAAAAATGGCATTGATTTTAACCTTATTGAACCTGCAGTACATGTAAAATGTAAATGCTCCAATCAAGATGCTTATTCCATAGGTTTGATAATCATATAAGTGAGATTTGTAATGGTTCAAGACATTATAATTGGGATCGTAATCAAAAATTCCCATCTCATTAAGAATCAATCCATGAGCTTTAAAGAATGATATCGTATTTTCTGTCCTTAGGTTTATTCCAAACTTATAAAGAAGGAGCATGATAATAACCGATGGGAGGAACTGGTAGAGTAGTATTCTCTTTATTTTCTCAAGTGATGAACCTTTATTTTTCATAAAGTAAGCCATCCCTACAAAAGGTAAATAAAAAAATGCTGCCTCATGGGTGAGAAGGGCAATGATGATAAAAAGGGTAATACTAAGGTCCTTTATAATAATTTTAGAACGAAGACATAAAACATATATAAGATAAAGTAGAAAGAATAAAATCTCTTTTCTTGTGGCGATGTTAGGATCTTTAAACATCATTCCCAAGCCCGCAGGAAGTAATATAAGAGCAATAGTAAGCAGGTTGTTTCTTTCTTTTCGGAAAAGTTGTATCAGGAGGAAGAAAAGAACCGTGTATAAGAGAAATACAAATGCAAACACAATGTATTCAAGCTGAATATGGGTAAGCTCATTGATCCATATGAAAAGAGTCCCAAAAAGTCCTCTACGCTTAAAACCTCCATCCTGATAATTGATAATCCATTCTCCAAAGCACCACCCTCCCTTTTGTGTTACAATCAGAAAGTAGGACGTTTTGATACTTATACAATAATAAGTAATTAATATTAAGTTGATTATGTAATTGATTATTTTTGTTTTCATACTTATTATCCAAGCTTGAGCCGGGTATTTATATATCCTTTAAAAAATTTTGAAATAGAAAAAATAGTAAAGTTTTTTAATGAAAGCATCAAGTGCCGGAAAGGTCATGAACCCTGCCGTGAAAAGCATCATCGTCCATAATGAATTGAATATGATTAAAGCAATGGCAATCCTATTTTCTTTCGCCGAACTGATTAATTGTCTTTCTCCTGCTATAAAGATAGTTAACAATGTAAAGAAAATATTAATCCATCTTCCCCAGTCATAAGCAATATAAAATAGAGGAATCAGGAAAATGAACTGGATTATCAGAAACTTTTTGCTGATATGTATCTTATTAAATTTACAGTAGATGAAAAAGGTAAGGGAGGCGAAAAACAGACTGATCAGGTAGGTTTGATAACCATAAAGATGAGACTTGTAAAAATTCAGGACATTATATTGAGGATCATAACCGTAAATACCTTTAAGAACCAATTCCAGCCCGTGGTTTTTCAGAAATTGCAAAGAGTTTTCTGTACTGATGCTATACCCGAATTTATAAAGCAGTAACATGACAACCGCTGCAGGGGCAAGATGATAAAACAAGATTTTTTTTAATTTGATAAAAGTTGTTGAGCTATCTTTTACAAAGTAGGTAAAACTTACAAAAGGGATATAGAAAAATGCAGCTTCATGATTAAGAATGGCAACAATAATAAAAAATGTAACGGTAAGATCTTTTACCCTCTTTTTTGATTGAAGGCATAAAAAATAAATCAGATACAAAACAAAAATGAAGATTTCCTTTTTTGCAATGATGGTAGGATCTTTCAACATCATCCCCAATCCTGCTGGAAGTAAAAGGATACTTATGGTAAGCAGTGTATTTTTTTTCTGAACAAAAAGCTGTATCAAAAGTGAAAAAAACAGGGCATACAGTAGAGCTACAAATGCAAATACGATATATTCCAGCTGAATATTGGTGAGCTCATTGATCCATATGAATAGGGTTCCGAAAAGTCCTCGGCGCTTGAACCCGCCATCCTGATAATTAATCAGCCATTCACCAAGGTACCATCCATTTTTATGGAAAGCGATCTGAAGATAGCTGTTTTGAAGACAGATCCAATAGTAAATGATAAATATTGAACCAATTATATAATTGATTATTTTTGTTTTCATATGCCTCTTGATTGGTTATTAAATTGGATTTTTAATATTTACTTTAATCAATAAACACCTTTTTAAAAGTATCCATTACGGGATGAGGAAGAAATTTTTCATATAATTCCTTTGCCGACAGATTGAGATCAGCATCCAGAATAATATCATGAAGTTCTTTACTGTCCTGGTAGTAGTAAGCCTGATCTTTCATGTGATTGATATGGGCTTTCTCAGGGGGATTGGCAAAAGCAATCACCGGTTTTCCCATAATGGCAAATTCCGCAACGGTGATCCCGAATGTTTCTCCTCTTTCACGGGCATGAAGCAAAGCGTCACAAGTATTGATAAATTTCTGTTTCATAATAATATCCGAACTTGGAGGTAAAAATATAATATTGGATGGAGCAGACTTCCACCATTTCTTTTTGATAAAAGGATCCACGCCCATGAAGATAAAATAGACATCCTTATACCTGGATGCTATTTTTTCAATCGTCTTTTGGGCAAAAACAAGATTAAAGCTAATGTGTCCGCCATAATATCCAAATACTTTTGACTTTGGAGGGATGTTCAGCTCTGCTCTCAAATCTTCATTGGTTTGAGAGTCAAAATTGACCATATGAGGGACGTAGGGATATTTTGAACCTGTCATTTCCTCACTCAGCCATTCTGAAACATAAGCATAGACATCTCCATGAGGTTCAAAATGGGTGAAAACACTGTGTATGCCGGTTTTACATTCCTTAGAATCTATTCCGTCTACATATCCGTTTTTAATAGCATAGAAAAGGTCTATGTTACTTTCGCGAATGAGTTGATCAACTTCCTTAAAATCGGAGTAACCGTGTACACGAAAGCGTTTTTCAAACTTTTCAATTCCCAATGGATGATTGGTCTTTGAGTTTTTATTGTAAATAATTATAGATTCATTTCCCAGATATCTTTCATTGAAATCTGCATAATCATATACTGCGATGGAAGTCCCTCTATAGTTGAGTTCATCCTCATGGAAAAGAATTTTCATCTTAGTTGTGTTATTTAAATTTATTTTTCAGCCTTCCTGTTATTTTCTGAATAATGGTTTTCTTCGGATATTTGGTAAGGTCATTGTGCATAAAAAGACCTTCTCCCTGTGCAATTTTGAAGTTTTGTTTTACCCACCAGGCTGCAATATTTCTTTCCAGTGATGCTGTTTCCCCTGAAAATGGGATAATGGTACCCAGCAGGAATTTTTTCTTGACAAGATAAGGATTATTGGTCCAATTGGCCCAGCGTGAGGTAGTGATAAAAAATTCTCCCTGCTTTTGTATTTTATCAGGAAATTCGGCTGCGGGATCCAGCCAGTGTAAAGATTCTAAAAGATGTGGAGAGGTGCACTCATGCCAGTCATCATAATAGTTCAGCTCATTTCCCTTGTGTCTGATTGATATGAGTGGATATCCCGGATTTTCTCTGCTGCGGTAGCGGATTACATCAAATCCGCTGTCAAGCATTTCCAGTCCGCCATTCAGTTGTGTAAATACGGTTTTTTGGTCTTCAATAAGCTCCCAGTCATGCTCCAGAAAGAGAATGTTATCACAAATTGCATTTTCTGCAAGCATTTTCATCCCTTTCCCGATTCCAATATTATCTTGTAGACCAATGTATCTGATCTTATACTGATCCGCCAGTTTCTTATCCTCTTTACTTACTTCCTGAAAAAGAATAACAATATCCTCGGTCATGTTCAGAAGACCGAATTTACTGTAGGATTTGAGCGTATTCTTCAGCGTTTTTCCTGTTTTCCAGGAAAGGATGCAGATACTTATGGGTAATTTTTCCATATTCATTGGGGCTTAAAGATTCAGGAATGGATGCTTTGCGGTCATAGATGTTTTTCTGGCAGTTTCTATTTCTTTACATTTTTTAGAAAAATACTGATACTGCTCCATATAAAACTTATACTCATTTATATTTCCTTTGGCTCCCATTTTTAGGGCAAAAGAGAGTAGAGCAGTCTTTTCCCTTTTGGTATCATAACCATAGTTGGGGTCAAGATATTTGGTTTCCCTTTGCATGATCATGGACTGCCTTTTATTCTTCAATAGTTCAGCTTTATCATTAGGTTCTTTTTTGTAAAATGACTGAACGGTGTCATGTATAACTTTGCTTTGGGTACATACCACTATTTTAAGCCCGAAATAGGTAATTCGGTTTACATATTCGTAATCTTCGGCTCCATGAAAGAAATAAGGATTGAAACCTCCTATTTTTTCAATGATATTCCTTGGGATACACCAATGTGCGGCATTCACAAAGCTTATTTCGTAGTATTCTTTTGCTTCTCCAAAATAGATGTCAGAAAGCATTCTGTTATTTCTCAGGTCCTTGGCCAAATAATTTTCAAAGTGAAGATCCAATTTTTTTTCACTTCCGTCAAGGTGCATAGGGCTAAGAATTCCAATTGTATGGTTGTCCGGATGATTATTGTATACTTCTAATAGTTTTTGAAAACTGTCAGGATATATCCATGCATCCTGATTCATCAGATAGAAAAAGTCTGTTCCTTCTTTGTAGGCTTTTTCAATTCCAAGATTATTGGCTTTCCCAAAACCTAGATTTTCCGGTGCCTGAATGAAATCTACTTCTGGGAAATACGTTTTTATATATTCTTGTGTTCCATCTGTAGAACCGTTGTCTATAGTGATACATTTAACCGGGACAGAAGAATTTCTTAAACTGGTAAAGCACTTCTCTGCCCATTTCATGGCATTGTAAGTAACGATGATAACGTAGATAGTAGCCATTTTAGATATACTTTTGAGTTAGATTCTCCAAATAATCGGCAGGACTTATTTGGGAGAAAAATGTAATAATATCTTGATCAAAATCTACTTTATAGAAATCCCCTTCGTCGACTTCTGAATAAAATCCTTTCTTGCTGGCCTTTTTTTCAATGGCACTAATGATCTCCTTTAAATCATAATAGTAAGGATAGGAGATATTGATAATTTTATTGCCGGCTTCCAGGCAATGCGAATCTATGAACTTTGAAATGTCCTCGATATCTAAAAGCAGTCTTCTTGCTTTAATGTGCAAGGTAAATTGGGTGTCGTTGGTAATCTGTGTGGTAAGAAAATTAAAAAGCGTATTGGGGTTTCCTCCTTTTCCAACAATGTTTCCAATCCTTAGGATCAGATAATGATCAACATTGCTTTCTATATACTGTTCAATTTCTTTTTTATGAATTACATAGGGACTGTTTTGTTTGGACTGGTCATGAATGCTAAGGGTAGAAAAATAGATTAGTTTTTTGTCTCTATTTTCGTTGCATACCGTTTTTAAAAGAGAAAATTCTCTTTCAAATTCTGATGTTCTTGTTTCCAGTGAGTTTGAAACTCCTGAAGCAAAAAAAACGATATTCTCTCTGTCATGGGATTTTATAGCATTTGCTATAATACCGTTGCCAATAATCATATGTTAGGTGTTTTCATTAATGATGTGGTGGGAAAGCCATTTTTCATATCTAAATTATCAACAAATTATTTCAGATAATCAAATATATGAAAATAGTATTTCATTTTTAATCTGGCTATTAGGCGCTCCAAAAGAGGCAATTTTTTAAGATAATTCTGATACTGCTGAAGGCTGTATTTCTTATATCCGTTTTCCAGATTATTATTTAAATTAAGTTTGATAATCGCTTTTTTTACAAAAGGATGTCTTTGAAATATTGCAAATAAAGCTTCTCGGGTTAATAGTTCTTCTTCGGAAGCCTTAAAGTGAGAAAAAGTCTTATACCCAATACTTTGTTTAGGGTGAATTCTGTATTCTCCTAGAATGGTTTTTTCCATCCATACAGAATCGTTGTTGGAGGCAAGAAGCAAAAGCTCATAATCGTGGATGATTACAGGATTGATTTTTTTTAAGGGTAGATTTTTTTTCAAAAAAGTATTTCTGATCGCTGTACTCATCCCCGGAAATATATTTCCATGGTATAAAATTCTTTTAATAATATCCTGTGGCTGAGTAAAATCCTGTGGTTTGATGTTGTCCAGATCCCAATAAGTTGTTTCCTCTGAATTATTGATCATTTCGCCAAAAAGCTTAATGTTGTGGCATACAATGTCCACAGTAGATTGCTTTTCGAATGTTTCAGTGATGGTAGCAACTTTTTGGGTATACCATCGGTCATCCTGATCACATAAGAACACTAAGTCTCCGGTACAAAGACTCATTGCCTTTTCAAAATTTCCTACATAGCCTAGATTTTCAGGGTTGAGGTGTACTTTGATAAGGTTGGGGTAACGGTCATTATAATCAGAAAGAATTTTTAAAGTATCATCGGTAGAACCATCATCACAGATGATAATCTCATACACAGGTTTTGTCTGGCTGAGAATACTTTCCAGCTGTTCTGCGATATATGTTCCGCCATTATAAGTACAGAGGGCTACAGATGAAGTCATTGTGTTTTGTTTTTTTCAGTATTACTTCTGCAAGGGGTTGTAATAATTTCTTTTACGACATTATTTTCAAAGATATGCTATTTTAAAAAAGTTTCTTTAATATCTTGTATAAAGGAACGGGAAGATTCTTTTTTATAGCAAAATCCAACTTTTTTAGATGAAAGGGATAGGCACGATATGAAGTAAGATATTCCTCTGAAAGTTCTGTTCCTGAGAAATAAAATTTTTCGATAGCTGTATTGATGCTACTCTTTGCAATACCTTTTTTATCAAACAGCATCTGAAGTAAAGCAGCCTCTTTTTCAATTTTTTCTGCTTTAACCTTGGAAATATTTTCTTCATGCAGCCGGTAATAAGCCAGCTTTTCAGGAATATAGGCGATCAAATATTTTTGACTGATCTTTAGCCAACGGTAGTAATCCTCAATAATAAATTGAGTATCATAGGTGCCGGTTTCTCTAATAACTTCTGTTTTTGCCAGTACGGTTAAAGCCGCAATTCTGTTACCTTTTAATAAGTCTTCTTTAAAAATGGATGGATCTACTTTTCCCATCGCATCATAATCTGCAATATCCTGAATGATTTGGCTGTCATTATCTATAACATGCGTGTTTGAAAAAGACATTCCGTATTCATTTCCCAGCTGTTCAAGGGTAGAAACTGATTTTTCAATGGACTCCGGATGAAGAAAATCATCAGCCGCAATTATCTTTATATATTTTCCCCTGGCAAGTTCAACACACTCGTTAAGCATTGTAGGCAATCCTGTATTTTGAGTGTGAAAGTTTTTTTCTGCAGGGTAATTGTTTTCTCTCAACCATTCTTCAAAAACTTCTACTGAATGATCAGGAGAAGCATCATCCCCCACAATTAATTGGATATTTTTGTAGGTCTGATTTTTTATACTGTCCAGATTTTCTTTTATAAACCGGGAATGATTATAGGAAACTACGACAATTGTTACTAATGGCTGCTCCATTTAAAAGTTGTTTACCGTTTTAATGATCATTTGTATTTCTTCTTCTTCTAAAACAGAGGAAATAGGAAGACTTAAAACTTCTGCATGAATTTTTTCACTTATAGGGAAAGAAAGCTCATTCCATTCTTTATACGCTTGCTGTTGATGAGGAGGAATAGGATAGTGGATAATGGTTTGTATCCCTTGTTCTGTAAGGTAAGCCTGCAGCTCATCTCTTTTGGTTGTTCTGATAACGAAAACATGCCATACATGCTCTGCTTCATTTTCAGGATTTTCAGGGAGAATGATATTTGTATTTTTGATTTCTTCAATAAACCTTTTGGCTACTGTTCTCCTCGTGTTGTTCTCCTCGTCAATATGTTTCAGCTTAACATCTAAAACAGCTGCCTGAAGCTCATCTAATCTGGAGTTTAAACCTTTGTAAATATTTACATATTTTTGGTTAGATCCGTAGTTGGCCAAAGCTCGGATGGTTTTAGCCAGCTCCTCATCGTTGGTCGTCACGGCGCCGCCATCACCTAATGCACCCAGATTTTTTCCGGGATAAAAACTGAATCCGGCAGCATCTCCCAGATTTCCTGTTTTTTTATCATTCCATTCTGCTCCTATGGCCTGAGCATTGTCTTCAATAATTTTTAAATTATGCTTTGCTGCTATTTCTTTAAGCTGATCAGAAAAAACAACTCTTCCCTGAAGGTGAACAATGAGAAGACCCTTTGTTTTTGAAGTTATTTTTTCTTCAATTTTAGAAATATCAATATTGTAGGTATTAAGTTCAGGTTCTACCAATACCGGAACTAAACCGTTGTCTGAAACAGCTAATATGGATGCGATATACGTGTTGGAAGGAACAATGATCTCATCTCCTGCTTTCATTATGCCAAGTTCTATATAGGCACGCAGAATAAGACGCAATGCATCTAGTCCGTTAGCTACACCAATGGCATGCTTAGTTCCTATATATTGGGCTAAATTGGTTTCAAAACCTTTATTTCTTTCTCCCTGAAGATACCATCCGGATCTGAATGTCTGTAATAAGGCTTCTTCTATTTCTTGTTGATAATTAAGGTTTACTTTCTGTAAATCAAGAAATTTTATCATGTTGATTTTTCTTTAAAAATTTAGCGGGGTTTCCTACCCATATTTCGTTTTCCGGTATATCTTTAGTTACAACGCTTCCTGCGCCAACAAGGGCATTTTCCCCAATGGTAATTCCTGCAAGGATTGTGGCATTGGCTCCAATAGAAGCTCCTTTTTTTACAAATGTTTTTTCCAGTTTAAAATCCTTATTTTTAGATTTAGGAAAAAGATCGTTGGTAAATGTTACATTAGGCCCAATGAATACATCGTCTTCAAGATTAACCCCGTCCCAAATTTGAACTCCCGGTTTTATGGTGACATTATTTCCAATGATCACATCATTTTCTATAAGAACCTGGCAATTGATATTGCATCCATTTCCAATTTTTGCTCCTTTTAAAATGACACAGAATTGCCATACAAAAGTTCCCTCACCTATATTTTGAGACTGTACGTCAGCTAAAGGATGTATCATGTTAATAATTTTTAAATTCTTCAAAATCTCTGAAGTAATCTTTCTCATCATACAATTCTGAAGCCAGGCAAAGCAAAACGGCATTATGAGTAAACTGAATATCTCTCCAAATTAATTCAGGGATATACAATCCTTTGGTAGGATGATCTAAAACAAAAGTTTCCTTATTTCCTTCTTTATCTTCAGTATTAAAGGTTATTGTTCCGGACACTGCAAATATGACCTGTTGAAGTTTTTTATGTGCATGACCTCCACGGGTCACATCTTGTGGAGTATAATAAGTCCAATATACACGTTGTATGTCAAAAGGTACATCCTTTTGTGCTTCAGCTATTGTAATGTAACCTAATTCTGAAGAACCTATCTTGTCAAGAAGAAGAATATGTGGCTTATGTTTTTCCATTAATATATTTAAAATGTTCAACAATTGTCAATGTAATAAAATCATCGAAGTTAAGGCTATTCTTATTATTAAACCAACCTCGGAGGTGTTTTGAACCTCAGGGATGAGAGATACATTAGATTGCTAAACGACTATTGAGGGTGTAAAATTATGAATTTATCTTGTTTTTGTAATCAAAGACGATCAGATAACATCAAACATGAAATTCAATATCTCAAATTTTTCCTGAATTTGAATGAATCTCACGAGCAGATGTGGTTATTTTTTTTTCTGAAAAAGGTTATAATAATACTTCTTAAAAGCGAGATAACCTGCTATAAATCTACCACCTGTTATTTTATTAAACTCAGATCTTAATTGTATAAGCTGATTGGTATGTACATCAATCATATGATAGGCCAGTCTGTCGTGAAGATCCTCACCGTATAATTTTTTTAGGACAGGAAGTAGCTGAACCCTGCGAAGAAGAATGTTATTATAATCAGAAGACAAACTTTGTTTATCATTTTCTTTCCGATAATGGGCTAACGGTTCATCAATAAGCACGGCTTTCGGGTGGTTTTTGGTGATGTATATCCACATCAACCAGTCTTCATTATGTTGTAAGGTAAGATCAAAACGAAACCCATCCAGTAGTTTTCTGGAAATTAAAGCACAATGTATGGGAATGGTGAATTTTAGATTCCATCCGAAAACGATATTGTCAAATGTCAGATAGTCTTGTTCAATCCTGTTGTAACCAGGTAAGTGTTGGCCGTTTCTATAGATTGTAAACTGGCTTACAATCAATTCGTAATTTTCATTTCCGATGAGACTTTTTGAAAATTTTTCAGGATCAAGAATGTCATCTCCATCTAAGAATTGTACATATTCTCCTGAAGCTTTATCAAGACCTGCATTTCTTGCAGAAGAAATACCTCCGTTTTCTTTATATATATAGATAAACCGGCTGTCTTTTTCCAGCCATCTTTTGGCTACCTCTGCGGAGTGATCCGTAGACCCGTCGTTTACAATAATGCATTCCCAATCTGTAAAGGATTGGTTCAATAAAGACTGCAGACATTCATCAAGATAATTCTCTTGATTATAGCATGGTACTATGATGGAAATTGTAGACGACATTTTCTTTTGATGTAATAAATTTTTTTGAGTGCCTTTAAAAAAGCTTTAATTTTAAAATGTTTAAGATAAAAGAATATTATCGAATAATGAGCATTATAGGTTTTGTAATTACTGACGTTTAAATATTCTTCTACCACTCCGGATATGAACTGGTAATCAAATAATGAAGAATACTGGGTAACCAGAATTTCCTTTAACTCAAAATAAGCTTTCTGCTTTTGATCATCTAAATGATCTGAACCTGAAATGCTGGAACCTGAAATTCTTACCTTTACTTTGCTGTTCTTGGTGTAGAGGATATTATTTCCTTGAGCAAATAAAAATATGGCCAAATCATCGCTTCCCCAAGCTAATGTCATTTTTTGAAACCCTATTTTTTTATAGCTGTCAAGCTTGAAGATGTTTTCGGAAAGACTGCTCTGTATTTCGTGAGTGTATTTTTTGATGAAAAACTCTGACGGTTTCAGCTCTGAAAAATCATAATCAAAATCTTCTATCACCTGATCATGTTCGTCAATCCATTGATGTGAAAACTTAATCACAGAAATCTTTTTAGCCTCAACTAAAGGTAAGCTTTGATAAAATACATCTACGAAATTTTCAGAGATCATATCATCATCCCCTAAGATCTGAAACCATTTTTCCTGAACATTTTCCAATATTCGCTCCCATTGAAGCGCCAGATTTTGACCGCCAATATTTTTTTTATAATCAAAATAATGATAGGTCCCCCCTTCAAAATATTTCTGAATGATGGGCAGGGGATCATTTGGGCTGGCGTCATTACCTATATATAAAGTAAAGTTCTTGTTGGTTTGTGCTGCAACAGATTTTAAGGTTTCCTCAAAAAAATCTATCTTATAGTAAGGGATCACTATAGCCAGCTTATTCTGATGATTCTGAGGCGTCATTGTATCAGGTTTTTTATGTTATATTTTTCCAATCAGTAATGAACTACACAATAAATAGATGATGATTTAATACTTAGTTGATTCTTGTTCAGAAGAACCATTCAATATTTTACTTACTGGATTTTTTCTTCAATACTAGTAGCTGATACCCTTCATTACATAAATTCATATCATATTGATTAGTGAATTTTTCAATATCTTTTCCGGTTATATCTAATACTTTTTCCGGAGATATTCTATTGAGAATACGGTTTTTGATGGTATATTCTTGTCTTTTTCTTTCACCCGGTATTTTTATCTGTTGTAGCATAATCTCAACGATTTCGAATTTATCTGTAAACAGCTTGTGGAAATCATAGAAATTCCATTCAATAACGTGAAATGGATTATTGGGTTTTGTATTGGTAACTTTAGTAATGGGAGTAGAGATTAATAACACTCCGGCATCGCTTAGGTTTTTATATAAGTTGTCGATAAAGTCAATGTAATCAGGAACATGCTCGATGGTTTCAAAGCTTACAATGACATCGAAAGGATATTCATTTTTGTATTTTACACCATCTTCAACTAATCTTTTTAGGTTGTGGTGAGAGTATCTGTAATTTCCGTAACGAACTGCTTCCTCACTTAGATCCACACCAATTATAGATTCAGCCTCACCTTGGTTTGCCAGAAGATAAGTGCCATAGCCACAACCGCAGGCAATATCCAGAACTTTTTTCCCTTTTGTGTAGCCTTGTGCATATTTATATCTATCCAGATGTTCGTCTTCATATCTTTTTAACATAAAGCCATATACCCATCTTTCTGCTTTTCCATATACAAGTAAGTCAGACAGATTTCTCAGTTCAAAATTTGTACAGAATAATTCTTCTTCAATATTATTTTCTCTCATTTGTCCAGTTTTGGTTTATAATAAAATATCCTTGTGAATAATCGGGTTTTTCTAATGTGAAATTATCTTTCACATTCACTTTTAGTCCTTTGTCGTAGTAATCTAATGTTTCAGCATTGTCACCTATATAAATTTCACAGGTGTATTTACCTGATTTTAGTGGGAAATTATCTATTGTACAATAAATCATGTTTTCTCCGATGGATAGATCAAACATTTTTTGAAAATGAGCAGAGAAAGGAGTAAATAACCTGTTTCCCATGTCATCATTAAAGCCAATACCTATTTTAACATTTTTTAAATTCTGGCTAGAGTAGATGTTAAATTCCAAAACACCATTTTTAGCGGTTTGTAAATTGCTTTCATTATCATCTTCACTATAGGAATTGAAATTTTTCAAGTAAACCTCTTTGTCAGAATTAGGAATGATATCTTCACTTTCCGCATTGTGGGAATACATGCTTATGATCGTGCTGATATCAGAAGACCCTTTCAATAATCCATTCTCTAAAAGAATTCCTTTTTTGCAAAGCTGCAAAATGCTAGGAAGATTATGGCTTACAAAAAGAATTGTTCTTCCTTCTCCTTTTGTAACATCTCCCATTTTTCCCAGACATTTTTTCTGGAATTCTGCATCACCTACAGCCAATACTTCATCTACAATAAGAATTTCAGATTCTAAGTGAGCTGCTACGGCAAAAGCAAGACGAACATACATTCCTGAAGAATATCTTTTTACAGGAGTGTCAATATATCTTTCAACACCCGAAAAATCTACAATTTCGTCAAATTTACGCTTGATCTCTTTTCTGGTCATTCCCAGAATAGCTCCATTCAGGAATACGTTTTCACGGCCTGTCATCTCAGGATGGAAACCAGTTCCTACTTCTAGCAGTGAAGCGATTCTTCCATTGGTGTATATTTGCCCTGTAGTAGGCTTGGTAACTTTACTTAGTAGTTTTAACAGGGTAGATTTTCCAGCTCCATTTTTTCCAATGATTCCTACGGCATCCCCTTGTTCAATTTCAAAATTGATATCACGAAGAGACCAAACATACTCAGAATCTCCCTTTGTTGTTCTGTCGTTAGCTTCACCTATTTTTAAATAAGGATCTTCCTTTCCTCTTACCTTGTGCCAAAATCTATTAAGGTCATGAGATAAGGTTCCCGTTCCCACCTGTCCGAGGCGGTACTGTTTTGATATATTTTCTGCTTTTAAAGCCAGCATGTTTAATTTGAATTTTAAATTAATAGAAGGTAATTCCCAAGTATTATACAGTATCCATAAAGGTTTTTTCAACCTTATTAAAGATAAGTATTCCTATTAGTAAAAGAATAAGAATAATGACCGTACTGATTCCCAGCATTAAAGGCGAGAAATCACCTACGCCTAACCAGGCGTATTTAAAACATTCAAAAATCCCTGTAAGAGGATTGTAATACGCCAGTTTTTTGAAACCGGCAGGAAGTGAAGAAACCGGATAGATTACCGGAGTTGCATACATATATAAGCTGATTCCAAATCCCAGTAGCATACTAAGGTCCTTATATTTGGTAGTAAGCGCAGAAAATATCATCCCCATACCTAGGGCGAAAAACGCCATTAATATAACTAAAAAAGGAGTTGCAAGAATCCATATATTAGGATGTACTTTTCCTTGGCTTAGATAATAGGCCCATGCAAGAATAAATAAAAGAAACTGCACGGAAAAGCGCATCAGGTTAGAAATAACAATGGAAATAGGAGTAACAAGCCTTGGAAAGTATACTTTTCCAAAAATAGTTGAATTTCCTACAAATGTACTGGAGGTTGCCAGCAGTGAAGCTGAGAAGTAATTCCAAAGTGTTACGCCTGCCAGATAAAACAAAATAGGCGGAGCGCCATCTGTAGGAAGCTTGGCAATAGCACCAAAAACAACCAAATATACGATCGTTGTTAAAATAGGATTAATAAAAAACCAAATCGGTCCTAAAATGGTTTGCTTAAAGCTTGATATAAAGTCTCTCTTTACAAACATGTAAATAAGATCTTTATATCTCCAGACCTCCTTGAGTTTTAAATCAAATAAAGAATGATCTGCTTCAATCGTTTCTGTCCACTTTTGTTGTGGTTCATTCATCTGTGTAAGTTTTTGCAAATTTATAATAATTAATTCTTACCGGATTTTTCAGTTTGCAAATGATTATTCATATAAAACTAAAAAATAACAACTAATATATTGATATTTGTTGTTATGGACAAAAACTATTGGCCATAAAGCCAATAGTTTGTAAGATCTATAAATTATGTAATTATTTCCCTACGAGTTGTTTCAGGTATTCTCCATAGCCGCTTTTTCCATACTTTGCAGCCGTTTCCAATAACTTTTCTTCGTTGATGAATTTATTTCTGAAAGCAATTTCTTCAATACATCCAATTTTGAAACCTTGTCTTTTTTCAATTACGCTCACAAATTCAGAAGCGTCATGAAGAGAATCAAAAGTTCCTGTATCCAGCCATGCGGTTCCTCTATCCAAGACACCAACTTCAAGCTTTCCGTTCTTTAGATAAACGTTGTTAATGTCCGTGATTTCAAGCTCACCTCTTGCAGATGGTTGTATATTTTTAGCAATCTCCACGACATCATTATCATAAAAATATAATCCTGGAACAGCATAGTTTGATTTAGGTTTCAACGGTTTTTCCTCAATAGAAACAGCTTTGAAATTCTCATCAAATTCTACTACACCATATCTTTCAGGATCAGCTACGTGGTAGGCGAAAACTACACCTCCATTGGGATTAGTTTTGTTTTTTAGTAAGTTGCCCATTTCGGAACCATAGAAGATATTGTCTCCTAAAACAAGTGCTGCTGGGTCGTTACCAATAAATTGATCCCCCAGAATAAAGGCTTGAGCTAAACCATCCGGGCTTGGCTGTACAATATATTCTATATTACAGCCAATTTGGGATCCGTCACCCAAAAGTTTGATGAATCCTGCTTGGTCATGCGGAGTTGTAATAATCAGGATATCCTTAATCCCTGCTAAAAGCAAAGTAGAGAGCGGATAGTAAATCATAGGTTTGTCATAAACAGGCATTAGCTGCTTGCTTACGGCAATTGTTAGAGGGTAAAGTCTTGTTCCGGATCCTCCGGCTAATATTATTCCTTTCATCTTTTTATTATTTTATATTCTCTATTGCATAGTCCATCTGATTTTTAATATTCAGATCAATGGTAGGAGTCATTAATAGTGCAGAGTTGCCTCTGGACAATTCGCCTCCTATACTCTTATGAAACCTGATCAGCTCTTTTAGATTTTTTTCTGATATAAAAGAGAATGAACTATATAATGAAATTTTAAAATCATCAAAATTAAAACTGTTGATGATTGAATTGGCTTGTTTCTTTGTAAGCAGTTCCTTTGGGGGATCTACATTATAATCAAACATTTTGAGTTCAAGATACTCTTTAGCATAATTGATCAATGCTTCCTTGTAATGAGATGCTTCTATAAATTCATCAATCAACTTTTGTTGAGACAAATTTGACATTGCCGGAGGCGGAGGGGGAAGCTCCTGAGCCACGGCAAAAGAATAGAATGCTACAAAAAACAATGAAACAATATACTTCATTATGTTGTTTTAGTTGTATTGGTTTTCGTAATACTTCTGATAATCTCCACTGGTCACATTCTCTAACCATTCTTTGTTTTCAAGGTACCAATCGATGGTTTTCCCCAATCCCTCTTCAAAAGTTACAGATGGTTTCCATCCTAAATCTTTATTGAGTTTAGTGGCATCAATAGCGTAACGTTTGTCATGGCCTGGTCTATCCTTTACAAAAGTGATTAGCTTTTCAGAATGACCTTCAGGTTTACCTAGTTTAGCGTCCATTTGCTTGATAAGTTCTTTTACCAAATCGATATTCTGCCACTCATTGAAGCCTCCGATATTATAGGTTTCACCAGTTTTTGCATCATTGAAGATTTGATGAATCGCTCTGGCATGATCAATTACAAATAACCAGTCTCTGGTATATTTTCCGTCACCGTAGATAGGTAAAGGTCTTTCATTGATAATATTGGAAATACAAAGTGGAATTAACTTTTCCGGAAAGTGATTGGGGCCATAATTGTTTGAACAGTTTGAAACAATGAATGGCATCCCATATGTATTTCCATAGGCTCTTACCAAGTGGTCAGATGCTGCTTTTGATGCAGAATACGGTGATTGTGGATCATAAGAAGTTGTTTCAAGGAAAAAACCGGTTTCTCCTAAACTTCCATACACTTCATCCGTAGACACATGATAGAATAAGTTTGTTCTTTTCTCATTGGGGAATCTTCCGTGGGTATGGTCAGGATTTAATGTCCAAAATTCCTTACATAGATTAAGAAGATTAGCCGTTCCATTTACATTGGTATTGATGAAAGCCATTGGATCTGTAATACTTCTGTCCACGTGGCTTTCTGCTGCCAAATGAATAACAGCGTCCGGATTATACTTTTCAAAAACTTTTCTTAGTTCTTCAGGTTTTGTAATATCAGCTTTTTCAAAAACATAATTAGGTTCATTTTCAATGTCCTTCAAGTTTTCAAGATTTCCGGCGTAGGTTAATGCATCAAGGTTGATGATTGTCATGTCCGGATTGTTTTTTACAAATTCTCTTACAACATGAGATCCGATAAATCCGGCTCCTCCGGTAATGATTATACTTTTCATTTATTTATTTTGAGATTGTCTTTCTACCTATACTTTTATAATAAAATCCATTTTGTTCCGGGATTTCTAGCGGATACATATTTCTTCCATCAAAAATTACCTTGTTTTTCATTTTTTTAGCCATAAGCTCAAAATTAGGATTTTTGAATTCAGGCCATTCAGTAGAAATAAATAAAGCATCTGCATCTTCCAGTGCATCATACATGCCTTTGGCATATTGTATTTTATCACCAAGAAGTTTTTTTACATTATTTTCTGCAACAGCATCATAAGCTACAATTTCTGCGCCTTTTTCTAATAAGAGGGCAATATTATCTAAAGAAGAAGCCTCTCTGATATCATCTGTATTGGCTTTGAATGCAAGCCCCCACATGGCAATCTTCTTTCCTTTAATATTTCCTCCGAAGTATTTTTCAATTTCAGAAACAAGAATTACTTTCTGTGCGGTATTTACATTTTCTGTCGCTTCAAGGATCTGGAAATTAAAATCCTCTTGTTTTCCGGATTTTATAAGTGCTTTTACATCCTTAGGAAAACAGCTTCCTCCGTATCCAATACCCGGAAACAGGAATCTATGCCCAATTCTGTCATCGCTTCCCATTCCTAATCTTACCTTATCTACATCAGCGCCTACCTTTTCACAGTAATTTGCAATTTCATTCATAAAAGTGATTTTTACAGCTAAGAATGAATTGGCGGCATATTTCGTAAGTTCAGATGATTTCTCATCCATAAAAATAATAGGAATTCCTGTATTGGTAAATGGCTGATATATTTTAGCCATAATGTCTTTTGCTTTCTCGGAACTGGCTCCAACAACTACTCTTGAGGGATTCATAGAGTCTTCAACAGCGAAGCCTTCTCTTAAAAATTCTGGATTTGAAACAACATCAAAAGGAATGTTGGTTTTAGAAGAGATCGCTTCCCTTACCCTGTCCGCAGTGCCTACAGGTACAGTGCTTTTATTCACAATGACCTTATATTCCGTCATCATCTCACCGATATTATTGGAAACCTGAAGTACATAAGACAAATCTGCAGATCCGTCTTCTCCGGGAGGGGTGGGTAGGGCTAAATAAATTACCTCACTTTTGTCCAGGGCTTCTTTAAGATTAGTAGTGAAGAATAGTCTTTCAGATTGGATGTTTCTAAGGAACATCTCTTCAAGGTTCGGCTCATAGATGGGAACAATGCCGTTTTTCATACCTTCTACTTTTTTTTCATCAATATCAACACAGTATACTGAATTGCCAAGCTCTGCCAGAGTAGTTCCTGTAACCAATCCTACATAACCTGTTCCTACAATTGTTATATTCAAAATGTTTGTTTTTTTAAATTCAAAGACAAAAATAATAAAAATACTTTCACTTGCTCTTTTAATTTATGGTAAATGGAATTCACGCTATTTACTTGATAATAAGATAATTTTGCATTTTTGGAAAAAAGACGTATATTTGCATTGGATTTACGGAAAAAATGGGAAGGCTTCGGAAGAAAGCCTTTTTTCGTACTGGTAAATCAAGATAAAAATTTATGGAGTTTAGAAAAAGAATTGAAGAATTATTAAATGAATTCCTTGAGACCAGAAAAGATCTGTTTCTTATTGATCTTAAGTTCTCTACAGGGGATGATATTACGGTGATTTTAGATGGTGACAACGGAGTTTCTTTGCAAGATTGCCTTGATGCAAGCCGTGCAGTTGAATTCAATATGGATCGTGAAGAACATGACTTTAGCCTTCAGGTAATGTCTGCAGGATTAAGTGAACCATTGTCTACTCCAAGACAGTTTAGAAAAAATTTAGGAAGAGAGATTGAGGTGATGTTGGAAGATGCTTCTAAAATTGAAGGAGAGCTGTCAAAGGCAGATGAAGATAAGATCACACTTGTTTTACGTTACCGCAAACCAAAAGATATTGGAAAAGGGAAAGTAGACGTGGAGGAGGAAAAGGAAATTCCTTACTCTGAGATTAAAAAAGCATTAGTAGTAATTAAATTTTAAAAAGAAAAAAGAATAGATGGATAATATAGCGTTGATTGAATCCTTTGGTGATTTTAAAGACGAAAAGGGGATCAGTAAGATTGATCTTATGGCAATTATTGAGGATTCACTGAAGACACTTTTGAGAAAAAGATTTGATTCAGATGACCACTTTGACGTGATTGTAAACCCGGATAAAGGAGATTTTCAGATATTTTTAAATAAAACGATTGTTGAAGACGAAATGTCTGAAGACGATGACCTGGAAATTGAAATTTCTGAAGCAAAGAAAATTGACCCTACTTTCGAAGTAGGCGAAGACTTTACCATGGAAATTCCTGTTGCTCAGTTAGGAAGAAGAAATATTCTTACCCTGAAGCAGATCTTGGCTACAAAACTTCAGGAGCATAACAATGCAATGCTGTATGAGCAATTTAGAGATAAAATTGGTGAAATTGTTGTTGGAGAAATCCACCATATCCGTCATAAGCATGTGATCTTGCTGGATGATGAAGGAAACGAATTTATTTTACCAAAAGAAAACCAGATCCCATCTGATTTCTTTAAAAAGGGTGAGAATATCAGAGCTATTGTTGAGACAGTAGACTTTAAAGGTTCAAAACCACAGATTATTATTTCCAGAACTGCACCTAAGTTCCTTGAGAAGTTATTAGAGCTGGAAATTCCTGAAATTCAGGATGGAACCATTATCTTGAAAAAGGTAGTGAGAATACCTGGAGAAAAGGCGAAGATTGCAGTAGATGCTTATGATGACAGAATTGATCCTGTAGGAGCTTGTGTAGGAGTGAAAGGATCCAGAATTCATGGGGTTGTAAGAGAGTTGAGAAATGAAAACATCGATGTTATTCAGTGGTCTAAAAACCCTGAGATTTTGGTGAAGAGAGCTTTAGGAAATGTTACCATCAATAAAATTGATATCAATGAGGAGCAAAACTACGCGTTAGTATATACTCCTGTTGAAGAGATTTCTAAAGTAATTGGAAAACAAGGACAGAATATTAGACTGGCTTCTTGGTTGTCAGGATATGAAATTGATGTATACAGAGAATCCAGCGAGGATGACGACGTTGAATTGAGAGAATTTAATGACGATATCGAGCAGTGGATTTTGGATGAGTTTAAGAAAGTAGGACTTACAACTGCAAAATCAGTATTAGATAAAGAAACTGAAAGTCTTCTAAATATGGTTGACCTTGAAGAAGAAACTATCGAGGATGTTAAGCGTATTCTGAGAGAAGAATTTGAAGATTAAGATGTAAAATAAATCTTAATAAACAGTAAAAAGGAAATACTTTAATTTTAAAAATTAAAAAACAGTAAATAATATAGATGCCAAAAATTAGATTAAATAAAGCGGTTAAGGAATTCAACATTTCGATGTCCAGATTAGTAGAGTTTTTACAGTCTAGAGGTTTCGTGGTTGAAAGCAATCCTAACGCTCAATTGGAAGAATCGGCATATTCTGCATTGGAAGCTGAGTTTGCTAAAGATGGCGAACAAAGAAAAGCTTCCCATGAGGTGGTGATCACTAAAGTTCCGGAAGAAAAACTGGAAATTGAAGAAAAGAAAACCCCTGAAGTGATAAGAGCTAAAGCAAATAAACCAGAAACTAAGATTTTAGGTAAGATAGATCTAGAACCTAGTAAGCCCGAAGTTGAAGAGGCACCTGCAGCTCCTGTGGCGCCTGTAGCGAAACCGGTTGAAGAAAAGAAAGAAGAAATAGTGAAAGAAGAACCGGAAGTAAAGGCAGCTCCTGAAAAGCAGGAATTTAAAGTTTTAGATAAAATTGATTTGTCTCAAATAGAATCTAGAAATAGACCTGTGAAAAAAGACAAACCAAAAGTAGAGGAGAAAAAAGAAGAAATAAAACCTGTGGAACCAGTGAAAGAAACTCCCAAACCTGTCGTTACGGAAGAGAAAAAAGTGGAAGCTCCAAAAGTAGAAGCTGAACCAGAATCTCAGGAACCTCAGAAAATCGAGACAGTTTATCAAAAACTTGACGGTCCTAAGATTGTCGGAGAAAAGATTGACTTAACTCAGTTTGCACCAAAACCAGGTTCTGGAGCAAAAAAGAAAAGAAAAAGAATTGAAAAACCCGGAGGTCAGAATAATAACCAACAAGGCCAAGGGAATAATCAAAACTCCGGAAATAACAACCAAGGAGGTGGGCAAGGTGGAAACCGCCCGCATAACAATGGTGGTCAAGGCGGCCAAGGAAACCGTCCACCAGGACAAGGGGGTCAAGGAAACCGTCCACCAGGTCAGGGAGGTCAAGGTGGAAACCGTTTCGGAAACAATAACCAAAACCGTCCAGGCGGTCAAGGTGGTGGATTTAAGAAAGGTGGTCAAAACAACAGACCTGGTCAGAGAGTTATGCCAGTTGAATTAACTGACGAACAAGTTAAAAACCAGATCAAGGAAACACTTGAAAAACTTACCAATAAAGGAGGTAAATCTAAATCTGCAAAACACAGAAAAGATAAGAGAACGTATCGTAGAGAACAGGATGAACGTCAGCAAGAGCTTGAAGCACAAGACAGAACTCTAAAGGTTACAGAATTTATTACAGTAGGTGAATTAGCGAGCTTAATGAACGTTTCACCAACAGAAGTGATTTCTGCATGTTTCTCACTTGGGGTTATGGTTACCATGAACCAAAGACTGGAAGCTGATACCTTATTATTAGTAGCAGATGAATTCGGTTATAAAATTGAATTCTCCGATGCTGATCTTGAAGAAAGCGATAGCGAAGAAGAAATCGATAACGAAGAGGATCTTGTATCAAGAGCTCCAATTGTAACGGTAATGGGTCACGTTGACCACGGTAAAACTTCATTGCTTGACTACATCAGAAAAACGAATGTAATTGCTGGTGAATCTGGAGGAATTACACAGCACATTGGTGCTTATAATGTGAAGCTTGAAAACGGACAGAGAATTACTTTCTTAGATACTCCTGGTCACGAAGCATTTACAGCGATGAGAGCCAGAGGTGCTCAAATCACGGATATTGCAATTATTGTGATTGCTGCCGATGATGATGTAATGCCACAAACAAGAGAAGCAATCTCCCACGCACAAGCAGCTGGTGTACCAATGATTATTGCTTTAAACAAGGTAGATAGACCAACTGCAAATCCTGATAATATCCGTCAGCAACTTTCAGGAATGAATATCCTGGTAGAAGAATGGGGTGGAAATGTTCAGGCGCAGGAAATTTCTGCAAAATTTGGTAATAATATGGATGTTCTATTAGAGAAAGTATTACTTCAGGCAGAAATGCTTGATTTAAAAGCTAATCCTGATAGAAATGCTCAAGGAGTTGTTATTGAAGCTTCACTAGATAAAGGAAGAGGATATGTTGCTACAATGTTGGTACAAACAGGTACACTAAGAGTAGGAGATTATGTAGTGGCTGGTAAAAACCACGGTAAGGTAAAAGCAATGCTTGATGAAAGAGGAAGAAACCTTACAGAAGCAGGCCCATCTATTCCTGTAACTATTTTAGGTTTAGACGGAGCGCCTACAGCTGGTGATAAGTTTAAAGTATATGAAGATGAGAGTGAGGCTAAAACTATTGCCAATAAGAGAGAGCAGCTTCAGAGAGAACTTTCAATCAGAACTAAGAAGCATACTACACTTGAAGAATTAGGTAGAAGAATTGCCTTAGGTGATTTCAAAGAATTGAACATTATCTTGAAAGGTGACGTGGATGGTTCTGTTGAGGCATTATCTGATCAATTACAAAGATTGTCTACTGCAGAGATTAACGTAAATATTCTTCATAAAGGAGTAGGTCAGATTACTGAATCTGATGTTAACTTAGCCGCTGCTTCAGATGCAATTATTATTGGATTTAACGTGAGAGCTGGTGGTAACGCTAAAGATCTTGCTGATAGAGAAGAAATTGAGATCAGAAACTATTCTGTAATCTATGCTGCTATTGAAGAAGTGAAAGAAGCTATGGAGGGAATGCTTTCTCCTGAGATTAAAGAACAAGTAATCGGTAATGTTGAGATCAGAGAGGTATTTAAAATCTCTAAAGTCGGAACAATTGCAGGATGTATGGTTCTTACAGGAAAAGTGGCTAGAAACTCTAAAGTAAGAGTGCTAAGAGATGGTATCGTGAAGTTTGACGGAGAGCTTGAAAGCTTGAAACGTTTCAAGGATGATGTGAAGGAAGTAACTAAAGGTTACGAATGTGGTCTGAACCTGAAAGGGTATAACGATATTGAAGTCGGAGATATTCTTGAAGTTTACGAAGAAGTAGCTGTTAAGAAAAAACTGAAATAACATAATTCAGATAAATTATAAAAAGCCGTCCCATTGGGGCGGCTTTTTTGTGTAGAATTTCTGTAAATAATATCTTTCTTAACTGGATTCTTACCCTTGTCAGAATTTGCTTTGCTGTACTTGAGGAAAGTTACTATGGCTTCTTTTTTTCATGATAGCTATTTTTATTTATGGATTTCCTTATAGAATGTAGATAAGGAAATTTTAACCTTTGAAAAGTTTTTTCTGGATGATGCTGAGTTTTACGATTTCCCTTTAAGAGGATATAATACACTATCTAGAATTGATGTTTCAAAAGGCTTTTTTAGGTTTATAGAAAAGTCATTTGTTAAAATTTTACTATATATCGATAATCAATTCTGTAAATAAGGTTGATATTTTACTTAGATCTACTTAGTTCGTTGAAAATTAGTACTATTATAATTTAGATTTATTATAAATAATTTTTTTTTAACTGATTATTAAGTGTTAAAATTGGGGTTTTCAAAGCGTGATTTTAAATTTTGTTAAATTTAAATCATGAAAAATTATGAATTCTTCTATATATGTAGCTGTTGGCCTATCGGATTGTGAATAAAAGCACCATGTTTGCAAGTAAAAAATTTGCTAGTGTTAATATTTATTAACATATTTGCCTCTAAAATATATTAAAATTTGTTAATATGAATGTTAAACTACGTGTATTATCTGCAGGAGTTTTGTTCTTTATGGGAGGACAGACGTTGCTGGCACAAAAAAAAACTAATGATACAATTTCTGAAACGAAGGAGATTGATGAAGTAGTAGTTGTTGCTTTCGGAACTCAAAAGAAGCAATCTATTGCTGGATCTGTTGCAAAGATTGATGCTAAAGAATTAGCTAATGTTCAATCGAGTAACATGATTACATCACTATCCGGTAAAGTGGGTGGGGTACAGATTACTACGAACTCAGGACAACCTGGGGATCCACCACAAGTTAGATTTAGAGGTATCGGATCACTTTCTTCTTCTAACAACCCTCTATATGTAGTAGATGGGATGCCTTATAATGGGAATATCAATGCATTGAATAATAATGATATTGAAAGTATCACTTTCTTAAAGGATGCATCTGCTAACGCATTATACGGAAGTAGAGGGGCAAACGGGGTTGTAATGGTTACAACTAAGAAAGGGAAAAAAGGAAAAATGAACATTACTTTTGATACAAAATTTGGGGTTAACTCAAGAGCTGTAAAAGAGTATGATTTAATAACAGACCCGGGAGAGTTTTATCAGGTTTATTTTGAGAGACTTAGAATAACCAATATGGCTCAGGGTATGAATTATGCAGATGCATCTGCTGCTGCTGCTGCTGATCTTATTGATGGAGATGAAGGACTACGTTATAACGCTTATAACGTGCCTGGTGATCAATTAATTGATCCTGTAACAGGAAGACTTAATCCAAATGCTAAGCTTTTATATCAAGATGATTGGCAAAAAGAAATGTTTAAGCCAAACACTAGACAGGAATATAACGTTAGTATTCAGGCAGGTTCAGATAAACTTAACACCTATTTCTCAGCTGGATATTTAAATGACCAAGGTTTCTTGTTGAATTCAGGGTTTAAGAGATTTACAGGACGTTCAAAGGTTGATTATCAAATCACAGATAAATTAAAATTAAGTACTGCAATCAACTATACCAGAGCTGATCAGGTTGCTCCAAACTCTTTAACAGGAAATGCAACTTACTCTAACCTAATAGGATGGGGGAGAAGTATCGCTCCTATTTATCCAATTTGGGCAAGAAATTCTGATGGTAGCTTAAAATATACCAGAGAAGGAGATGTGATGTATGATTTTGGTCATCCAGGAAACCCTAATGGAATGGGATTAATGAGACCTTATGGAGGTGGATTGAATACATATGCTAAGGCTCAATTAGACCAAGTTAGAAATGTTGAGGATAATATTAGTGGTAGAGCTAGCTTATCTTGGGATTTCTATGATGGCTTTAACTTTACCTATAACTTCGGTATGGATATCGTTGATGGTAACTATAGTGTTTATGGAAATGGTTTAGGGGGAGATTATTATCCATATAATGGACAGGTAAGATCTTCCACTTCGTTTGAACAAACATTCAATAACCAACAGTTATTATCTTGGAAAAAGAACTTTGGAAATCATAATCTAGATATTATGGTTGGTCATGAAAATAATGACTTTAGTTCAAAGATGCTTTCAGGAACAAGAACAAACTTAGTAATTCCTGGTTTGAATAACGTTAGTAACGGATCAAGATTCTCTGATCTGAATGGTTATAATGACTACTATAATGTTGAAGGTTTCTTATCCAGAGTGAATTATGGTTATGACAATAAATACTTTGTTAATGCCAGTTTCAGAAGAGATGGTTCTTCCGTATTCAGTCCAGAAAACAGATGGGGGAATTTCTTTGGTTTAGGTGGTGCGTGGATGGTATCTAACGAGAACTTCCTAAAAGGTAACAAAATTGTTTCAAGTTTAAAACTTAAAGCAAGTTACGGAGAGCAAGGAAATGATGCTTTATATTACCCATCTTCAGTAACTTTAAATCACAGAAGTTATTTTGGATTTGCTAGAAACTACAAGGCTTACCAGTCTCAATGGGAAAATATCCCTGATGCAAGTGGAAACACTTCAATTGTACAGGTATATGAAGGAAATGATAACATAAAATGGGAAACTTCTAAGAACTTTAATACAGGTTTTGAATTAGAATTGTTCAATAGAGTTAACATTGATGTTGAATATTTCCAGAGAAAAGTAAATGATCTATTATTTAACTTCCCTATAGCAACATCTACAGGAACTGCATTCCAAACAAGAAATGTTGGTGATATGCAGAATACTGGGGTTGAATTGAATATTTCAGCAGATATCATCAAAGGAGCAGACTTTAACTGGTCAGTTTATGGAAACGGTACATATTATAAAAATAAAATTACCTCTTTACCAAGTTCATTCGTTGCAGGATCATTTAAATTCAATGAAGGGCAAGAAGCATATACTTACTATATGAGAAAGTTTGCAGGGGTAAATGCTGCTAATGGTAATGGTATATGGTATGTAGATACAAAAGATGCAAATGGTAATGTTACAGGACAAACAACTACTGAGAACTATGCTGCTGCTACTCTTTATTCACTAGATAAATCTGCAAACCCTAAATATTATGGAGGATTTGGAACTAAAGTAGGATATAAAGGAATTAACCTTTCTGTGAATTTCGGATACCAATTCGGAGGGTACATGTATGATGCTACTTATGCAGGTATGTTAACATCTAGATCATCAGGTGATGTTACTAATTTCCACAAGGATATCTACAATACATGGACACCTAATAACACTAATGCTTCAATGCCAGCTGTTGATAGATCTAGACAAAATAATATGTCAGCTTCTGATCTATTCTTGATCAAATCAGATTATATCAGTTTAGAGGATGCTTCCATTACTTATGATCTTAGCAAGAATCTATTACCAGAAGGAATTTCAGGAGTTACTTTTGGAGTGTTCGGTACTAACTTGGCAGTTTGGTCAAAAAGAAAAGGAATGGATCCACGTTTGATTAACTTGGGTAACTCATTAGCTACCAATGGTGTTTCTACCAATAAATATGGAGCACAAAGAACAATCTCTTTTGGTTTAACAGTTAAATTTTAATTAAAATGAAAAAAATATTCGGAATACTATTTTGTTCCACTATTATATTGACAGGGTGTAGCAAGGATTATCTGGACACAGATTTGAAGTCAACAATCAATCAGGATCAGATTGATTCATCACCTACAGCTCTACAAGGGCTTGTAAACGGGGTTTATACCAGTCTTCATACTTACGGTCTGGCAGAATCTTCTACTCACGAAGCTTGGGGACATAAAGCGGTACTTTCTGCTATGGATATGATGTCTAATGATATGTTGAATAATAGAGGAAGCTGGTTCAATAATTTCTATAACTATACAGCAAGAATCCAAACAAGTATTAGAACTGATATGATTTGGAATACATATTATCAGCAAATTAAAGCTGTGAATTATGTTATTGCTTCTATTGAAAAGACTGGAGTGTCACCTCAGAATAAAATGATCTATGGTCAGGCTCTTGCATTGAGAGGGTATATGCACTTTATGTTGGCTCGTGTTTTTGGACCAACCTATGTAGGTCATCTAGCTGACGATAGCATACCTTTATATACTGAAGTTACATTGGTGGGGAAACCTCGTTCTAGTGTAGATGTTGTTTACAAACAAATTGTTAAGGATTTAACAGACTCATTAGGATATTTAAGTGGTTATACTAGAGAAAATAAAGAGAAAGTAGATACTCGTGTTGCTCAGGCATTTCTTGCGGAAGTTTATCTAGAAATGGGTAATTATGCTTCTGCTGCTACAATGGCTAAGAATGCAAGAACGGGTGTTGTACAACCAACAGAAGAACAATGGTTGGATGGTTTCTATGATCTTCAGTCAAGCCCAGATGCTATTTGGGGAGGTATTATCTCTGAAGCTACTACTTCTTTCGTAGCGAGTTTCTTTGCACACTTTGATAATACTGATCCGGGAGGCTATGCTGTTGCTTTTAATAAGTTAATTGATAGAAGATTGTATGACGCAATGCCTGCAACTGACTATAGAAAAAAAGCTTTCCAGTCTGCTAATAATGCAGCTCCTTATGATGGAGTAAGTGGAGTAGGCTTACCTAAATATGCTGGCCTTAAGTTTATTGATAAGTCAATAGGACAAGGAGGAGATTATATCTATATGAGAGCTTCAGAGATGTATTATATTGAAGCTGAAGCTTTGGCAAGAACAGGAGATGAGGCTGGTGCTAAAAATGTTCTAAACGAAATTTCTTTAAAAAGAAACTCTGCTTATACTGTAACAGCATCAGGACCTGCATTAATTAACGAAATTATCTTACAAAAAAGAATTGAACTTTGGGGTGAAGGATGTGCTTGGACTGATATGAAGAGATTAGGAGTTGGTCTATTAAGAGACTACCCAGGAACTAACCATAATCTTGCTGCAGGTAGAATCAATATTCCAGCTGGAGATTTAAGATTTACTTTCCAAATTCCTCAAACGGAAATTTTGGCTAATCCAAATATTAAACAAAACCCTTAATCGGCTAGTTTAATATTGATAATACTAAATAGGCTGTCTCACTTTCGAGACAGCCTATTTTATTTACTATTATTTCTTATTTTTGCTGTACAATAATGAATAATGAAGTATATACTTTTCATAATCACTCTCTTTAGCTTTGCTGTCAAGGCACAAGTTGTAAATACAACAGATGCAAACAAGTCTAAGCCATCGGAAGATACCATAGTCATAGATTCAGGCAAGAAAGATTCCTTAAAGATCTTTAAACCTACCATTAACGACTATCAATTTCAAACCCAATTTTCAGAAAAGAAAGTTTTTGATACGGTGATGACTTTTGATAAAACCCTTATTTTTTCACAATACAATAATGCTGATAACTTTGGAAGAGTACAGCCTGCTAATATAGGAGCAGGATTCAATCCATTGGTATTTGAAGTAAATGCTGAACAAAATCTTTCCTTACTGCCATCCAATAAATCTTACATGATTCTTGGAGCCAATGATGTAAAGTATTATGATGTAAAAACTCCTACTGCAACGTTTATCTATCATAATGCCATGAGAAACGGAGCCGCTTTGCAATCTACCTACACCCAAAATATTGGAAAAAGATTCAACTTTGCCCTTGAATATATGGGACTTCGCTCGCAAGGATTGTATAGAAATTCATTATCAGCAAATAACAATACCCTATTCTCGGGACATTATACTTCTAAAAGTGGGAACTATGAACTTTTTGCCCACTATCTTCATCAAAATATAAATAATCAGGAAAGTGGTGGTATTACTGAAGATAATCTGTTTCAAGAGGGGTCCAGTGATTATAAAAATAGACAGAATGCTCAGGTGAATTTAGCATCTAGTAGCTCACAATATGCTTATAGAAGATACTATTTGAGCCACCAGTTTACGCCATTCAATGCGGAAAAGTTTCCTTTCAGTATCAGACATACAATGTCTCACCAAGGAAATAAATACTATTATAATCAAGGGGCATTGGAAGCTTACTGGTATGATCTGCCTACGGAATTAGTTAACGGTTTTCCACTGACTACAAAAAAATACTCCAGTAACTTTAGTAATACAGTAAGCTTGGTTTTTAACAATGAAAAATTCAAGCTGGATGCGGGGGTTCGTTACCAGACCATTAAGTTGGGAATAAGAGATCTTGTTTCCCTTAACGGGGTTCCTTTTCCTGAAGAGCTTAAGGAGAATAGAATTGGAGCTGTAGGAAATCTACAGGTAAAACTATGGGATAAAGTTCAGTTGAATTCATTTTTAGAGTTTTCCAACGGAAGTCAGTTTAAGAGTTTTCTTAAAACAACCAACAACCTGAAATTTGAACCCATAAAAGATTACTTTGTTAATGCAAAAGTGAATTTCCAAAGCGCTTATCCATCATTCAACTACTTATTAAATACTTCGGTGTACAACAATTTCAATTATTATCTTGAAAATGCGAAGAATCAATCTGTGATGGAAATTGGGGGAAGTATCAATCTGAAATGGTTCAAGACACAAATCTTTGCCAACTATTTCAGAATTGATAATTATACGTACCTTGATAACGATGCTAAACCTGGATTCGGAGCCACCCCAAAACAAAGCGAAAGCTCAGTGAATATTTCTCAGATCGGTGGAGATGCAACATTCAGTTATGGTAAATTCCATTTGAATACAAGATTACATTTCCAAAATGTAATGACTAATAAAAATTTGTTACCGATGCCAAGTTTTATCGGAAGAGCCAATTTCTTCTACCAGACACAGGCATTCAAAAAGGCAGCTGAAATTCAGGCAGGACTTAAGGTGTATTATTTCTCTAAGTTTGCTTCAAGAGATTATTCACCAATCCTTAATGAATATATCCTCCCCAATACAGATTCTTTCTCAATCGGAGGACAGCCTATGGTTGATCTATACATTAATATGAAAGTTAAAAAGATGTTCTTTTTCATAGAAGGTCAGCAAATGGGAACCTTTATTTCTCATAACAAAGCATATGCGTTCCCACATTATCCGGTGTATGATTTCAGATTGAATATTGGGATTGTGTGGTATATGTTCAACTAAAAATTATACAAGTTGAAAACAATTAATAAAATATCATTTAACGATATAGAAAGCATCCCTCAATTGGTGAAGGATTTTTTGAATCAAAGAATTGAGGGTTTTGAAAACAATACATTCTCTTTGGATCACTTTAGCCAGCAAATCCATCTGAAAAAAGATTCCTTTTCATCAGAGCAAAGGGGTGTTTTATTTGATGTGTTTGAAAAGCAATTGTCGGAGCTTACCCTTTCTTCAAAACAGAAAGAAAATCTGGAAAATCTTAAGTTGCCTAATACGTTTACGATCACAACAGGGCATCAGTTGAACCTTTTTTCAGGACCTGTTTTCTTTGTCTACAAAATTTTGCAGACCATTAAGACGTGTACCTACCTAAAAGAACATTTTCCGGACTTTAACTTTGTACCGGTTTACTGGATGGCATCCGAGGATCATGATTTTGCAGAGATCAACCATTTCAAGACCGAAAATAACTACTACGAAACTAACGAGACATCTGGTGGTCCTGTAGGTAGAATTCAAATTAATGACACCTATTTTATTTCAGAATTTGAAAAAGAGTTCAAGGATTCTATTTTTGGTACTGAATTGATCTTAATGATGAAAGAGGCCTATAAAGTTGGAAATACCTTAACGCAAGCCATCAAAATATTGGTTAACCGCCTTTTTTCTGAATTTGGACTTTTAATATTGGATGGCGATTCAAGAACGCTTAAAGAACAGATCAAAGATGTTTTTAAAGATGAATTGCTTCATTTCAGTTTGCAAAAAACATCAAAGAATAAAGTCGATTTCCTAACAGAAAAATACGGAAAGGTTCAGGTAAATCCTCGTGATATCAATCTTTTTTATCTTTCTGAAACAAGAGACAGAATAGATTTTAATGGTCAGAAATATAGTGTTGTAGATACCAATATCCAGTTTACAGAAGAAGAAATCATCGCAGAGCTGGAAAATCATCCTGAAAGATTCAGTCCAAATGCTCTAATGCGTCCGGTATATCAGGAGAAGGTATTGCCCAATTTAGCTTACATTGGAGGAAATGCAGAAATCATGTACTGGCTGGAACTGAAAGATTATTTCTCAAAAATTAATATTCCGTTTCCAATCCTGATCCCAAGAAACTCTATGCTTTTCCTGAAAGAGAAAACATTAGGAAAAGTTGAGAAGCTGGATCTTAAAATTGAAGATTTTTTCCAAAACTTTACAGTAATTACCAATCATAAAATTTTAAAGAATAATCCTATTTTAAAATTACTGGAAGAGAAAGAAGAACTTTTAATCAACAATTTTGCTCAGCTGAAAACTTCTGCGGAATCTACAGAGAAATCCTTTGGAAATATGGTAAAAGCAGAAGAAGTAAGACAATTGAAATCTTTTAAAAGAATGAAAAAACGTCTGCTTCATGCCGAAAAAATAAAACAGAACGAATTACTGGAAAGACTTGAAAATCTGTTTCTAGATGTACATCCATCTAAAACCTGGCAGGAAAGAGTCTACAACTTTAGTGTATTCTTTTCAGATTACGGCTATTCATGGCTTGAAAATTGTTTGGAAGAGATGGTGGTTCAAGATTCCAAATTAATAATTGTTGCCATTTAATTTTAAAGAAGTATTTTTGTAAATTATAATTATCGAATATGATAAAGAGGTTTTTTATTCTATCTAGTTTATGTATGGTTTTGGGAGTTTCAGCCCAGAAATCACATACGGTTGTACAAGGTGATAACCCTTACAACATTGCAAAAAAGTATGGAATAACTGTAGATGAATTGCTGAAGCTAAACCCAAAGCATAAAGATGGCAAGCTAGCTATTGGAGATGTCTTAACTATAAACTCAGAGAAAAAAACTCCGGTTGTTACCAAAGCAGTGGTTGCTGAAAAAGTAACCCATGCTGCAGGTACAACAGTTGGTAAGATTGTTTTACAGCCTAAGCAAACAATTTACGGAATTACAAAACAATACCGAATCTCCGAAACCGATTTAAGAAAGTTGAATCCTGAATTGGATTCTCATATGAAAATTGGTGATGAGATTACATTGCCTCTTGCGAGCATAAAAAAATATGGCGGAGATCAACAAGCTGTAGTTGCCACAAAGCCTGTAGAAACTCCTGTTGAAAAATCCGAAACAACTACACCCGCTGCTGAGGGAGAAGCTTATGTGATTCAGGCTAAGGATAATTATTATAGAATTACAAAACAATTTGGTATCAGTCAACAGGATCTTTTTGTTCTAAACCCAGGATTGGAAGAGAAAGGATTAAAACCTGGAGATACCATTAAAATAAAAAAATCAAATACCAATACAGCTACCGTTACTGAACCTGTTGCTAATCCAAAAGAAAAAATGGATTCAGGAAACGAAAAATCATCCACTGCTTCCAATGTAGTTGTAGGAGATGATTATGTTACTTACACTGTTCAGCAGGGTGATACTGTATTCTCTATCGTAAATAAATTTGGAGTTTCAATCGATGAATTGATTGCGTTGAACCCAGATCTTTCACATGGATTGAAGACCGGAATGGTTTTGAAAATCAAAAAACTGGATGCTGCGTATGTTAAGAAAAATGGAGAGGTCCTAAGCGTAGTATTGATGCTTCCTTTTGGATATAGCACAAATGAAACGCAGTACAGAGGAATGGCTCTTGACTTTTTGACGGGTGCCAAGCTAGCTATTGAGAGAAATGCAAAAGGAGGACTGAAATTGGATGTGAAAATCGTAGATTCAGGAAATGAAGCTTCTTTCAAAAACTCTCTAACGCAGATCAATCCTGATAATACAGATCTTATTATTGGTCCATTCTTCAAATCAAACGTAATTGATGTTCTGGATTTTACTAAAAATCAAAAGATTCCTGTAGTAGCACCATTTGCCAATACACCGGAATTGTACAACTACAGCAATCTGATTATTGTTGAAACAAACAATCAGACGTATGCAGACAAAATTGTAGAAGAAGTAAAAGCTGTATATTCAGATCAAAAAATATATGTAGTTGCAGACGCTAAAAAAGAAAATGCAAATTACATTAAATCTGGTCTTGAAAAAGCGGTAAAGAATCCTAATATTGTTATTGTTAATTCTCCGGCAGATATTCAGCTAGATCAGAATATGATGACAGGACAATCTGCTCCGGTTATTGCTATTTTGGCAAATGATGATATGGGAGATGCTTTTGCAAACAAAATCACAGCTCTTTCTAAAGAAGTACAAGGAGTAAAGGCTTTCAGTATGTTCTATGCCCCAGTTTTCGAAAAGAAAGTGGATGAATTAAGCCAGGCAAGCTTGGTCTATCTGATGGATAGAAAAATCAATACAGAGGGTAATTTTGAAAAGGAAATTTTAGCAGCTTATAAAAGTAAATACTGCAAAACACCTCCAAAATATGCCGTTGTAGGTTTTGATGTGGTGAATGATATGCTGACTAGAGAAAATAAAAAAGGAGAAATCTTTAAACAAATGAATAAGGTTCAGACTCAGTTGGCAACAAAATTTGAGTTTGTAAAATCAAAAGCTAATGGAGCTTATGTAAACACTGGTTACAGAGTAATCAGGTTAGTTCCTTAAATGATATACTTCATAAAAAGGAATATTGTTAACATTATAGTTATATTTGCATAATATTTAATTCAATACATGAAAGCACTTGTATTTCCAGGTCAGGGTTCTCAGTTCATAGGAATGGGAAAAGAATTGTATGATTCCAGAAAAGATATTAAAGATCTGATGGAATCTGCTAATGAAATTTTAGGTTTCGATATTCTTTCTATTATGTTTAACGGAACAGATGCAGATCTAAAGAAAACCGAGGTTACCCAGCCTTCTATTTTTATACATTCAGTAGCAGCATTAAAAGCAGTAAATGGCCTTGGCGCTGAAATGGTAGCAGGACATTCCCTAGGAGAGTTCTCTGCATTGGTAGCCAATGGTGTTTTATCATTTGATGATGGGTTGAAATTAGTATCTGAGAGAGCTAAGGCTATGCAGGATGCTTGTGATGCAAATCCAAGTTCTATGGCAGCTATTTTAGGATTAGAAGATGCTAAGGTTGAAGAAATCTGTGCTCAGATCAGTGGGATAGTGGTTCCTGCAAATTATAACTGTCCGGGACAATTGGTAATCTCAGGTGAAACTTCTGCAGTAGAAGAAGCTTGCGCTAAATTAAAAGAAGCAGGAGCAAAAAGAGCCTTATTATTACCGGTAAATGGAGCTTTCCATTCACCATTAATGCAGCCTGCACAAGAAAGATTGGCAGCTGCTATTGAGAACACAAAGTTCAGAAAAGCAACAATTCCTGTATATCAGAATATCACCACTACAGCGGTAACAAACCCTGATGAGATCAAGCAAAATCTTATTGCTCAACTTACAGGTCCTGTGAAATGGACGCAGTCTGTTCAGAATATGATCAAAGATGGTGCATCTAACTTTATAGAAGTTGGACCAGGAAAGACCCTTCAGGGATTAATCAAGAAAATTGATGGATCAGTAGATGCTGCGTCTGCAATCTAATTAAAAAATATGAACGCGATATTTTCACCGGGAAAGCTTATGCTTACTTCAGAATATTTCGCAATCGATGGAGCTCTTGTCTTAGCAGTACCTACCAAGCTGGGACAAGAGTTTTTTTTTGATGAAAAAGATGATGATAGATCTCTGATTTTCTGGGAAGCTTTCCATCAAGACAAACATTGGTTAACCGCTGTCATAGATTATAAAAACTGGCAGATTCTGGAAACCAATATTCCATCAAGCGCTGAATTTATTTTAAAAACATTAAAGAATGTTCATCTGCTTTCTACTACTCAATTCAAAAACAACCTCACTTACCATTTAAAGACCAATCTTCAGTTTCCTGCGGATTTTGGCCTTGGAAGCAGTTCTACTTTAATGAACAACCTTGCAGAATGGGCTGAGATAGATCCTTTTCATTTAAACACCATCAGTTTAGGAGGCAGTGGATATGACATTGCTGTTGCAAAGGAGAAATCTGCCATTCTTTTTCGAAGCAAGCCTGAGGTTAAGTTTGAAAAGGTAAACTTTAACCCATCCTTTAAAAATGAATTGATTTTTATCCATTTAAATCAAAAACAAGATAGCAGAGAAGGAATCAATCTTTACAAGTCCAAAATTAAGTCTCCTGAACTTGTTAATGAATTTTCAGATATCACAAAGAAAATTTTATTATGCAGTGAATTGGAAAGTTTTTCGGAATTAATGATGATTCATGAGCGTAAAATTGCCGATTTTCTTGAAATACCCACAGTTAAGGATAAAATATTCTCAGATTGTCCTTCTTTCGTCAAAAGTTTAGGCGCTTGGGGTGGAGATTTTGTGATGAGTGCCAAATTTGGGGGCTTTAAAGACTATTTTTGGGAGAAAGGTTTTACAACTATTTTTGAATGGAAAAATATAATTTATTTATAATCAATTGTTTACCGTCCTGTTTTTTTATTTGTCATTCTGACTTATATCAGTATATTTAAACCTCCTTTAACAAATAATTAATATTATTTTTGTTGAAGTCAATAAAGAAATAGAAAATATAAGTAAAATGAAAAACACTAAAATCATCCAGGATTTAGAGAAATTAGGGATTAAAGGAAACTATGAAGTAGTGTATAATCCTTCTTACGAAGAATTATATCAGGCTGAAGTTTCTCCTGAAAATCAAGGGTTTGAGAAAGCTGAACTTACAGAATCTGGCGCGGTATCAGTAAAAACAGGAATTTTCACAGGTCGTTCACCTAAAGACAGATATATTGTTCAGGATGATGTTACAAGAGATACGATTTTCTGGGATGGTAAAGTAAACTTACCAACGAGTACAGAAATTTTTGCGTCTTGTAAAGAACTAGTGCTGGACCAACTTGCTGAAGCAAAGAAAATTTATGTTGTAGATGCTTTCTGTGGAACAAATGCAGATACAAGACTTAAGGTAAGATTTATCGTTGAAGTAGCATGGCAGGCGCATTTTGTTACTAATATGTTTATCCGTCCTTCTCATTATGAGCTGGAAAGCTTTGGAGAGCCTGATTTCACTGTAATCAACGGTTCTAAAACGACAAACCCGAACTGGGAAGCTCAAGGATTGAACTCTGAAAACTTCGTTATGTTCAACCTTACTGAAAAACTACAGATTATTGGAGGTACTTGGTACGGAGGTGAAATGAAGAAAGGAATGTTCGCTATGATGAACTATTACCTACCATTAAAAGGTATGGCTTCAATGCACTGTTCTGCAAACGTAGGAGAAAAAGGTGATGTTGCTTTATTCTTTGGTCTTTCTGGTACTGGTAAAACTACTTTATCGGCAGATCCAAAAAGATACCTTATCGGAGACGATGAGCATGGATGGGATAATAACGGAGTATTCAACTACGAGGGAGGATGCTACGCTAAAGTTATTGACCTTTCAGAAGAAAAAGAACCGGATATCTTCAGAGCAATCAAGAGAGATGCACTTCTTGAAAACGTTGTCATCAACAATGGAGTAGCAGATTATACAGACGGATCTATTACTGAAAATACAAGAGTTTCTTATCCAATCTATCATATCAATAAAATTGTATTACCATCTAAGGCTGGTCATGCTAAGAAGATCGTTTATCTTTCAGCAGATGCGTTCGGAGTACTTCCTCCAGTTTCCATCTTGAATGAAGATCAGGCGCAATACCACTTCCTTTGCGGTTATACATCTAAATTAGCCGGAACTGAAAGAGGAATTACAGAACCTCAACCATCTTTCTCACCGGCATTTGGTGAAGCGTTCCTTACCTTACACCCAACAATGTATTCTAAAACCTTGATTGGTAAAATGAAAGAGCACGGAGCTAAGGCTTACTTAGTGAATACAGGTTGGAATGGTACAGGAAAGAGAATTTCTTTAAAAGATACAAGAGCAATCATTGATGCAATCATCGATGGATCTATTGATAATGCTCCTAAAACTCAGGTTCCAATCATGAACCTTGAGATTCCTACTGAACTTCCAAACGTTTCTGCAGGTATCCTGGATCCTAGAGAAACTTATGAGAATGCTTCTGAATGGGAAGAAAAAGCAAAAGATCTTGCTTCAAGATATATCAAAAACTTTGAACAGTATTGTGATACTGAAGAGGGTAAGAGATTGATCCCTTCAGGACCTCAACTACAGGAACAAACAATCTAATAGTATTGTTTATATAGATAAAAGCCTCATCATTGATGAGGCTTTTTATTTTTAATATTTATGGCAATTTTCAATTAATTCATTCTGTGTATCCATTTGGTGAATTGTGGATTGTATTAAATCTTTATTTAGGTTTTTAACGATAACGAAGTTTTTTGAATAAAAATGAGGTTCTAATTTCAGTATTTCCTCTAAATATTTTGGTGTTACGAAAGTTAACCAGTATTTATCGCTGTTTGAAAACTCAATTGTTACTTCTATAGCATCACATTTTGAATCATTAATTTCATCATCTATATGAATTGAAATGATTTCAGGTTCATTGTGCAAACTGAAATAAAATTTTGAATACCATTTAAGTTTGCTTTCATCATTGCAAATTCTCACATTTTCAGAATTTACTTCCTCAATAGTATAAGACTTTCTTTTTGTTAATTGATTAAAATATACCCCGACATTATTACAGTAAACATTGTCTTTTGTTTTCATAAAAAAGAGTATTACATTCTTAGTGAGGTGTATTTATTTATGTATTTGGATTTACTTTAAACTTAATAAAGCCAACCTATATCCATCCATTCCAAATCCGGATAAAACGGCATCAGTGTTAGCTGAAGTTACAGATTTTTGTCTGAATTCTTCTCTTTTGTAGATATTGCTGATGTGAACCTCAACCTTAGGTTTACGAATGTTCTTTAAACAATCGGCTATCGCATAAGAATAATGAGTAAAGGCTCCGGGATTGATCACTACGGCATCAAAATCATCCTCCTGAAGTCTGTTGATAATTTCTCCTTCAATATTAGACTGGTAATATTTTAATTCGTGAGAATGAAACTCGGATTTTAAATTCTCCAAATAAGCTTCCATGGAAACTGTACCATAGATTTCAGGTTCTCTTGTGCCTAGAAGATTTAAATTAGGCCCGTTTATAATCAAAACTTTCATTCTATAAAATTAAAAAGTTTTTTTAATTAAAGCTTATAATTTCTGCAACTCTTTGATTTTTATCCATTGAATTATATTTAATGATATTTATCATGTTTGAAAAATTGATAATTCCTGCAACTCCTTATTTTAATGGCTTTTAATATAATCTTATGTTAATTTTTGAAAATTTATCATGAGAAAATAATAAGTCTACTTGTTTTGTAGACTAAAAGTTTATAGCTTTGCAATCATATTTCGATCGGCTTATAGAGAAAGATGGAGGGAACTGACCCTATGAAATCTTGACAACCTGCTTCGCGTAAGGTGTTACATTCAGCCTTTAAAGGAAAAATAAGCATTTGGTTTATCGTATTTATCGATGCCCTTTGCTGACTTTTCTGCAAAGGGCAAAATTTTAATATATGATAAATAAAATTGATTATGATTAATAAAAGTTTAATTAATTCTAAAGTTTGGATTCCGCCAGTTGCTGCATTTTTCTTGGGAATCTTCAGCGTAAGTGGACAGAATTCCAAGCCGAAAAAAGATACACTTAAAGAAAAGGAGATTGATGAGGTAGTAGTGGTAGCCTATGGGAAAGCTAAAAGAAGCAGCTATACCGGTTCTGTGGCTACTCTTTCAGGGGACAAGATCAATAACAGACCGATCACCAATATTACCAAGGCATTGGATGGGCAGATCGCCGGAGTTCAGACTACAGGAGCTTCAGGACAACCGGGAGCGTTGTCCACTATTCGAATCAGGGGAATTGGTTCGGTAAGTGCTTCCAGCGACCCTTTATTTGTTGTTGACGGAATTCCTTTTGACGGAAATATAAACTCAATAAGTCCTAATGATATAGAATCCATCAGCGTTTTGAAAGATGCTACGGCAAGTGCATTGTATGGTTCAAGAGGCGCGAACGGGATTATTATCATTACAACAAAATCCGGTAAGAAAGGAGAAGCAAAGGTTAATCTTAATATTAGTCAGGGATTTTCCGGAAGAGCCGTAAAAGATTACGAACAGGTGAATACAGACCAGTATTTTCAATTATACTGGGAAGCGATGAGAAACGGATATCAGTCTGATAAAGTGAATGCACAGCAGGCAGGGCAGATGGCATCGGATAATATTGTTTCAGCCCTGGGAATTAACCCTTATGGAATTAATTATTCAAAACCTGTAGGGACAGACGGAAAACTATTGCCAGGAGCAACTCCTCTATGGAATGATGACTGGAGAGATATTTTGCAAAGAGTGGCTTCCAGAAATCAGGTAGATCTGGATATCAGTGGTGGAAGTGAAAAAAGCAATTACTTCTTTTCATTGGGGTATTTGGATGATAAAGGGATGGCCATTGAATCTGGTTTTAAAAGATATAACACCAGATTAAAGATCAATTCTGAAGTTAAAAAATGGTTGAATGTTGGTGTGAATTTAAGTTATACAAATAGTCTTCAGCAGGCCCCTACCTCTTCAGATTCCAAGTCGAGTAACATTATTAATGCCGCTAGATTCGTTCCATCATTCTATCCGTACTATGAAAGAAATGCAGATGGATCTTATGTGCTGGATGCAGAAGGAAACAAGATTTATGATTTCGGAAAATACAGACCTACGGTAGCACTCCAGAATCAGAATGCTGCGGCAAGCCTGCCTTTAGATAAAAATGATAATAAGGAAGATAACTTTTCAGGGAAAGGATTCATGGAGTTTACATTCCTTCCGGAATTGAAGTTCAAGACCAGTTTTTCTGTCGATTTAGTTAACTATAACGGACATTATTATACCAATCCACTTCTTGGACAAGGAAGTGAGACTGGAGGTTCAGTAACAAAATCCAATACAAGAACACTTTCTTATACCACCAGTAATATTCTTACCTATGATAAGAAATTTGGTAAACACCACATTAATGTTTTAGCAGGGCAAGAATTTTATAAATATGATTATCAGACTATTTCGGGAACAAGAAACCGTTTTGGGCTGCCTTATTACTATGAGCCGGATGCCGCTTCTTTATTGGTAGATTTTGGAGGGAATAGTGATAAATTAAGCTTGTTAAGTTACCTTGGGAAAGTGGAATATGATTTTAATAATACCTATTTCCTATCGGCTTCAGGTAGAGCAGACGGTTCTTCCAGATTCAGTAAAGATAACAGATGGGGGAGATTCTGGTCTGTAGGGGCTTCATGGAAAATTTCGAATGAAGAGTTTATCAAAAACCTGAATTTCTTCAATCAGTTAACGCTACGTGCGAGTTATGGTGGGCAAGGGAATGATAAATTATTGAGACCAAATGGAGAGCCGCTTTATTATGCGTATCAGGAATTATACAAAACCTTTAATCTGGGTGGAGAATCTGGAACAACATTAGAGAAAGCCGGTACACCAGATCTAAAATGGGAAACCAATCTCAACTTAAACGTAGGATTAGAATTTGCCATTTTGAATAACAGAATTAAAGGAAATATCGAATACTTTAAAAGAGAAAGTCAGGATCTTCTGTTTAATGTACCAGTTGCTCCATCTGTAGGAATCAGTGATTATCCTGCGAATATCGGAACAATACAGAATACAGGATTTGAACTTTCATTATTCACCACACCTGTTAGAACGGATAATTTCCAGTGGAATGTAGATGTGAACCTGAGTACTTTAAATAACAAAATAACCAAATTACCAAAAGGACCTCTTGTTGTAGGACAAACCAAAATGCTGAGAGAGGGAGGTTCTGTATATGATTTCTATATCCAGGAATGGGCAGGAGTAGATCCAAGTAACGGAAATCCGTTATGGAAAACAATTTCTCAGGATGCGAATGGAAATACGGTTGAGGGAACAACTTCTGAATACGCAAAGGCAACAAAAATATTACAAGGCTCAGCATTGCCTAAGCTGACAGGGGGTGTTAATACAAGTATTGCTTATAAAAACTTTGATTTTTCGGCATTATTGACATTCAAGATCGGAGGAAAAATTTTAGATACAGATTACACTTCTGTCCTGCATAACGGAAGTTCAGGAGGACGTGCATGGGGTGTTGAAATGTTGAATAGATGGACGCCGGAAAATACCCACACGGATGTTCCTGCCTTGAGTACAAGAACAAATAACTGGACTTCAAACTCTACAAGATTTTTATATTCAGGAACTTATGCAAGACTTAAAAATGTGAGTTTAGGATATACGCTTCCATCAGATTATTTTGAAAAAATAGGGCTTAAGAAATTCAGAATTTATGTTCAGGCAGAGAATCTTCTGACATTCTATAAGCATAAGGGAATGGATCCTGAGCAGGCATTGGATGGTACAACCTACTATAGATATCCTGCAATGAGAACAATTACATTTGGTCTTCAGGCAACTCTTTAATCTTTAAAATTGAAACAATGAAAAAATTAAAATATGTATCCCTTGTTCTAGTAGGATTATGGTCACTTACAAGTTGTGAAAGTGATTTGGATACAGCTCCAACTGATCAGTCTAATAGTGTAGAGGTTTTTAAAACAGCAGAAAATGCTGAAACAGTTATCAACGGAACCTGGGCAAAGTTTAATAATGATGGGACTACTTATGCCAATATTGGTTACTCAACTGTTTTAAGGGCAAGTGATGCCATGGGAAGCGATGTAGCCGTACTTACCAATAAATATGGGTTCGGATCTACCTATGGCTTTACCGAAATGGTCAACAATACAGTAGGTCGTCCGTTGTTTATCTGGACTATGCTTTATTCCGCCATCAATAATATGAATAATGTTATTGCAAGAATAGACGGAACAGAGGGGAGCCAGGAAAAAAAGGATCAGGTGAAAGGCCAGGCAAAAGCATTGCGTGCTTTTTGTTACCTTAATATTGCCAGCTTTTACCAGTTCAGTTATCTTAAAGATAAAACGGCTTTAACCGCTCCAATTTATACAGAACCATCATCTACAAGTACAGGAGGAAAGAAAAAATCTAGTCTGGAAGATATTTATGCTTTAATTAAAAGTGATCTTACAGATGCAGATAATTTATTGAAAAACTATACGAGAAATAATAAGGATAAAATCAACCGAAACGTAGTAAACGGAATTTTAGCAAGGGTTTATCTGAATACGGGAGAATGGAGCAAAGCCTCTGCTGCTGCAAAAATTGCAAAAGAAGGATTTACTTTAATGGCTCCGGAAAAGTATAAGGATGGCTTCAATGATATTAACAATGTAGAGTGGATCTGGGGGCATGCACAAACTCAGGAACAGTCAGACGCCAGTTATGCATTCCACTATTTGGATGTATCTTCATCAGGAAGTTTTTATTACAGCTTTATGGCAGATCCTTTCTTTAAAAATTTATTTGATACCAATGATATCAGATCTCAGTTATTTTCATGGGATGGTCTTCCGGCAAGAGAGGGATTGCTGAGATATGCTAAATTTAAATTTAAACCGAATCTTATTGGAGATATTGTCTATATGAGAGCTGCTGAAATGTACCTGATCGAAGCAGAATCAGAAGCAAGAAACGGAAATCCGGTACAGGCAGTAGCTATTTTAAATCAATTGAGATCAGCAAGAAATGCCAATGTATATAGCGGGCCGTTGGCACAAAATGATGTTGTGAATGAAATCTTGATTGAAAGAAGAAAAGAATTATTTGGAGAAGGATTCTCTCTTTCAGATATTATCAGAACACAAGGTTCTGTGGTAAGAAAGCCATTTGTAGATGGGGATGGAAAGCCTATTAAAGTTCAGATAACAACGCCAAACGGAACTGTGAAAACGGTTGATGGGAGAGGTCATTCAATCTTTGATCTTCCTAATAAGAAAGCATTTACTCCGAACAGTAATTATTATTTATTCAGTATTCCACAGAAAGAAATTGAAAATAATCCCAATTTATAATTACAGTCCATAATTAGATTTGATTTTTTAAACCACCGCTTTTGCGGTGGTTTTTTATTGAAAAAACCGTTGCTAGAAAAGCAACGGTTTTTGTTTTTAAATAGAACAAAGGTATTCGTTCTGAATGTATTAATCCTTGTCAGAAATACCAAGGTCTCTAAGAGCTACTATACATCCTATATTTTTCAGTTTAGCTCCTTTTTTCAAATAAAATAAGACATATTCCTTTTCGCCCTTATTCAACTTATTAAAAATTGATATATCATAATGTTGAGTCCCTGGAGCTTGTTTCAGTCCAATTATTTGTACAAAGATCTCATGACAGGCATCTCCATGATTATATTTGTCTGCCATAAGAATTGAGTAAGGTAAAAGTTCATTATGAAAGGTTGACTTAAGATAATATATAGTTAATTTGTTATAAGCATTAATATTACCATTCATTAAAACTTCTTTTTTATATTTTTCTATTGGGATATCCTTAGGTTTATTTTGTTCTTTTTCCTTTGAACAACAGATTAAGAAAAAAAGTAAAAATACAATTAATTTATTTAAGTATTTGATTTTCATTATTTTAATTTTTAAGGGATAGGGTGGCTGCTGTATTTACCTCTAACTAATTTACCATTTAATATGATATTATATTGACCACCTCGATTTATCCATGAGTTAACTCCATTTGACATATAATAATCACTGGGTGCAACTATAACAACATTTTTAAAAATAGGACTGCTTGATATACGTGTAGCGAATCCTTTGTCGTCATGACCAGCATTGCAAGCTCTAATATCCAATATTAATTTTCCTACATTTTTTTTAAAATTCTCCCAAGCTCTACTACGACCAGTTAAGACCTGATCTAATTGTTCTGCTGTATAGATATGTTCGCCATTTGGTCCTACTATGAAGCGACCACTTGAATGAGCGTAAATTTTTACCGTATTGTCAGGTGTATAATTGTCATTTACTGCTACTCTTAGCAACTTTGGATCTTCTTCTCTGAACCAAATGTTCTTATCCTAGCACATCCAACAATAACTTAAAAATTGAAGTCTTCATGAAAAAACATACAAATTCATTGAATTTAATAAAACAGCTCAATTTAAATTTAAAAAAATAATATAATGAATATTAAAAAATATGAAATAATACATATGAAAAGTGGGGCTATGATACTTTTCTTTTTGTGAACTTGTCTAAAGTTTCCTGATTAGAATACAACAAAAGGCAATGAGGTGAATAGATTTCCAATGTAAAGCTCTACGTTTCAAAACGAATTAATAATGCTTTGAATCCGTCTAACTAAGCATTCATACGCTCAATAACAAACCTTCTTTTGTATAATTTTTCATCAAAGATAAGATCCCTGTCAGAGATATTTCCATTTCTTTTATTAAAGGCAATATTGTGCAATAGCTCCTTTCTTGTGCGAAATTTTCTAAAATCCTCACTGTCAAAGCCTGCATCTGCATTGATAAATAAATAGTCCGTCCTTATGGATGAATTTTTGAGGCTGGATAAAATTTCATCTACATGATTCTCAATTTCAAAAAGATCATTATGATTTCCATCGATAGCCTGGCTACATCCCAATGGAATACCTTGGTTATCACACAAGAATAACATATTGGTGGTTCTGCATTTTTTTCGACCCTGGTATCCAACTCTTTCTCCTCCTTGCTTTGCTGGGGTATGAGAGCCATCAAGCTGAAGACAGGATAAATTCAAATACCTTTTATATTTTTCAAAAAGCCCCTCCTTTAACCGTTCCCAATTTCCGTTCCTGCACCATTTTCTGAAATGATAATACACACTTTTCCATGAATAAGGCGAGCTGAAAAACTGCTTTATTGGAAGTTCACGCCATTGACAGCCTGTTTTTAAACGGTACAATATCGAACTTACAACTTCTTCTAATAATACTTTACAATTATTTTTTGAGAGCCCTAGATCCAAATACCGGCTAAACTCTTTTTTATTATATCTTTGGATAACACAGTTTTTTTTGAAAGAATGATACAACTTTTTTAGGAAATACCATTCTTTCTTTTACTTTAGACAAGTTCATTGTAAATTCTGATATTGATTCTCTGAATAAATCTGTAGTGGAAAAAGTACAATTGATAGAACAACTGGACGAGAAACAGAAAGAATCCATATTCAATATTATTGATATGGCGCTCTATAATCTTAAACTTAAAAAAACGCTTTCTAACGCGCTGGCTTTATGATAAAAATAAACCCGCTGTGAAGCGGGTTTATTATTTTATTGATTACTACAATTTTTCAATCTTCTTTTTGAGTTCATCCGCTGTTTTAACGTTTTTCTCAACACCAATTCCATTCCTGTAAATTTCCTGAAGTTTAGACATACAATTAATATCATTTAATTTTGCTCCTTTTTCTAAGTATTTTAAAGCTTCTAATTTTGCTTTTTCATTTATTTTTGCAAAATCTGTAATATCATCATACTCATTATTGTTATTCATTGCAATTATAGATTCAAAAACCATATTATATCCATCTCCACTATTATATTTATCTGCCATTATCAAGGCATATTTATTTAACTCTTTATAATCAGGAAGATTGCCATAATGAATTATAAGTCTAGTAAATGAATCAGAATCTCCTTTGCGAATCACATTTTTCTTATATTCTTCTAATTCATTTTTTTTAAAAACAGAAGCTGTGTCTACAATAATTTTTGCCGTATCGGGTTTATCCGGTAAAGCAGAATCTGTATTATATGTATCAGCATTTTTCATAATATTTTCTTTATTCTTGTTACTGCAATTAATTGCAAAAATCAAAAGCACTAAATAAATTATTGGTTTTTTCATTTTCTATATCTATCGTATATACCTGTTATATTTTGTCCATTAACAAAGTTGTTCCATCTTCCTGGATTGATTAAATTATATTGTCCTGCAACCCAGCTCCACGAACCATCTCTTCTAGCAACAAAATAATTATTAGGCGCCATAACCGAAGAAAACATAAAAGCCCGGGAAATTCTACTTGCAATACCATTACTCGTTCTACCAGTGTTACAAGACATTAACTCTATTTTTATAGCACCTCCGTTTTCTCTGTAATTTTTCCAGGTAGGACTTCTTTCCATTAAAACTCGATCAAATTTCTCCGGCGTATCAATCCAATATCTATCTGCTCCCTGTATACCTTTTGCGTTTCCGTGTGCATAAATTCTAATCGTTCCTTCTGGAACACCCGGGTCATTTTGTGCAACTTTATATAGACCTCCGTCTTTTTCATTAAACCAATTTAATACATCTCCTTTATTATCATTAGTCGCTCCTCCAGAACTACTATCAGCATCAGCATAGTCTACTTGGGTATCAATTCTATGCATCACATGATTAAAAGTTGAAACAAAAAATCCATTCATAGCCCCTTGCCAGAAATTACCTCCTGCTAATACAGAACCAACTCCACCAGAAATAGCCCCTGTTATTATGATCCCTGTATCACTTCTTAGAGGGTTAAAATCGAAAAACCCATCGCTGGGAGCCTTTAGTAAATCTCCTGTCAAACTTGCGAATGCTCCACTTGCTGCTCCACTCCAAAAGCTTCCACCTGTAAAAGTGGAAATAACTCCCATACTTACAGCATGGGCACCGGCACGTCCAACCACCATGCCTACAGGTCCCAGTGCCTTGGCAATGTTTGCTACCTGAAATAGGGTACCTATTCCGAAAGATAACGCACCACTTACCATTCCGGTAATGGCTGCCGAGGAAATAGATCTAAAGAATCCATTGACCGTCCAATCTCCTTTTATTAATGCTGTAGCTGTATAAGTAGCAGCAGTGATAGCAACTGCAGTAAATGCAGCTTTCGCTATGAGAGCAATAAAAGGAGCAAATGCAAACTCTCCCGTTGGATCGTTATACATCAATGGGTTATTCAATACATACCCATACTTGTTATAGTTCTGAGTATTATATGGATCCTGAATGTTTTCATCAGCATTTAAGAATCTTCTTAGTAACGGATCATACAATCTTCCGTTCATATGGATAATTCCTACTTCAGCAAAATATTCATGGCTGGTATATCCTCTGTCTATTAACAGTGAGATTGTGCTAATGGCATTTTTATCTGTAATTACCGGGTTATTCGCTATTTGAAGATGGGTTAAATTACCCCATGCATCAAAATGTCTCTGTTCCAGTTTATTTCCGGCTTCATCACTGATAGCTAAGATACTACTTAAATAATCTTTATGCAAGAATTTATAAGACCCCGAGGTTTCTTCATAATTCTTTACATATACAATATTACTGTCATAAGGGGATCCACCAATATAAATAAGATGTTTTTCTTTTCCTGTAGTATTATCTTTTATTACTTCAAAGCTTCCGCTTTCACTGTAGAATTTGGTGAATTTACCATTTCCATCGGGATTAAAGTTACCACCGTAGGTAACTTTTTGTCTCATACCGGTAAGTCCATATTGGAAAGCTACATCACCTTTCATCCCATCAATGAATACAGGATCATTGTTTTCATTGTAAATAATGCTTTGAATTAAATCATTGTTATAATTTTGAGTTCCTTCATTATTTAGGGTCATGCCTGTAGGTTGATAAATTTTAGAGGGGTTGTCAAATTTAATTTTTCCTACCTGGTCGTTTTCCTGGATTCTACCTTTTACATCATAGACGTTACGGGTTGCATTCTGTACTTTAACACCTGTTATCGGATTAGTCCAGTTGACAAGTCTATTGTTATCGTCATAATCAAATGATTCTGTAATATTAAAGTCTCCTCCGGTAGTTCTTGCTTCTAATTCATTTTTGATTGTATTAAAATTATACGAAAGTTGAAGAATGCCTGGTTTGGTTGCTGAAGAGTGATTTATATGATTTAATGTTCCATCATTTTTATAACTTTGATTAATTTCAACAGCTCCCAATTGAGCTTTAAGAACTTGACCTCTATGATTCATTTCTTTTAGTTCCCAAAGAATTTTACCTGAATTTTTATCCTTGATTTGAAACAAATCTCCATTCCAGGCGTTATATACATTTTCTACTTGTACTTTAGTCAATACCCCTGAAGAGAATAGTTGCTTTTCATAGGAAATTACTCTTGCTTTATCATCATAGGTAATTCCTTTTTGTATAAAATATTTTTCATTACTACTTTCAGAAGAAGATAATATTCTTCCTTGCTGATCATAAGTAGTATTTGAACTGTAAGCTTTTCCTTTAGAGGTTCCTGTTTTTGAAATAAGTCTTCCCTTATCATCATAGTTGAAAGAGATTAGCTTATTAGTTGCCTGGCCACCATCTGTTGTGGAGAGCTCTTTTTGAGAGATAAGTTGCCCTAGAGCGCTATAAGCATATTCTTTAGTGCCTTTTGGACTTATGATTTTTTTAGGCTTTCCAAAACCGTCATATTCATATTTATAAGTTCCATTGGCTGGATCATTGAATTCTGATTTTCTTCCCCATGAATCATACTTGGTAGTTACAATATTTTCGGCATATTGTGCTTTAATTTGCTCTCCAGCTGCGCTGTAAGAGAATGTAATTGTTCCACCTTTGTCTATTGATGATATTAGATTCCCCAGTGCATCTGCTATTTTAGAATTTGTCCTTCCATATCCGTTGAGTTCTTTTTCTATCGTAGTAGTGCCAACAACTGACGTTTCCATTTGCTTGCCTGTAAATGTTGTAGCAGTAATTTTAGCAGGAAATACAGAGTCATCATATGCGATGGAATTCCATTGCCATACTGCTCCTCCTTCAAAATAAGGTTCACTCTCAGCAGTCTTTCTTCCTAATATATCAAATTTAACCTCATTGGAAACAAATTGTCCTTGTCCAAAAGCTTTGGTAGAAGCTTTATAATCTTGTCCTAACTTATTTGTATACTTTTTAGATACATTACCATCTGGGTCGTATTGTGTAACTAAAATATTGGAATTATTATCTCTTTCATACTGATAGGTAGTTAGTCCATCAAGATTGGTTTTAGAAGTTGATAATTTCCCCCAAGTATCATAAGTATTGGTCAAAGTATTTCCTAATGGATCGGTTTGAGTTAAGATCTGCCCTAAATCATTATAAGTGATATGAGTTTCTAATCCAAGATTATCCGTTTTTTTTACTACAAACCTACCTTTTGGCTCAAACTCTGCTTTAGTTGTTTGTGTTTGTGAATCTACACTATTGTTGATTACTTTTTGAGTTACGTTTCCAAAATTATCATAACTGTAAGTTTCCTGTAGATAGCCTGTATTGTCCTGGTTCCAGGTTTTTAAGGTTTTTAACAGATTACTTTCATACGTGTATTCCTCTTTAGTAGATTGGGTATCTCCATAAGCCTGTATTGCACTTGATTTAGTTTTTGGGCGACCAATATAATAGTCGGGGCCTGATCCTGATGGATTATGAGTATACTCAAATGTAGAAGTTGTAATACCATAGCCATTGTTTACATTAGATGTACTTTGTATTGGGAGATAATAATCTCCATAGGTAAGTGTACTGGTTGTAACAATGTTTGTTAAAAAATCCTTGGTTTTGGTAGTTTTCGGGACGATGGAGGTTACTACTTTTGGTTTGTCATTATCAGAAACAGAAGTTACTACCTGATTATTTAATAATTTATCTGATTGGTAGGCTGTAGATTTAAAACTTAAAAGCTGGGTGTTATTTTCTGAAATATCATCAGGGAAAATTTTGTTTTCGTCATTAGTTCGAATTGACCACTCTTTTGCTGGCAGCCCCTCATTTTCAATGTTAATTTCTGCACCTGCCCAGATTTTAGTGTTTTCGAAGCCTGTTGCATACCAGGAAGAGCGGGCCGTTTGATAATAACCTATCATTCCTTTACCTTGCATATGTATTGTCATCCCCCTGTATCGGAAATCTTGTTTTCTGTCTTCTTGCTGAAGTTGCGAAACGGCATACCCTCTGTCTATTCTATTTAAAGAGAAATAAGGATATAATTCACTTTTTGTATTTTTATAAAAATTAGGATTAACCATATTGTCTGGAACAATCTCCTGATAGGTAACAGATGTGGTAATCCCCCCTTGAGTAATTGATTGTACTTTTTTTAATTCATCTACTCCTGTAGGCGCTTTAATTTTAATTACATTATCTTTTCTAAATAAGAAAACGTTATAATAGTTATTATTAGACCTTATGATATTCGTTATTGGTTGATGGATGGAAAGATCATCATAAGGCTGAACTATCGTGAAATATGGAGAAATCGGAAAGCTGTAAATATTCTGTTTTTCAAAATCTATGGCTCCAAAAGTAGGAGATCCTTTCGAGATCACTCCAATTACAGTAGACCCTATTGTTCTTGAAGTATCGTTTAATTTGTTGGAATAAGAATGAACCTGAACAATATCAGACTTTCCATCTGCATTAAGGTCTGAAACGGAATACATGGTTCTACTAAATCTGAACATAACCCCATTACTTTGTGTACTTTCATTTTTATACGCCAAGAAATTAGGTTTAAAAACTGTATTGAAACTTTTTCCTGTTCCTAAGTAGAATTTCCAGTCATCTTGACCTATTTTTCCTTCAGTAAGAGGTAGCGTAAAATCAAGTTTTCCATCTCCATTAAAATCTCCAAATAGATAGGGGAATCCGTTCCCTTTAGTTTCTTCTAAGTTTCCTGTAAATTTAATTTTCTTTATATACTGATTGGATGTTGTTTTTATAAATTCAAATACAGTATATGCTGTATTGGATATATTGATGATGTCTATCTTTCCATCATTATCTATATCCATATACTTTTGATCCGTATATAAATTCTCATCAATACCAGAATCAATAGTATATTCAGAAACAGGATTATTAGTGTTTTTCAAATCTATAATAAAATGACCTACAGAATTTGTGTTGCATATTGTTTCTAAGCATTTAGGAGGTACTATTGCTTTATCATCACTATTTACACTTAAATTAAGTGGTGGATCAATGCAGTCCGGATTAGTTACAGTAGTACATCTTTTCGCATTTAGTGAAATAAATATATCTGATATCCCATCTCCATTAATATCTCCTTCATTTAAATTAGCATAAAGAGTACATTTTTCAATTCCGTTGTCAGTACAATTAGACAGATCATATACTTGTTTTTCAAAAACTTTTACAAATGCATTATTCTTGAAAGCATATATGGAAACTTTACCCTTTTCATACTCCGCAATCCCGTTACCGGTAAATACTTTGCCTGTTTCATCAATAAATGTATTGACCACCAATGAATTATAATTAAAAATTTTATTAGTCTGAACAACGTTAAATTCATCATTAAAAACGCCTAATTTTATAGTTCCATCGGTCATTACAAAATCCAGGTAGGCATCTCCATTAAAATCTCCAGTAAATCTGATCCTATCAAATAAAGCCTGATTATCAAGATTCAAGCCAATAGCTGTTGCTGGACTTTGAGCAGGATAATTAAATATAACAGGGTTTGCAGATTCACCTTTTGAATTAGATTCTGTTATCTTTTTTACATATTGGTAACCTGTTGTATCGGTAATGTATTCTGGTACATATTTCTTAAATATCTGCCCACTTGTTTTTACTGTTATATCTTTTAAAATCTTTGTTTGGGTGAACAATGTTCCAGGCCCATTGATATAGGTGCTTTCCGGAATGTTTCTATCACTATAGTCAAATATAATTTCATTAAAAGAAGCAGTTCCTAGTTTCTCATTCCCTCCCCAGGTAATGGATTTAATAATACTAATATTATTTTCCATATCATAAGTATAGTTGATAATATTTCCCTGAGCATCTTTCCACTTTACAATACTAAAACTTAAGCGGGTGGCAGCATTATTCCAATCTGGAGCCGTTCCTCCATACCAGGCTTGTGAACCATCTTCAAAGGTTACTTGCCAATATTGTGGCTGCTTCCAGTTGGACATAGTCCCAAAAGACTTAATTTTGATATTTGAGTACTTTTCAGTAACATATTCGGCGCCGTCTTTGCCATATTCTCCGGATTTCAGGATTAACCTTTGTCCATTGAAGCTGTAATAATCTGAGAAATCAATCTGAATACTTTTAACTTCGCCATCTTTTTCAATATTTTTTCCGGTTTTGGAGATAGAAGTGATACCGGATAAATTCCACCCGTAACCTGCAATTCCATTTCCGGAATCACTGGAATAGGTAAGACTGATTTGTGGTGCTACACTCTTCACTCCTGGCGGTAAAGCAATAGGTAATGTGAATTGTAATTGGCCTCCTCCAGCAACTTCTATATTTCCTTTTGTATCGTGAAAACTCTGACCGTCTGGAGCTGAGGTTCCGGTTGGATTACTGGCTCCAGCTTGGGAGTCTGTTGGTCCTCCACCTGGATTCTCTGTAGCAGGACCTATTTTTGCTATAAAGGGATTCGAAGCATCCGATTTGGCTTGAAATCCTTGGGCAAGCACTATCGTTTGCGGATCCTGAACCGTACGTGATGTAGTTTCTGCCTGATACAGGATGGTTTGTGAAAAACCTATCACTGACCACAAGGATAATATCAATGATGAAATAAATTTCATTTTTGTATTGGTTATTTTTATAAGTGATAATTAATAAAGATGGTTAAATACTGGTAAGAGCAAAGAAAACATTTTCAATGCCTTTACATTTTTCTTTTACTCTTTATCTTTTGGTGACATTTCTGGCAAAGACCCTTCCGTCTTTTAAGGTAAAGCGTAGAATATAAATCCCCCAATCATACCCAGTCATATTGATTTTAAGCTGGCGGTTTAGTCCGGGAATATTCTGTTGCTGAAATTTCCAATGAACGGTACTGTGCTGGTAGAGTGAAACCGATTCTATTAATCCATCCACTTCTTCAGTCCAGTCAATCGTCAGATAATCATTCACAGGAACCGGATAGAGTCTAATTTGTTTCCAGAAAGTTGTTTCATCCATAGTAGGAGCCTGTTTGGTAATGGCTGCTGTTTTGGACTGTTCCTCCGCTTTTGTTTCTTTTAGGATTTGATTTTCTGCGTTTTTACCCGCGGAGTTAGTTCCTCTGTATCGTTGGTTTCCGGCTTCATCATATTTGAAGTAGACTTCAGTTTGTGAAAACCCTAAAAATCCAATGAACAGAGAACACAGAGAAAGTAATTTTCTTTTCATGGGTGTTTATTTTTTGGTAGAAATTAATTGCTGTACTTGTTCTCTAAGTTCTTTAATCTCTTCAGACTGAGATTTGAGTTGCTTGTTTTGTTCAATGGAATAAAGAGTTAATTCTTCTATTTTCTCCAAAAGTTTAGCATCCATTTCACCTAGATTAATCCCGTCTTTTTCCACTTCTTTTGCGGAGGGAATATTGGGTAAATGTCCTTTTTCAGAAATATGCTTTTCTACCTCTTCCAGAGATCTAAGTTGATAGTCTTTCTTAAATACGTAGTCTGCCCAACCATTGATTGATGGATTTTCAACTTTTATTTTTTCAGCCTTGATTCCACCTTTTACAAATAATCTATACTCATTACAGTCATTGCATCCGGAAAGTGCTGTGTTCATTGATGTTCCGATCAGAACTTTTCCGTTTGCTCTTACTGAGAATAAAGGCTTTGCCCAATCCCCTGAGAAAAGAGGAGCAGAAAGGGTTAATAATCCAACATCATTAGGCTGGTATTTATCATAGACAAACCATGCTAGGTCAACCCCTGCATTAAGATTGGGAAGTAAATTACTTATCTGGAAAGCATCAGCATTAGCACTTGAATGAAATTGGGCCCTGCCATAAGTTTTGAAAGCTATATTAGGATCCACTACAGGGCCTCCTATGGCTACACTACCTGTCGAACTGATTTTCATTCTTTCAGTATTATTGGTTTTAAATGTTAAATCCTGATTGTCTGTAGTTCCAATAAAGTTGTTTGAAGAGTTTGTGCCTGCGTTTCCTGTAGTGTTCCAGCTTTGTGCAAAAATACTGGACGCAGTGATAGTACAAACCAATAGTAATGTTCGTTTCATATATAAATTAAATTTGTTTTGAAATTGAAATAAATGAGAATATTTCTTAGAGAGAGGGTGAATTGTTTTATCACTTTAAAATGGTTATTTATGTTTTTTGCAAAGTTAGTAAATGATATATTTACCACTTCTAATCGTCTTTATTATAGTGTCTTAAGTGTATTTTGCTATTTGTGAAATATAATACACCTATTGATTGGAAATATTATAGTATTTGAAAATAAAGGACTATTATTTTAAAAAGTTTTTTAATTGATATTTTTTTTATGATTTTTATCATGTATTTAAAATTGAAAGCTTACCCATTTTAGAAAAAAACTTTACCTTTGTCACAATGAACTTGTTAAGATGGATACTGGCAATTTATTTCATGGCGTTATCATTGATGCCCTGTGAAGACGTGTCTCATCTTTCATCAGACTCTGGAGATAAAAAGATTTCCCTAAACATTCAGGGAGCTCATTCAACAGAAAAAGGGGATATTTGTTCACCTCTTTGTGCCTGCAGCTGTTGCCAGATCACGGTTTCAGCATTTAAAATGGGTTCATTGTTAGAAATTCCCGAGCAGATTCCTGCTTATTTTTCTAAGAAAATTTTATTTCATAAAAACGACTTTGCTTACCAGGTGTATGATCACGTCTGGCAACCCCCTAAAATTTAATTTTATTGATTTTTAGAAAGTTACCTTTCTAAACGTGTTTGAAACTTTGCAATACCATTGCAGAGATTTTCAGGATATTTTTGCTGCAGAATTACGCTGTACGCAATGTATTTTCAATAAAAATTAAATATAAATCGTGTTAGATAAAATCATAAAATTTAGTATCAAAAACAAGGTTGTTATTGGTATTATGACCCTGATACTGATCATTTGGGGAACGTGGAGTGCCACAAAGCTACCCATAGATGCAGTACCAGATATTACCAATAATCAAGTGCAAATTATTACTGCATGTCCTACATTGGCAGGGCAGGAAGTAGAGCAATTGGTGACCTTTCCCATTGAGCAAAGTATCGCAAATGTTCCGGATATTCAGGAAACAAGAAGTATTTCAAGATTCGGACTTTCTGTAATTACAGTGGTTTTCAAGGAAGATGTAAACATTTACTTTGCCAGACAGCTTATCAGTGAACAATTAAAAAATGCAGTAGAGGAAATTCCGAAAGGAGTGGGAACTCCTGAATTAGCTCCCGTAAGTACAGGCCTTGGAGAGGTATATCAGTATATTCTTCACCCGAAAAAAGGAAGCGAAAAGAAATACAATGCCAAAGAATTAAGAACCATGCAGGACTGGATTGTCCGCAGACAGCTTAACGGAACTCCGGGAGTTGCGGAAATCAACAGTTTTGGAGGAGAATTAAAACAATATGAAGTAGCCATTGATCCCAATCGTTTAAAGGCGATGGGAACCAGTATTACTGAGATATTTACAGCTCTTGAAAAGAATAATCAAAATACAGGTGGAGCCTATATTGATAAAAAACCCAATGCTTATTTTATCCGGGGAATAGGACTTGTAACTTCCCTGGAAGATATCAGGAATATTGCTGTTAAAAATGAAACAGGAAGCGTTCCTATTTTTATAAAAGATGTTGCCGATGTTCGTTTAGGAAGTGCTGTACGTTATGGAGCGTTAACCTATGACGGAAAAGTAGATGCCGTGGGTGGAGTAGTGATGATGCTAAAAGGAGCCAACAGTAATGAAGTTGTTGGCAACATCAAGGAGAAGATTCCTACCATTCAGAAATCGCTTCCGGATGATGTAGTGATAGAGCCGTTTTTAGATAGAACTGATTTAGTTGACAGAGCTATTAGCACCGTTCAGAAAAACCTGATCGAGGGAGCTTTGATCGTTATCTTTGTTCTTGTAGTTTTTCTGGGGAACCTTAGAGCTGGGCTTATTGTGGCCTCTGCCATTCCACTTTCCTTATTATTTGCGCTGGGGATGATGAACGTCTTTGGGGTGAGTGCTAATTTAATGAGCCTTGGAGCAATAGACTTTGGGTTAATTGTAGACGGAGCTGTTATTATCGTAGAAGCAACCCTGCATCATCTTGGGGTAAGGAAATCAATGAGGACGTTAACTCAGTCTGAGATGGACGAAGAAGTCTTCCTTTCAGCATCAAAGATCAGAAGCAGTGCCGCTTTCGGGGAAATTATTATCCTGATTGTATATATTCCGATCCTTACCTTATCCGGTGTAGAAGGGAAAATGTTCACACCAATGGCAAAAACAGTAGGATTTGCAATTCTGGGAGCTTTGATCTTGTCATTAACGTACATCCCGATGATGAGTGCCTTGTTCTTATCCAAAAAAATATCACACAAGGAAACTTTTTCAGATAAAATGATGAATCGTCTTCAGAAGATGTATCAGCCATTATTGCAAAAAGCAATCAAAGTAAAATATATTGTTGTTTCAGCAACAGTAGTGGTTTTTGTGATCTCCGCATTTACCTTTAAAAATATGGGTGGAGAGTTTATTCCACAATTACAGGAGGGAGATTTTGCGTTCCATTGTATTTTACCACAGGGAAGTTCCCTGAGCCAGAGTATAGAAACCTCGATGCAGGCTTCCAGAATCATCAAGCAGTTTGATGAGGTGAAAATGGTAGTAGGGAAAACCGGATCTGCTGAGGTTCCTACAGATCCGATGCCGCCTGAGGCAACAGATATGATTGTGGTCTTAAAACCACAAAGCGAATGGAAAACTAAAAAATCCTATAGTGAACTGGCAGATGAAATCAGTGAAAAGCTGGAAACAATTCCTGGGGTATTCTTCGAGAAAAACCAGCCTATCCAAATGCGTTTTAATGAACTGATGACAGGAATCAGACAGGATGTTGCCGTGAAAATTTTTGGAGAAAATCTAGATTCATTGGCCGTGTATGCTGATAAAGTTGGAAAGATTATTCAGACTGTGGATGGGGCTACAGCACCTCAGATTGAAAGAGTAAGTGGTCTTCCGCAGATCAATGTGCAATACGACAGAACAAGAATTGCCAATTACGGATTAAATATAGAAGATGTCAACAATGCGGTAAGTACGGCCTTTGCAGGAAAAGCTGCCGGACAGGTTTTTGAAAATGAAAGACGCTTTGATTTGGTAGTGCGTCTGGACAGTCTTCACAGAACAGATATTTCAGATGTAAATAACCTGATGATTACCTCAGGCACAGGAGCGCAGATTCCATTGTCGCAGGTTGCCAATGTGAGTTATAAGCTTGGTCCGGCACAGATCAGTCGTGAACAGGGAAAACGTAGAATTGTAATCGGATTCAATGTGAAAGGGAGAGATGTGGAAAGTGTAGTAAAGGATATTCAGGCAAAGCTGGATAAGGTGAAATTACCGTCCGGATACTACTTTACCTATGGCGGGCAGTTTGAAAACCTGCAGGAAGCAAGTAAACGTTTGATGATTGCCGTTCCTGTATCGCTGCTTCTTATTTTTATGTTGTTGTATTTTACTTTCCGTTCATTCAAGCAGGCTGGATTAATCTTCACAGCCATTCCAATGAGTGCCATCGGAGGTGTTTTTGCCTTGATTATAAGAGATATGCCATTCAGTATCAGTGCGGGAATCGGATTTATTGCTCTTTTTGGAGTAGCAGTTCTTAACGGAATTGTATTGATAGGAACCTTTAATCAATTGGAAAAAGAGGGTGAAACAGATATTTTAAAACGTGTTTTTGAAGGAACAAAAACCAGATTAAGACCCGTTTTGATGACTGCTACCGTAGCATCATTGGGATTCTTACCAATGGCGATTTCTACAGGAGCAGGAGCAGAAGTACAAAAACCTCTGGCAACAGTAGTTATTGGAGGGTTGGTATCGGCAACATTCCTTACATTATTCGTTCTACCCATGCTGTACATTATTTTTAATACAAAAATTTTGAAAAGAAAAAATAACCAGACCGGATCATTTACAATCATTCTTCTTTTAGGATTAATGATGGTGGGGCAGACCTTTAAAGCTCAAACCCGGCCAATATCTGTGGAAGAGGCTGTACAAATGGCGATGAATAATAATTTAACCCTACAGTCAAAGGACTTAAGCATAAAATCTGCAGAAGCTTTAAGACCTACGGCAAAGGAACTTCCCAAATTAAGCTTTGATGCTCAACTGGGACAATACAACAGTCCGAAATTCGACCAGTCTTTTGCTATTTCACAAAGCATTCCTTTTCCCACCTTATTTAAGGCAAGAAAGGAACTCATTAATGAAAATATTAAGAGTAAGCAGATTGATAAAGAGGTTACTATCAACGAGCTTGTTAAAGACGTTCGGACCTATTATTACCAGATTGAATATCTTCAGTATAATAAAGAAAAACTGACCAGTCTGGCAGGTTTTTATGAAGAGTTTATCAGAATTGCAACCGTAAGATTTAAAGCTGGTGACATCAAAAAGATCGAAATCAATACCGCAGAAACCCAAAAAGGAGAAATCGATCTATTACTGAGACAGAATGAAGTGTTTCTGAATAATGCCTATAAAAATTTAAAAACACTCCTGAATACTTCAGAAAACCTGGAAGTACCATTCAAAACAGATTATGAACCTTTAAAGGCAGAAAATGTATTGGATAGTGCAGTGGTAGCCAACAATCCTACAGTAAAGGCTTTTTATCATGAAATGGAAATTGCAGAGAAGAATAAAAAGGTAGAAAAAGCCACGGGCTTACCGGATTTTAGCCTGGGATATACAAACCAGTCATTAATAGGATTTCATACCATAAACGGACAGGAAAATTTCTATGATTCCGGGAAACGCTTTCAATCAGCAACAGTAGGAGTAGCAATACCTTTAACATTTGGTGCTACAAAGGCAAGAATGCAGGCTTTAGAATATGATAAACAGGTGGCAGAAACTAACGCGAGAATGCAGAAAAAACAACTTTCTGCCCAGTTGGAAAATGCATTTAGCCAATATCAGCAGGATACGCAGCAGTATGATTACTATACCAATCAGGCGCTGCCTAATGCAGAGAAAATTGTAAAGGCAGCTCAACTAGGATATAAAACAGGGGAAATTTCCTATGTAGAATATCTTTTTGCCTTGCAGACAGCCACCAATATTCAATTAAAATATCTGGAATCCATCCAGCAGGTGAATCAATCTGTAGTTACCATTAATTCAATCATTAACAAATAATATGAAGTCGCTATTAACAGAAAATTCCCCAATGAAGATGATGGCATACGATTTTAGAAAAAATAAATATTCACATATGAAACTCAAATATAATATCATATCTCTTGTATTAATCTCTCTGTTGGCAATAAGCTGTGGAAAAAAGGAATCTACAGAAGAAAAAGCACCGGAAAAAACAGAACAGAAAGAGAAAGCCCACGAAGAAGCTCCTGAAACCATTGCCTCATTAACAGAAGAGCAGATGAAATCTGTAGGAGTGGCTTTGGGGTCGGTAGAAATGAAAGAACTTACCTCTACCATCAAGGCCAATGGTCTTTTGAGCGTGCCGAATAGTAATAAGGCAACCATAACTTCTCTATACGGAGGAATTATTAAAACAATAAATATCCAGGTAGGAAGTATTGTGAAAAAAGGACAGGTTATCGCAACCATTGCCAATCCTGAATACATCCAGCTTCAGGAAGATTATCTGACTACCAATAGCCGAATTACCTATGCTGAACAGGAATTCAGGAGACAACGAGAGCTTTTTGATAATGATGCAGGGGCCAAGAAAAATCTTCAAAATGCAGATGCAGAATTGAAAACACTAAGAACCAAAAGAGCCTCTCTTTTGAAACAGCTTCAAATGATGGGAATAAATCCGGGAAGTGTAAACAATGGCAATATGAAATCCGGTTTGGTTATCACAGCTCCAATCAGTGGAACAATCAGTGGGATCACAGCACAGATAGGAAGTTATGTAGATATTTCATCCCCTGTTGCTACCGTTATTGATAATGGGTCCATCCATCTGGATCTTCAGGTGTTTGAAAAAGATCTTCTGAAAATGAGGGTAGGGCAGATTGTTCATTTTAAACTGACCAATAATCCCGAAACAGAATATGATGCGAAGATTTACAGCATTGGATCATCCTTTGAAAACGAAAGCAAGACCATTTCAATGCACTGTGAGGTGATAGGAAATAAATCAGGACTGATTGACGGGATGAATATCACAGGGCTGGTAAGCCTTGACAAAAGTACAACACCTGCAGTTCCTACCGAAGCTATTGTAGAAGCAGATGGAAAATACTATGTCTTTGTACAAACTGATAAAAAGGTAGAAGAAGAGCATGACGAAAAAGGAAAACCACATCCGAAAACCCTGAATTTTGAAAAAATGGAAGTCGTAAAAGGAACCTCAGACATGGGATACACTGCCATTACTTCTATTGGACAAATTCCGGATAATGCCAAAATTGTTGTAAAAGGAGCCTTTTTTGTAAATGCCAAGCTCGTGAATTCAGGAGAGCACGAACATTAATGAAAGTGTTTAAAACCAATAAAATGTCGATTTTTATACTTAAATTAGAGCTGTTTACGGAATAATTTTTATTGAAGTAAAAACGACTGAGGGAAAGCAAAGAGTATCTTATAAAATTTAATACATGCCCAACGATGCTATTAAACAAAAAAATATCAGTCTGGTATTTCATCCGTGAAATAAAATCTCAAATTCTGTTTATCGGAATATTCGCTGTAGTCATTGGACTTTTGGACATGCTGCCATGGTTTCGTAAAATTTCACTTCCTCTGAACATTCCTGCGCTTTTAGGAACTGCAGTTTCATTATTGCTGGCGTTCAGAACCTCCCAATCCTATGAACGATGGTGGGAAGCCAGAACGGTTTGGGGAGCCATTGTGAATGATTCCAGAACATTGGTGAGATTGGTCAGTCAATTTTTACCTGAGGGAGATAAAAATATCAGAGCCATTGCAGAAAGGCAGATCATCTGGACTTATGCCTTAGGAGAATCTTTGAGAAAACTGCCCTTTTCTGATAAAGTTCAAAAATATTTGGATGAAAATAAGATCAGTGCGGTTAATATTCCCAATGCTCTTTTAGATGCCCACTCCAAACAGTTTAAGGAAATTGCTGCTTCCAAAGGGCTTACAGATTTCCAGCAGATGCAACTGAATGATATGGTCACTAGACTTTGTGACAGTATGGGAAAATGTGAAAGATTAAAAAATACCGTTTTTCCGAGGTCCTACAGCGTTTTAGTGCATATTTTGATCTATGTGTTTGCCGCTATACTACCATTTGGATTAGATGATTCACAATTGACAATCGAGATCATGATTACTTTTCTGGTTCCGATCGTGTTCATTACGATAGAAAAAACATCTATTATTATGCAGGATCCATTCGAAAACGGACCAGTGGATACTCCCATGACTTCCCTGGCGCAGACTATAGAAATCAATATCCGGCAAATGATCGGGGAGCAAAATGTGCCTTTAAAAAAAGAAAATACATCCTATTATGAAATGTAATTAATCCAGCAGCTATGGAAACCAAAACACAAACCCAACTTCCCTCTGCAGCAAGCAGACATAAAAAAAACCTCCTGATTGTACTCTGTCTAAGTGGTACCTATCTCATTGCTGAGGTGATAGGAGGACTTGTTACCAATAGTCTTGCCCTATTAGCCGATGCAGCACATATGCTCACAGATGTTGTAGGATTATTATTGGCATTTATTGCCATTAAAATAGGAGAGAAAAAAGCAGATCCCTCCAGAACCTACGGATATTACCGTACTGAAATACTGGCAGCAGTTATTAATGCAGTGGTTCTATTGGGAATTTCAATATATGTCCTATTTGAAGCATATCGACGCTTTCAGGATCCACCGGAAGTACAAAGTAAATCTATGCTGATTGTAGCAGGGATAGGGTTGGTAGTAAACATTGTAGGAATGATGATTCTGAGAAAAGACTCAGAGGGAAGCCTGAACATGAAAGGGGCCTACTTTGAAGTTCTTTCAGATATGCTTACCTCTGTAGGAGTCATGATTGCCGGAATTATTATGCTGACAACAGGGTGGTATTATGCCGATCCGTTGATTTCGGCAGCCATTGGCCTTTTAATATTTCCAAGAACATGGCGGCTGTTGAAAGAAGCAATCAATGTATTATTAGAAGGAACTCCCAATGATGTAGACATCTATGAGCTACGCAAATCACTGGAGCAGACGCAGGGAGTGAAAAACGTTCATGATCTTCACGTATGGTCTTTAACATCAAGTGTGAATGCGATGAGTGCACACATTGTGAAAGAAGAAGCGTATCCCCAGAATCAATTATTGAAAACATTAACGGACCAAACGGTGGAGAACTTTAAAATAAACCACACTACTTTTCAGATAGAAGATGATGGCTATGAAGAAAATGAAGTCCATCTGTAAATTTTAAATTGTTGAAAATGAAAAAAGATATAGAAAACAAGCTCATTGATAAAAATACCAAACCCACCAGCATGAGGATTCTGGTGTACGATTTTCTAAGCTCACAAGACGCAGCGATGTCCCTCTCTGAAATAGAAAATCACTTTGAGAATGCAGATCGAATTACCATTTACAGAACATTAAAAACCTTTGAAGAAAAAGGAATTGTTCACAGCATACAGGAAAATGCAACCACAAAATACAAGTTATGCGATGACGATTGTGATGAGAAAACCCATAAGGACTGGCATCTTCATTTCTATTGCAAAATATGTAAACAAACGACATGTAAAGAGGATATTTCCTTTCCCGAAAATATTCAGACCAATTTTCGGATTGATGAAATAAGGCTTTTTGCCAAAGGAATATGTGAAAATTGTCTTGAAAGTTTGCAATAGCATTGCATTCGTTTCCCCATTAAATTTGTATAAAAATATCAGTTATGGAAAAATGCTGTAGTACAACCCCAGAAAAAATAGAGAAAAAAGGACACAATCATAATCATTCAGAGGGAGATGGACATGACCATGACGGCCATGATCATTCCCATGATTCCGGAGATCAGACGATGTTTCAGATGTTTCTTCCGGCCATTATATCCTTTGTGATCTTATTGCTGGGAATTGCTTTTGATAATTATATAAAACCAGCATGGTTTGCAGGTTGGGTAAGGTTGGTGTGGTTTCTGGCAGCCTATATTCCAGTAGGATTTCCGGTATTGAAAGATGCTTATAAAAGTATTATTAAAGGAGATGTATTTTCAGAATTTTTTCTGATGAGTATTGCTACCATTGGTGCTTTTGCCATTGGAGAATATCCTGAAGGAGTTGCTGTAATGCTTTTTTATGCTGTAGGAGAAGTTTTCCAATCTATGGCGGTAACCAGAGCAAAAGGAAATATAAAAGCCTTACTGGATCAGCGCCCCGATGAGGTAACGATTATGGAAAGTAATCAGCCTAAAACCATTAAAGCCAAAGAAACCAAGGTAGGAAATATTATCCAGTTGAAGCCAGGAGAAAAACTGGCATTGGACGGGGAACTGCTTTCAGATTCAGCATCATTCAATACAGCTGCCTTAACGGGAGAAAGCAAACCGGATACTAAAAATAAAGGTGAAGTTGTATTGGCAGGGATGATCAATATGAACAGTATAGCACTTGTTAAGGTAACTACAGCCTATGAAGACAGTAAATTAAGTAAAATATTAGAGCTGGTTCAGAATGCAACTGCTCAAAAGGCACCTACAGAATTGTTCATCAGAAAATTTGCCAAGGTGTATACGCCGATTGTCGTGTTTCTTGCCATAGGAATCTGTTTCTTGCCTTATTTCATTGTAAACGATTATCAGTTCAGAGATTGGTTGTACAGAGCCTTAATTTTCCTTGTAATCTCTTGCCCTTGTGCCTTGGTAATTTCCATTCCGCTGGGATATTTCGGAGGAATAGGAGCAGCCAGCCGAAACGGAATTTTATTTAAAGGAAGTAACTTTCTCGACAGCATTGCGGAGATTCAAAATGTGGTGATGGATAAAACCGGAACGATGACTGAAGGAGTCTTCAAAGTTCAGGAAGTAAGTATTACCCCCGAATTTAATAAAGATGAAATTCTTCAATTAGTCAATCTACTGGAAAGCAAAAGTACACACCCTGTAGCAACTGCTATCCACAACTATGTAGGAGATATTAATTATTCCATTCCGATGGAAAATGTAGAGGAAATTGCAGGACACGGATTAAAGGCTACCGTTAATGGAAAAGAACTACTTGTAGGGAATTTCAAATTAATGGATAAGTTCAATATCCAATATGATATTAACCATGCCAATATTGTATACACCCTTATTGCTGTAGCTTACGATAAAAAATTTGCAGGGTATATTACTATCGCAGACAGCATAAAAGAAGATGCAAAAGAAACAGTTGATAATCTTCATAAAATGGGTGTAAAAGCCACAATGTTGAGCGGTGATAAAGGAACCGTTGTAAAATATGTTGCAGACCAACTTGGTATTGATAATGCCTTTGGAGACCTTTTACCGGAAGACAAAGTAAATAAGGTTAAAGAAATTAAGGCAAAAAATCAAACGGTAGCTTTTGTAGGAGACGGTGTAAATGATGCACCTGTAGTTGCTTTGAGTGATGTAGGAATAGCTATGGGTGGCTTAGGAAGTGACGCCACCATTGAAACGGCAGATGTCGTTATTCAGGATGATAAACCAAGCAAAATTCCAATGGCTATTAATATCGGAAAGCAAACGAAAAAGATCGTTTGGCAAAATATTATTCTGGCCTTTGCTGTAAAAGCAGTGGTTTTGGTTCTGGGAGCTGGAGGACTTGCAACCATGTGGGAAGCGGTTTTTGCAGATGTTGGAGTAGCCCTGTTAGCTATTTTAAATGCAGTAAGAATTCAGAGAATGAAGTTCTAGAAAGCAAATAATAACATAAACTAAATTATATTAATAAAGGCTCTGCTGTTTTCAGTAGAGCTTTTTTAGTGAATTGGTTTCCAGTCAAAAAAATCTGCATCATCAGCAAAATTCGCGAGAGGTAACAATGATAAAATTCATTGAATCTGGAGTATCTAAAGAAAAGCTCCACTGAAAAAGATCAGCAGAGCTTCGACAAGATTAAACTTTTATAAAGAACTAAATTTTTTACTTTGACAAGGCAAGGAAATCAAATGGTTGTTCCTTATTCTGAATTAAACTTTGAAATCCATAATCAAAGTTCGTGATAATACTAGTTTTATAACAGGTACAGTTTTTTCAATTTTATGGGTAACAGATTACTATTTTTATTTTAACCGCTATTAATAGTAAAAATGATGAATTTTCAACCAAAAAAATCTGTACCATCCGCAAAATTTGCGAGAGATAAAAATTACAAAAAAATAACTCTAATCAATATAATCCACATAGAAAACAATAAAAACGATCAATGACATTCATCATAAATAGAGCATAAAACAATTTCGAAATAGTATATTTGTAACATAGAACTGAAAAGTTGAAGGTATTCATTTCCATATTTATCATTCTTACAGTTGCACTACGTCCTGTTTTGCCACTGGTAAACTATGTAGTAAATTATGATTACATTGTAAATAATCTTTGTGAAAACAGAGATATACCTCAGTCTACCTGTAAAGGAAAATGCTATGTTGAAAAAGAACTTGCGAAAACAGAAAAGCAATCCAATAGTTCCCAAACCATAAAGATAGCGGGACTGGATGTTTTTCTTTCTCATGATATCCTTTCTTTTTTGGATCAAAAAGACTTTGAACAGCTGGTAGAAACTCCCGGCTCAGATTACCCTAATTTCCATTCTTCAGATTATTTTTCCAGGATATTCCATCCTCCACTCATTTAATTTAATATTAAACTAAAATTTTAGTTTTTTTACTGACGTCATCTTAACCATTTAAATAGACAGGGTAATTTAAATAAAATCATTGTTTCTATTTATGGTGTAATCCAATGATCTTCAATAGCGATTTTGTTAAAGTTTGGATTTTTTTCAAGATGCATTGCTTAGTGTTATACCTTTATTCAATAATATTAATTTCAATTTACCATTAAAATGAAATCTTCAGTTATTTTGACTGCATTGCTGTCAATATCATTGCTGTCCTGTGCAAAAGAACCGCAGGTGAAGCATAAAAACAACATGAGTTCTTCCAAGGAAAATATCAAAAATGTACAGGTAGTGAACGAAGAAGATCCTATATGTCATATGAAAACGGCGGAATTTTTGAAAGATACTGCAGTATATAAAAATAAGACGTACGGTTTCTGCAGTTCTTATTGTAAAGATGAATTCAAGAAAAATCCTGAAAGTTATGCCCAAAAATAAACAGACTAATAACAAGAGCAAGGTTATCATCCCGATTGCAGTTATAGCGTTATTGTTTCTGGGAATAGGCGTAGGAATGGGGTATTTCAAGAAGAATCTGTATACGGTAATGCCGGTTCCTAATTTTGAACTGACAGACCAAAACAGTAAAAAGATTACGAATAAGGATATGCTTGGAAAAGTATATCTGGTAGAGTTTTTCTTCAGTAAATGTCCTACCATATGTCCTGTGATGAATAGCAATATGAAAGCCATTCAAAACCAAATCAATGATCCTAATTTCGGAATTATTTCCATTAGTATTGATCCGGAAAATGACACACCGGAAGCCTTAAAAGAACATGCTCAGAGAATTGGAGCGAAATCTCAAAACTGGCATTTCCTAACAGGTGATAGAGGCTATATCGGTAATCTTGCAGATAAATTTAATATTTATGTGGGAGATAAAGAGGATGACAGCGAAAGTTTAAATCATAGCGGAATGATTGCCTTAGTAGATCAGGACGGGAATATTCGTTGCAGATACAACAAGGAAAATATGCCAATCCTCTATTATTCAGGATTAAATTATGAAGATCCGGAGGGGAAAACTCCAAAACTAACCGGTAAGTATCACCCCGATAGAGAGATTTTGATAGAAGATATCAAGAAGCTTTTAAAGTAAATACAGGAAGCATAAGGCTTTCATTTGATAAAAAGATATTGTTTAACCATATAACAAAATGTTATGAAGATTTTTAAAATTGCTGCTTTAGGAGCAGTATTTGCGGCTCAGTTTACAATGGCCCAATTTAAGCAGACCCCTCTGCCATATGCTTACAACGCATTGGAGGGTTCTATAGATGCACAAACAATGGAGATCCATTATTCCAAACACGGAGCAGCCTATGCCGCTAACCTGAATAAGGCTATTGCAGGAACACCACAGGAAAAACAAACCTTGATTCAGATTCTTTCTGAAACATCCAAGTTAAGTCCTGCGGTAAGAAATAATGCAGGTGGACATTACAATCACGAGCTTTTCTGGACCATCCTTACCCCAGAAAAAAATAGTCAGCCATCAGCAAAATTAGCAAAGGCAATCAATGAAACCTTTGGAGGTATGGACGCTTTTAAAGAAAAAATGAGTAAAGCCGGAGCAGATCGTTTTGGATCAGGATGGGCTTGGCTTTCTGTGGATAAAACAGGGAAACTATTTGTTTCTTCAACTCCAAATCAGGACAATCCTTTAATGGATATTGTAGAGGAAAAAGGGACTCCAATTTTAGGAATTGATGTTTGGGAACATGCTTATTACCTGAAATATCAGAACAAAAGAGCAGACTACCTTTCCGCAATCTGGAATGTATTGAACTGGAAAGAAGTGAGCAAAAGATATGAAGAAGCTTTAAGCAAAAAATAACTTCATGAAAATATTTTACGGCATACTTTTTACCCTTTATATGGTGTTCAGACCTCTGATACCATTGGTAGAGTATGCTGTAAATTACAATTATATTGTTGATACCTTATGTATTAACAAAAGCAAGCCGGAAGTTCATTGTAACGGAAAATGTTACTTGAGCAAAGAACTGGCAAAAGCCAATGATAATGCAGAGTCTACACCATTTAGTAAAGTGAAGAATTCAGGACAGAAAATTCTTGATATTTATATTCTTCCTGACATTGCAGAAATTAGTATCACGGAAAAAATTCCATTTTTCAATTTCAATTTTATCTATCAAACAGAGTATTCTTTTCTGTTTCTGAAACACATTTTCAGACCACCTGTTTTTTAAGTTGTTCCTATCACTATTCAACCCCAAAAGTCACAAAAGCTTATTTACATTAAAAATCAAAGATTTTTAAAAAGCTTAAGTGTTCTTATGATGCATAAAGCCTATCACTTAATAACCTTAAGTGTAAGAACTTTGGTGCCTTTTGTGGTGAAAAAAGAATGTTTTTACATTCAAAAATTATAATTCAACTTAAAAAATCAACAATGAAAATTTATAAATTTTTATCACTATTCTTTATTGCCCTTACTTTATTTTCTTTTTCATCATGCAGCAGCAGGGATGATGATGACAATCCGCAAGATACTACCCCCGGAAATCTTCAGATCAAATTTGAAAACGGATTTAATAATCTTGGGGATATTGTTCTCAATCAAACCATACAAACCTCTGCTCAGGGACAGAAACATAATTTCTCAACCTTAAAGTATGTCATCAGTAATATCACTCTGATCGATGAAAATGGAAATGAGTTTAAGTACAACGAAAATAACCCTGATAAAGGAGCATTTATCATTGATCAGGCAGATGCTGTAGCAGGAATCATTTATTTAAACCTTAACGAAATTCCGAAAAATAATTATAAGAAAATAAAATTTGGACTGGGAATTAGCCAAAATGCATATCTGTTGGGAATGGACGGTCAGGCTGAATTCTGGAATAGAGCCAAGCAAAAAGGGATGTCATGGTCATGGGCTGCCGGCTATGTCTTTGTAAAATTAGAAGGAAAATACGGAACAGGTTCTGCAACTACTGAATTTATGAACCATACAGGAAATATGGGGAAAGTGGCAGAGAACAACACTCCTGATCTGTACAGGGAAATTACATTGAATCTTCCTACAACAGCAAGAGTAAATGGTAAAATCAGACCATCCATTCATATTTTGGCAGATTTAAACCAATTCCTAAGCGGGGATAAGTCGCTTACCCTTACCGAAGCTAATGCAATGATGATGGGGTCCAGCCAGCATTTGGTGGATGTTACCAACAATCTTACAAAAATGTTTAAAGTAGATCATGTACACAATGACTAATTTTTTCATAAAAACAGTACTGGCTCTGGGAGTTTTGCTCCTGAGCTGTACTTCTTGTTCCGATGAGGTGATGCAGCCGCTTGATAAAAATGAAGCTTACAATCTAAGTTTTCCCTCTTATTTTCCGGAAATGACTTTTGATAAATCTGCCAATCCGGTTACCAAAAATGGAGTAGAACTGGGTAGAAAATTGTTCTATGAGGGAAGACTTTCCAGAAACAATACTATTTCCTGTGGATTTTGTCATATTCAGGAAAATGCTTTTACCCATCACGGACATACGGTAAGCCACGGAGTTGATGACAGAATCGGAATCAGAAATGCACCTCCTATTCAGAATATGGCATTTCTCAAAAGGTATATGTGGGATGGGGTGATTCATAATTTAAATGAACAACCCATTATCCCTATGACAGATGTGAATGAAATGGATAGCTCTATGCCGGAAGCCATTTCCAAAATAAAAGATGATCCGAAGTATAAAAAACTATTTGGTGCAGCCTATGGAGATGAAAATGTAACCGGCGAAAGAATTTTAAAGGCTTTATCTCAGTTTATGGCATCAATGATTTCTGCCGATTCCAAATATGACAGATTTAAGCAGGGAAAGGAAAATCTGACTTCTGAAGAATCTCAGGGAATGGCTTTATTCAACCAGAAATGCTCGTCTTGCCATAGTGGAGGATTGTTTACTGACGAAAGCTTTAGAAATACAGGAATGTACTACAATAATCAATTTAAAGATGCTGGTCTTCATCGCGTAACACTGAATCAGAATGACTGGATGAAATTCCGAGTGCCAAGCTTAAGAAATGTAGAATATACAGCTCCCTATATGCATGACGGAAGATTTTATACGTTGGAAGCAGTCCTTAATTTTTACTCAGACAACGTAGAAGATAATCCCAATCTTGATCCGCAGCTCAAACAGAATAATCACATCGGAATTGCTATGAACAGTCAGGAAAAACAATTGATTATTACTTTTCTGAAAACCTTATCCGATAAAGGCTTTATCACCAATCCAAAATTTGCAGAATAAATTAAATACAGACATGAAGAAGATCATTTTAATCATAAGCATGGTTTTATTTACGGTAAGCCAGGCGAAAACAATCAGAGACAGCGCAGATATTTCACAGAATAATTTTAGGACAATAGATTTTGATGACGATTGTGATGCATGCGGTTGTGCTGCAGGAAACGGTTCATCAGGTTTTGAATCCTTATTGAATCCACAATTTATAGGAATTAAATACTTTGCACAGCATTACAAAGCAAAGGAAAATTTATTTGTAAAAGATTTGACACAGGATCAGTATTTCAATACCTTACAGCTTTGGGGAAAGATTCCATTAACCAAGAAACTAAGCGTGTATGCAAGCTTACCATTCCATTTTCATGAGAAGAAAACAATGCAGGGTGATATCAGGATCAATGGAATAGGAGATTTGAATCTGATGGGAATTTATAAGCTTCTTAATTCTAAGGACAATTTTCATCAGCTAAGTGGCGGATTAGGCGTAAAAGTTCCCTTGGGAAAATTTGATGAGAAAGGAATCTCAGGAGTTAATCCAAGTTTTCAGTTGGGAACAGGAAGCTGGGATTATCAGGCCGCGCTGAACTATAAATTTCAAAAGAATAAAATTGCGGTATTGATCAATACAGATTACACCATAAAAACGGAAAATAAAAAGAATTATCGTTTTGGAAACCAATGGAATTACGCTGCAACAGGGTTTTACCAGATTGCAGGAAATGAAAATGCTATTTTTTCTGCAAAAGCTGGAGTGCAGGGAGAGGTTTATGCTCAAAACAAACAGTTTGATGAAGCTTTACCCAATACGGCAGGAAGTGCTTTATATGGAAAACTGGGATTTGAAGCCTCTTATAAAAAATTCAGTTTAGGAAGTGAAATCATGCTGCCGGCATATACTAATCTTGCCGGAGGAGATATTGAAGCGAAATCACGGTTCAGTATTTTTGTGAATATCGGAATATAATTTTTTACAGAAAGCAAAAAGAGTTGAGAAGACATTGCTTTCTATTTTCTTCAAAGTTTAATTTTTAGAATACATTGAGGATGGTAGATTCTAAAAATTAAACTTTGTTTTTTTAATCATCTTATATTTAAAATCAGATTTCAAAGTCATTTATTTATAATATTGTAAATCATTTTGTTATTTAAGGCTATATAGTAATAATTGTTTATCTTTGCCGAAATTTGGTGAGCCCTAAAAAGCTCTTAAAAGGGAATCCGGTGAAAATCCGGAACAGACCCGCTGCTGTAAGCTCCACACCAAAGTTTTTGAAGAATATATCCACTGTTTTTTAATGGGAAGGATTTCAAAAATGGAGTAAGTCAGAAGACCTGCCAGAAAATATAAACGTTTGACGCTTTCGTGGAATAAAGCTTAGGACTACAATGATTCTGTGCAGTAACAGCTGTGCCTTGTCGTTGCTTTCTTATATCCATTAGCGTTATCATTATTCCTGAATGAGCTAATGGTGCCAAAACCGACTACATCTCAATTTCATAAGGTTGTTTTCACAGTATTTGTGTTAACATCTCAATTCTTGTTTTCCCAAACGAAGAAAAAAGACAGCATTAAAGAAGAAGCCATAAAGGCTGTCAATATTTACAAAAAGAACTTTAAAGAAATACTTCCTGCTCAGGTTTTACAGGGCGAGGAGCTTGAAAGACTAAACAGCCATTCTGTAGCAGATGCTTTACGATATTTCTCCGGAGTTCAGATCAAAGACTATGGAGGAATGGGTGGTTTGAAGACTGTCAATATTCGAAGTATGGGAAGCCAGCATGTAGGGGTTTTCTATGATGGAATTCAATTGGGGAATGCCCAAAATGGAGTGGTAGACTTAGGAAGATATTCTCTGGATGATCTGGAGGAAATTTCATTATATAACGGACAAAAGAGCGAGATTTTTCAGCCTGCGAAAGATTTTGGATCCTCAGGATCTATCTATTTACAGCCCAAAACACCCGTATTCACAGGAAACAGAAAAACCAATCTCACTATAAGAGCAAAAAGTGCTTCTATAGATTTATTCAATCCCTCTTTCCGATTAGAGCAAAAGATCTCAAAACGAATTTCAGCAAGTTTAAGTGCAGAATTTCTACAGAGTGATGGTGTTTACAGATATCGATACACCAGAAAGTACCCTAATGGTACTACTGCTAATGATACGATTGCCAAAAGATATGATTCCGATATAAAGGCAAAACGTTTTGAAACATCTATTAATGGAACGCTAAACAATGGAAATTGGAACATCCGTGGCTATGGATATATTTCAAACCGCGGAATTCCTGCACCTATTGTGAATAATCGTTTTAAAGCAAGAGGGGCAAGAATGATTGATGAAAATTATTTTGTACAAGCCAACTTCAGAAAGAAACTTTTTCCCAAGTTTGAAACCCAGCTTAAGGCTAAATTTGCTTACGATTATACTTATTTTAATGATACAGTGCTATCTCAGGCAGCTTATCCTGCAAAAAATACCTATATCCAAAAAGAGGTTTATCTTTCATCTTCCAATATTTATTCTATAAATTCCAATTGGGATGTAAGTTTAAGTGGAGACTTTCAGTATAATAATCTGGACGCTGATTTAAAAAACTTTTCTTATCCTACCCGTTATACTACACTCGTAGCATTGGCTACTACTTATCAATGGAATAGGTTCAAATTTTTAGGAAGTTTATTAGGTACCTTTACTTTTGAAGAAGTAAGAAAAAATAAAAGGCCGGATGACAGAAGAGAATGGACTCCTGCCCTTTTTATGAGTTATCAGCCTGTTGCAGTTCCTGAACTTACTCTTAGAGCTTTCTATAAAAAGATTTTCAGGCTGCCTACTTTCAATGATTTATATTATACCAATGTTGGAAGTACTTTCCTTGAGCCTGAGTTTACGTATCAGCATGATATCGGTTTTACTTATCAGAAGAAATATGAAAATCCTGTATTTAAGGGATTTTATGTAAAGATAGATGGATATTATAATAAAGTAAAAGATAAAATTGTTGCTGTACCCACTACCAATATGTTCCGCTGGATGATGCTGAACCTTGGGAAAGTTGAAATTATAGGTGTTGATATCAATGCTCAGACAGAATTGATGCTGGGAAGAGTAAAGCTTAGGCCTTTATTGTCTTATACCTATCAAAGCGCTAAAGATAAAACCTTCAAAGGAGAAGGAATAGATCCTGCAGATACCTTTTATAAAAATCAGATTCCTTATACCCCGTGGCATAGTGGTTCTTTTACCATGATGGCAGACTATAAAGACTGGAGTTTCAACTATAGCATGATCTATGTCGGGAAACGTTATGATGGGCAACTGGACAATATTCAGTACAATTTTATACAGCCTTGGTATACCCATGACCTTTCTATTCAAAAGAAACTGAATTTGGCTGGACATCCTTTTAAAATTAATCTTGAAATGAACAACGTCTTTAATCAATATTATGACGTTGTAAAAAATTATCCCATGCCGGGAAGAAACTTTAGACTCACTTTAAACTTCACCTTATGAAAAAACTAAATATTTGTTTCTTATTTTTTGCTCTGCTGGCTCTTATTGCCTGTCGTACTGATGAAGTAGTTATTCCAATGGAAGTTGTGGAGGGACTTACACCAGGTCAGGATAATGGAATTAAAGGATTTTATGTATTGAACGAAGGAAATATGGGAAGTAATAAATGTACTCTGGATTTCTTCGATTATACCAAAGGAAACTACTACCGAAATATCTATGCAGAAATCAACCCGGAAGTTGTAAAAGAATTGGGGGATGTTGGAAATGATATTAAAATCTATGGAAGTAAATTATACATTGTAGTGAATGTTTCCAATAAAATAGAAGTACTGGATGCTAAAACTGCTAAACGTATAAAAACAATTCAGTTGCAAAATTGTAGATATTTAGCCTTCAAGGACGGGAAGGCTTATGCAAGTAGTTATGTAGGCCCTGTAGATATTAATCCTAATGCTCCAAAGGGTAAAGTAGTGGAAATTGACACGGCTTCTCTTGCGATAAAAAGAGAAGTTACTGTAGGTTATCAGCCGGAAGAACTGGAAATTGTAGGAAATCAGCTTTTTGTTGCCAACTCCGGAGGATATATGGTCCCTAATTATGATAAAACAGTTTCAGTAATCGATCTGAATAGTTTTACAGAAACTAAAAAGATAGATGTTGCCATTAATCTTCATCGTCTTAAAAAAGATAATTATGGAGATCTGTATGTAAGCTCAAGAGGAGATTACTATGATATTCCCTCCAACTTATATCTTGTTGATGCTGCTACCGGAATGGTAAAGAAGAATTTTAATATCGCAGTTAGTGAAATGACCATCGTGAATGATAAGCTTTACTACTATGGTAATGAATTTAATTATAATACCCATACCTACAAAAAAACATTTGGAGTCATTGATGTAAAGACTGAAAAAGTTATTTCTAATAAAATTATTGATTCAGATTATGAAACAATCATTAAAACACCTTACGGAATTGCAGTAAATCCAATCACAGAAGATATTTATATAACTGATGCTCGGAACTATGTATCCATGGGATTTGTGTATTGCTTTGATAAAAACGGACACTTTAAATGGAAAACTGAAGGAGGGAATATCCCTGCCCATTTTGCTTTTCTATATAAATAATAAAACTGATAGACATGAATAAAAGAACTGTTAATTATTTAAAAACAGGAGCTTTATCACTTCTTTTTGTAGGAATGATAGCTTCCTGTAAACATGATGATAATGATTTTCCTTTTAATGGATTAGATGATTCCTACAGCGTTGAACGCTTTAAAGTACTGAATATTCCAACTAATATTTCAGGAAGCTTTACCTGGAGTATTAATGACTCTATTATTTCCAACAATTCGGAACTAGAATTCATCAGTGCAAAAGCAGACGCCTATCCTTTAACATTAAAGATCGGATATAATGGTGAAGAAAAAGTATATCATTCTAAAATCATTGTGACCAAAGAAACAGGAACCTTAAGTAAATATATAGCCAAAGTATTTGATTTTCGGCCGGCTGTAGGACAATTCATGAATGAAATTCCTGAATATATTCAAGGGAACACAGCAACGGATATGATTCAGAAAGCCAACGGATCTCTTGTAGGATCTAATTCCACAATGTTAAGTCTTGGTGGTTTCGGAGGATATGTGGTATTTGGATTTGATCATACCATCCCCAATTTAAATGGAAGAGATTTTAAGATTTTGGGAAATGCATTCTTTGGAAATGCTGCAAATGACCCTCGTTCCGGAAGCTGTGAACCGGGAATTGTTATGGTTGCCTATGACAGAAACAAAAACGGAAAACCTGATGACAATGAATGGTATGAAATTGCAGGTAGCGAATATTTTAAAAACACAACAACAAAGGATTATAGCATAACCTATTTCAAACCCAACGAAAATAAAGTTCCTGTTCCGGGAAATGATGGCTGGCAAACAGATATCGAATACATCAAGTGGCAGGATAATCTTGGGAATACCGGATTTAAAACAAAAAATACATTCCACGCACAAAGCTATTATCCTTTATGGTTTTCAGATGCTTCCTACGGCTTTACAGGAACAAGACTTAAAGATAATTTTTACGATCAAAGCGGAACTGGTTCCTATTGGGTAGGGAAGTCCTATGACTTTGGATATGCTGATAATGCCCCCAATACTGATGAAGCTTCCAATATTGATATCTCATGGGCTGTTGACCGTAACGGAAGATATGTGAAACTCCCGGGAATTGATTTTGTAAGAGTGCATACAGGAATCAATCAGGAAGCCGGTTGGCTAGGCGAAGTCTCCACAGAAGTTGCCGGAGCCTATGATCTACACTTTACAAAATAATTAAACGAAATAATTTAAATTAATAAAAAATGAAAAAGTTTTACATTTTTACTATGCTTTTTCTCTTTGCATTGTTCACGAATGCTCAGATAAAAGTACAGGGTGTACCCCGAAATGATCTTTCAGGGAATAATCAATTAAACACCATTAATAACACGACAACAACAATCAGCTTTTCTGATGTCCAGTACTGGGTAGGAACAGGTTCCAATCAGGCTGCATTTGTTGTACAATGGAATGATAGCAAAAATCCTGATGCCTTGGTATGGGGGTTTAAATGGGACGGAAATGCTACCGGAGAAGATATGCTTAAGGCCATTGCAAAAGCAGATCATAGGTTTTATACGTTGTTATATCAGGGAACTCAGTTTGGAACAGCAATAGGAGGAATTGGTTTTGACCTGAACGGACAGAACAGCAGAGCCCTTATTAAGAATAACAATGCTACCTATCCGTTATATCCTCTGGATGGTATTGTAAATACTACCGCTTATGATTTTGATGAATATACTGCTCAGGATACCGGTGATCACTGGAATGCAGGATGGTATAATGGCTTCTGGTCATACTGGGTGAAAGATCCTACGGATGCAGACTTTGGTTTTTCAGGAGTAGGAGCTACTTCCCGTGTACTTCAAAACGGTTCATGGGATGTATGGAATTATAGCCCTATGTCAGGATCTTTTCCAATTTCTTCTACAATGACACCCGTTTCTCCTTATGTAAGTTCTACCAACTTTACCAATGGATTCTTTATGGTAAATGAAGAATGGTTCGGACATACAAACGGGTCTGTTAACTTTATTGACAATAACGGACAGATCACAAATCGCGTTTACAGCAATGTAAATAACAATCATGCTTTCGGAGCAACTACACAATTTGGAACAATCTATGGAGATAAATTCTATTTTGTATCCAAGCAGGCTGCTGATGGAGGAGATTCACAATATACACCTGGTGGTAGACTCGTAATTGCCAATGCACAGACCATGCAGAAAATTGCAGGATTCAATGATATCGGAGGGGGAGATGGAAGATCTTTCCTTGGAGTGAATGAACACAAAGGATACATAGGTGCTTCCAATGGAATTTACTTATTTAATATTGACAATCTGCAGGTTGGTAGTTTAATAACATCAACAGGTGGTGGAAATCAGTATGCAGGCCAGATTGGAAACATGATTCGTACTTCAAAATATGTTTTTGCAGTAAAACAAGGCGCAGGAATTTTAGTGATTGATCCTGATACAGATACTTTGGTAAATACAATTGCTGGACCTTTCATTTCTATTGCTCAGGCAAAAGATGGAAGCGTTTGGGCAATTCAGAATCAGAAATTAGCCAATATTAATCCGACTACTCTTGCCCTACAATATTATAATATTCCTACTACAAAATACTCAGATTCATGGGGTGCATGGAATGCAGGAAGCTTTACGGCAAGCAATACAGAAAATACTCTATATTGGATTAAAGGCGGAAGCGGATTTGTTCCGGGGAATCAAATTGTTAAATTTGACGTTACAACAAAAGGATTCAATGAGACATTTATTACACTTCCTGGACAAACAGGAACTTATAAGCAGATTCCTTATGGAGCAGCACTGCGTGTAAATCCATCCACAGGAAATCTTATCCTGAATACTACAGAAAGCGGATATGGGGCTCATTTTCAAAAGAACTGGATCCACACATTTGATGCTGCCGGTAATCTGATCAATACCAAAACGCTGGATGATTATTATTGGTTCCCGTCATTAGCAGTATTCCCGGATAATACAGCTCCAACCGTAAGCAATACTTTCCCGACACAGTTAACAGCCTCAAGTGCGACTTCCATTGATCTGAAAACAATGGTTTCTGACGAGGATAGCTTTGGGTCATCTATTATTAAATCTGTGAAATCAAACAGTAATCCTACAGTTGTTTCTGCAGAAATTAATGCCAATGAAGAACTGGTAATTACACCAATTACTTCTGGAACTGCTACTATTGTAATTAGTTTCAATTCTAATGGTAAGGTTGTTGACAAAACACTTACAGTAAATAGTAATGCGGCTACTTTAGCAACTGCTGAGGTGAAGAAACTTGAATTTGGTATTTATCCGAATCCGGTTACAGATATCCTTTATATTAAAACACAGGAAAAAGTGATCAATGTAGCAATATATGATACTTCCGGTAAACTGGTTAACACACAGTTCAGCAATGGACAGGTGAATGTAAGCATGTTACCAAAAGGAATGTATATGCTGAAGGCAGTAACTGACAAAGCAGTGTATCAGCAAAAACTAATTAAAAATTAATTTTAGCATAGCTAATTTTGTTTCATTTAGCCCCGGCCAAGAATTGGCCGGGGCTTTTTTGTGAAAATAACAATCAGACAGCAACGCTACAGAAGCCAATTTTACTAAATCAATGGACATGATGATATAGGAGAATGAACTTATGATAATTTTATATTAATATTTAAGACCTCCATAATTAAAAAGTATTTGAGGTTAATTTAGAGCAATAGTAGAGACCCGTTTTAAGATTGCATTATTGATATAGATATAAAATAAAAACGGCTGACTTATATAAGCCAGCCGTTTCTTGGGTTTTAAAATTTTATTTAATCAAGATCTTCTTAGAATAAGTTTCTCCTTTCTTAGTCTGAACGGTCATGATGTAGATGCCTTCAGGCTGGTTGGTTTGAAAAGTATTTGAATTCAGCTTAGTACGGAATACTTCTTTTCCTGAAGTATTAACCAGAGTAACCTCTGAACCTTCCAATGGAAGATTTTTATCAAGGGTAACCTGTCCGTTTTGGCTGTGAGCAAGCATACTGATAAACGGATCTTTGTATTGGTATCCATAGTATACTCTAAGTTCACCACCTAAATTAAGTAAACCTGAATTCACATTTATTTTAATTCGGTCATAAGGCTTGTTCATGGTAAGTTCAATCTCACCCTTACTTGGATCTGTATCTCCTAGCTTAAGAATGTCATTGCTTAGATTTTGGTAGTCATTGTTTGAAACTTCTCCATTAAATGTTTCAATAGATACACCTCCCAATACTTGTGCAGATAAAGGAGTTCCGTTTGACCCGATACCTATTACCAGCTTATTGGTATAAGTACTGTTCGGGAAAATTAAGGTTTGCTCAGTACGGGCTAGTAAGCCTATTGAAACCTGTAGAACAGAATAATCATTCTCATTACTTCCTACAGCATTTTGAGGATTCACTACTCCGCAGCCTATGCAGATACCAAGAACTTGATTAGTCTGGCTGCTGGCATAATACTTTACAATCTGTGCAAAAGACATGGAGTTCATTAAGAACAAAAATAGGGCTGACATCGCTGCTTTTAAGGCATGCTGTCTCACTAATAAATTGGTTTTCATATGTTGAGATTTTAAGATTTTTAGTTTTTGTAAATTTACATATAAAATGATTATGTTAATTATTTTATTTCTATTTTTTGTGATTTATTAATATTTGGTTTTAATAACTATAATTTTTTAAATTAGAAATAATATGTTTTATAATTTCATTTTCCTTGTATTAAGCACAAAAAAACGGCAACCTTACAAAGATTGCCGTTCCTGTTTTCTGAGAATTATTTAATAATAATTTTTTTAGAATAAGTTTTTCCTTCCTTAGTCTGAACGGTCATAAAGTAAACCCCTTCAGGCTGATTGGTTTCAAATGATTTTGATCTCAATTTAGAACGGTGTACTTCTTTTCCTGAAGTATTGGTTAAAGCTATTTCTGCTCCCTCTAATGAGACGTTGGCATCAAGAGTAACCTGTCCGTTCTGGCTGTGGGCCATTATACTGATCAATGGATCCTGATAAGCGTAGTAAATTCGGAATCCACCGCCAAGGCTTAGTACTCCTCCTGTTAAACCGATCCTTATACCATCATAAGGTTTTGCCGGTTTGAATTCTACTGTACCCCTGTTTGGAGTTGCTCCTAGTTTAAGCAAACTTATATCTATCGTTCTGCGGTCTTCGTTAGAAGTTCCTCCGTTCATTGTTTCAAGGGTAACACCGCTTAGAAGCTGTACAGATAATGGGATATTGTCTGTGCCTATTCCTACCACCAATCTGGTATCCGATCTAAGATCCGGAAAAATTAAAGTCTGCTGAATGCCTCCTAATAGAGCTGTTCCCAGTACCATTGTAGAATAATCATCTTCATTACCCCCAATTGCATTAAGTGGGTTGTCTACGCGACATCCCAGACATGCTACGCCAAATACCCCAGAGCTTTGAGCGTGAGCGTAAATTCTGTCCTGCCCAAATAATAGAGCTTGCGTTGAAAATAAAAATAAAGTTACTAACGCAGCTTTAAAAGAGGCGTGATTTCCCAAAAGTAAATTAAATTTCATGTTATTTATTTTTTAATGAATAGTTTTATTCAAATTTAAGCATTTAGTGGAAGAGTAGGAAATAATATTTCCATTTATGGTGATTTTTAAGGTGAAATTAATATTGCTGAATAAAATGGTTTGAAACTAAAGTGGAGAATAAAGGATTGGATTATCGTGGCCTGCTAATGGGTGTATTTAATTTTTAATACGAATATATCAGTCCTGATATTTCAAAGTAAAGAAGATAGCCGATAAAGAAAGGGTGAGAAAAGTAAAGCTGTATATCTTTATAAAAGATCAATAATGATAAAACTTTGTATGAAGAAGATAGAATAGGAGAGTATAGAAACAAAAAAAAGGATTTCCGAAAAAATCCTTTTTTGTAGCCCGTAGGGGAATCGAACCCCTCTTACCAGAATGAAAATCTGAGGTCCTAACCGATAGACGAACGGGCCTTCTATCTTCCATTATCGAAATAATGTGTTAGTTTTTGTTTTTATAAGTGTCAACTCTTAATCTTGTAGCCCGTAGGGGAATCGAACCCCTCTTACCAGAATGAAAATCTGAGGTCCTAACCGATAGACGAACGGGCCGGTTAGATTTTTTATTTAAAATTATAGCTTTTCTACTTTTTCTTTAAAAAACCACTGATGTTATACAGTGGTTTTTAAAGATTTAAGTAGCCCGTAGGGGAATCGAACCCCTCTTACCAGAATGAAAATCTGAGGTCCTAACCGATAGACGAACGGGCCAGCTATATTTTTACGCTAATTTATTAACGTGCTTTGTTAATTTGCTTTTCAAGTTAGCTGCTTTGTTTTTGTGGATAATATTTTTCTTAGCTAATTTATCCAATAAAGCGATAACTTTTGGCAACTGTTCTGTAGCTGCAGCTTTGTTCTCCTCATTTCTTAAGGTTTTCAATGCTGTTCTAGCAGTCTTGTGATAATATCTGTTACGAAGTCTTCTCGTTTCGTTTTGTCTAATTCTCTTTAGAGCTGATTTATGATTTGCCATATCGTTTAAATGTGAGTGCAAAACTATAAACTTTTTCTTTAACTACCAAATTTATTTTGAAAATTTTTAATTTTCTTCTGAAAGGTACTTTCTAAGCTTATCTATTGCTTGTTCTATTTTTAAATTTTCCTGTTCTTTATCTATTTTTTTGATCGTATTTCCAAGCATGATCAGTGCGTTGTTCCATTCCCCAGTAGTATTGGTGAAAGTGAGTTCGTCTATTGTTACTTCAAAAGCAACCCTTTCTCCAGTCCTGTAAAGTCTGAAACTTATTTTATCATCCCTGCCTGTAATCCCTTCTTCATTGATTTGTAAATCGTAACTTTTTGGGTTAGAGTGGACTTTTTTAAAAAGCAATTTTGCTTCTTGTATTTTTAAATCCGGCATGATATCAAATTTGGTAGCCTATAGGGGAATCGAACCCCTGTTGCAAGAATGAAAATCTTGAGTCCTTACCACTAGACGAATAGGCCAAATTTTGAGGTTGCAAAAGTAATAATTAACTTTTAAACCTCAAAATTATTTTTTTAAATTATTTATATACTTTTTGTATCACTGTGTTTTTGATGCCCTTAGCTTCAACTTCTTTTTGAAGCTTTACAGCATCTTCCAACGTATATACCTTTCCATAGGTGTAATAGAAAACTCCACTATCTTTTTCTCTTTCCACATCTTTCAGATTTTGAAGGATGTATGAATTCCCGTTTAATTTTTCACCGGTATACACTTCCAGAGTATAATATCCCATGTTTATTTTTTGGTTTGGCATAAACCCTACTGCAAAGGCATTTCTAAATCCGGCGTCTTTGGCACTTTTCAGATTAATGTCTTTTACAGAAGCCATATTGGTTACTGCGTAGTAATACTTGTACTGTCCGTTTTCCTTGAGGGTCAGAATATAGCTTAATCCTTTCAGCGCTGGATCGTTCTCATTATACTTCGTAGGAGAACTCATCAATAATATTCTGAAATCATTTTTCAGCGGAGTTTCAGCAGGTTTCTCAGGTTCCTGCTTCTTGGAGGTATATGATCCTCCGGATTTTCTGTCAACCGCTTTTTTATAATCAATAATGGCATTATAGATACTTTCTGCTATTTCATTCTGTCCTTTCTCAGAAGCAATGTAGTGACTTTCCTCCGGATGATTGATAAAACCTGTTTCTATCAGTACAGAGGGCATGGCATTCATACGTAGAACGTGAAGGTTTTTCTGAAATACACCTCTTGAAGATCTCTTATCTTTATTCACAAAATTGTCTTCTACCAACCCTCCCAAAAGAAGACTGGACTCAAGATACTTACTTTGCTGAAGTTTTAACGCAATAAGAGACTCAGGAGACTCCGGATTGTAGGATCCGAAGATCTGTTTATCCTTTTCATCCAGAAAAATCACGTCATTTTCTCTTTTTGCAACCTCAAGGTTTTCATTATTTTGGTTAGGTCCCTGTACATAAGTTTCTGTTCCATAAGCGGTAGGTCTCGCTGAAGAGTTACAGTGAATGGATACAAATAAATCAGCCTTACTTCTGTTGGCAAGGTTGGTTCTGTCAGAAAGAGATGGGTATTCATCTATCTTACGGGTATAGATAACCTTAAAATCTCTGTTTTTTTCAAGCATTGCTCCCACCTTTAGGGTAATGGCAAGTGTAATGTCTTTTTCTGCTACTCTTCCAATGTCCGAATAGGACCTGTTAGCCCCATGATCACTTCCTCCGTGTCCGGCATCTAAAACTATTGTCAACTTCTTTTGAGAGAAAAAAAAGTTACTCATTAGAATAAGGAGAAATGATAAAATTATTTTAAAATTTTGTTTGTGCATCTTACAGTTATAAAAATTATATTAATTTTGGGCCTTAATTATATATAATAAAATTGGCCAAAACCGTCCTCAAAAATATATTACAAATTTTAATTATCCTAATTTTTAACAATTTTTTAGCACAAAAAACGTCTGAGAAATTGCCTAAAAATGCGGTTAATGATACTATTTCCAAAAAGGATACCATAGTTGTAAAAAAAGAAGCTTTAGATGATGTACTTCATACAAAAGCAGATGATCAACGAAGAGATATCCCCAAGAAAATGACATTCCTTAACAAGAATGCCCAGGTAAAATACCAGGATATGCAGATTGATGCAGATTATATTTCTATTGATGATAATAAAAATCTGATCTATGCCAGGGGGAAACAAGACTCTTTAGGAAAAATAATAGAACCTGTAATTACCACCCAGGCAGGGAAAAAATATGAAACTAACGAGTTTAGTTATAATACGAAAACGAAACAGGCTATCGCTTTCAATGCCAGAACGGAGGAAAGCGAAGGGGTAATTATAGCCCAAAAAACAAAAAAATATAATGACTCTGTGTTTGCAATGCGAAAAGCAGATTATACCACAGATGAATATTTTCTTAAGAAAAAAGACACGGCTGCAGATTATTTTATGAGGGCTTACAATATCAAGCTTATCAAAACCAAAAATAAATCTCAGATTGTTACCGGACCTATTCAAATGTTTATAGAGCAGGTTCCTACCCCTCTATACTTGCCGTTTGCCATCTTGCCGTTTTCTGATAAAAGAGCGGCGGGTATTCTGATCCCAAGTTTCGGGGAAAGAGAAGATGTAGGGTTTTTCCTGAATGGAATAGGATATTACCAACCAATTGGAGAACATTTTGATCTTAAGGTTCTTGCGGATATTTATACCAAAGGAAGCTGGAACCTTCGTCCTCAGATGAACTACCAGAAGAAATACCGCTATTCGGGAACCTTTAATGCGGATGTTGGAACAATGGTAAGAGGAATCAAGGGACTGGATGATTATAATAAAAATAGCACATATAGAATCAATTGGAGCCATTCACAGGATGTTAAGGCTAACCCTTTCCTTACGTTTAGTGCGCAGGTGGATATTGTAAGTACGAAGTTTTATAACAACACCCTTAATAACAACAATATTTTCAACCAGAATGTACTGAATACTCAGCAAAACTCTACAGTAACTCTTACCAAGAGGTTTTTGAAGCTTCCGGTAACGATAACGGGGACGGCATCTTATTCTCAGAATTTTGCAACAGGTTCTTCCGATCTTCGTTTACCACAAATGAACGTAGCCGTTAATCAGTTTTATCTGTTTAAATCAAAAACAGGAGTGAGACAGGGACTTCTTGAAAATATTACAGTAAATACAGGTTTCAATCTTACTAACTTTGTAAGCACTCAGGAAAATGAACTGTTTAAAAAAGAAATGTGGGATAAAATGCAGACGGGTCTTAAGAATAATATTGCATTGGCTACCAATACTACATTGGCAAAGTATTTTACTTTCAGTTTAAGTGCCAATATTGACAATGCTTTAACGACAAAAACACTGAACAGATATTATGATCCTATCAAGAATGTTACAGTAGATGAGATCAATAAAAATTTCACAGGATATTCTACTTTCACTACCACAGCCAGTCTTCAGACAACGCTTTACGGGATGATGAAGTTCAAGAAAGGTTCTGCTGTAGAGGCCATAAGACATATGATGATCCCAAGTATAGGATTTACTTATGCTCCGGATTTTTCAAGTCCTAACTTCGGATATTATAGAAATTATTATAATGCAACAGGGGCTATTACTCCTTATTCTATTTTTGAAAAAGGAATCGTAGGAAGCCCTTCAAGCGGTATGGTAGGAGCACTAGGCTTTAGTATCGGGAACAATATCGAAATGAAAGTAAAGTCTAAGAGTGACTCAACCGGAGTAAAGAAGATTAAAATCTTTGAATCCCTAAACCTTACAGGAAGCTATAACTTTGCTGCAAAAACTCACCCATGGTCTATTTTTACGATCAATGGACAGTCCTCTTTCTTTAATAGTAAGCTTACAGTAAATACCAGCCTTTCACTTGAACCTTATAAAATTGAGTTTTTACCAGGACAGGATACAGGAATCAGAACTGAGCAGTTCGGACATTTCGGAGTACAAGGATTTAATGTTCAGCTATCTTACCCTTTAAGCAGCGAACTTTTTGGAGAAAAGAAAGATTATGCTAAAAAATACTCCATGAAAGGAGAGATTCGAAACGAAAATTATTATTTTGATGACGATCACTATGCTCATTTTGATCAGGCATGGACTTTGAATGTTAATGCAAATTATGCTTATTCAAAAGGTCTTAGTCGATTTGGTAGCAAAATTGCATCCATTGGTCTTGACGGAAGTCTTAAGCTTACCCCATTTTGGAACATCAATGGAAGTACCCACTATGACTTGGTGACCAAAGAATTAGCTTATACAAGAATTGGTTTTTCAAGAGATCAGCGAAGTTTTACCATTAATTTTAACTGGGTGCCATTCGGACAATATAAAGTGTATGACTTCTTTATTGGGATCAAAGCCAATATCTTAAGTGATGCATTAAAGTATAAAGACCGAAGCTTTACGCAGCCAAACGCACCTTTCTAATATCAGATTGGCATTTGTGAATATAAATTTTATATTTGCAACCAAAATAAAATCTAATGAAATCGGTTAGAAAGGAAATATAAATGAAGAGGACGATTCCATATGACCATTAAAAAAATAAATATCCACATATGAAACAAATAATCAACACAGTTAATGCACCTGCAGCAATCGGGCCTTATTCACAAGCTAATATGGCAAACGGAGTGTTATATATCTCCGGACAGATTCCTGTAGATCCTGCAACTGGTAAATTGGTAGAGGGAATTGAAAAGGAAACACATCAGGTAATGAAGAACCTTGAGGCAATTCTTACTGAGGCTGGAATGACTTTCAAAAATGTTGTAAAGGCAACAATCTTCCTTAAAAGTATGGATGATTTTGCTGTAATGAATGATATTTATGCTTCTTATTTAGATGCAGAGAGCTATCCTGCTCGTGAAACAGTACAGGTTTCTTGTCTGCCTAAAAATGTGGATATCGAAATTTCTATGATCGCACATCAAGATTAATGAATTTTATAAGAAATACAATTGCGGTGTTGGTAGGCCTTGGTATTGCAGGGCTTATTATTACTCTTGGTATAAGAGTTTTTCCGCAATGGGTAACTTTTGAGGCCTTTGCTCCATTTGAGCACTGGCAAAGGTTTCTTTTCAGCATGAAAGATGACAAGGCCTTTTTTGGCTTCCTGTTGTTTATTTCCGGATTGGGAACTACAATTGGAGGTGTAGCAACGGCAATTATCGTTAAATATGCCAAGGTAGCCTATGCTATTCTGATCGGTTTTATTATGCTTTTCATTGCGATGTTGGATGTGATTATATTTCCTTATCATCCTACATTCTATAAGATTTCTATCTTCCTTACCTTTTTCCCGTTTTCCTGGATTGGCGGTAAGATTGTAGAAGTCATCTATGAGCGGAATAATAAGAAAAGAATCGCTGAAAAAATGAATAAACCTAAATAAAAATAATAAAAAACGCTGCAAATTTTGCAGCGTTTTTTGTTGATATGAAAATAACTATTGTTTAGTTTTGATTAAGGCATTTTAAATCCTTTGGTATAAATTCTTCCGTAGTCATCTACAAATTTAACCTGTACATTTCCTTGGTATTTATCCAGGATCTTTTCCACATCTTTCTGTGAATTAACCGGCTTACCATTCACCTCAATGATGATATAGTTGTCTACAATTCCTATTTTTGCCATTTCACTACCCTCAGATACATTCTTGGCAACTACACCGCTGTTCAGTCCGTATTCTGTCTTGAATCTTTCATTAAGAGGATCAAACTCAGCTCCAATCTTTTCTGTAATGCTAAGGTCTGCCTTTGTTCTGGTAGAAGTACCTCCTTTCTGATCTCTAAGAGTTACACTTGTAGTAGATTCTTTACCATTTCTTGAGTAAGTTACCTGTACCTTATCACCAGGACGTTTGCTTCCGATAGACATTGATAAGTCAGCAAAATCTGTAATGTCATAGCTGTCTATTTTAGTAATGATATCACCTTTTTTAAGACCTGCATCTTCTGCGCCGCTATTGTCTCCAAATCCTGTAACATATACTCCAGATCCAGATTTAAGATTGGTCTTGTACTGTTTATTGTATGCTGCTACTAGCTGATCATTGGAAAGATCTAAAGACTGAACTCCAAGGAATCCTCTTTGTACAATACCAAACTTCTTGATATCCTCAACGATTTTTCTTGCTAAGTTAGCAGGAACAGCAAATCCATATCCCTGGTAATATCCTGTGGTAGATTGAATTGCAGAGTTGATTCCGATCAGTTCACCATTAGTATTTACCAATGCTCCTCCAGAGTTACCCGGATTAATTGCAGCATCTGTTTGGATAAAGCTTTCAATAGGGTTAGCCGCTTTTCCCTGGCTTCCTAAGATTCCGATACCTCTTCCCTTAGCAGAAACAATTCCTGCTGTTACGGTAGAGTTTAACCCCAGTGGGTTTCCTACTGCAAGCACCCATTGTCCGACATCAATATTGTCTGAATTAGCAAAGTTTAGGTAAGGAAGTCCCTTTTCCTCAATCTTTAATAAAGAAATATCGGTATTAGGGTCAGTTCCAACCAAGGTTGCTATATATGATTTTTTGTTGCTTAGGACAACTTCCAGTTTATTGGCACCTGCTACAACGTGGTTGTTCGAGATGATATAACCATCAGGAGAGATAATGACACCGGAACCCATTCCTGATGGCATGTTATCCGGAGCCTGTTGCTTTTGCCTTTGCTGGCCCTGTCCTCTTCCTCCAAATGGATCTCCGAAGAAGAAGTCAAACAGATCCTGCTCAGAAGCTCTGCTGGATGTTCTGCTTTGATAATTTTTAATAGTAACTACAGCAGGAACGGTTGTCTTTGCTGCCTTTACAAAGTCATCACCTACCGCTCCGGTGTTCATTCCTGCGAATGTTGCCGTAGGAGCAGATGTTGTGAAAAAAGATTGATCTCCGTTGTTGGAGGTATGTCCTAAATATTGTATAGCTCCAACGGTAGTAGCTCCTGAAATTACTCCGACTACTGCAAATGGTAATAGTTTTTTTAAAGTACTCTTCATTGTATATCTTTCTTGTTTATTAATTAATTTCCGATTATGTTTTTGAGTAAACAAATTTAATGTTAAATAAGTAAGCAATTAGCATGCTATGTTTCAATTTTAACTAAAATTTAACGGCTATTGTATCATTTTATGCATTATGTCATAATTGTTAACGCGATAGTTAACAAAAATTAAAAAAATATTAAAGAAAATAGTACGCCAACATATGACATAATGGCGCAACGTAAAAGAATATAATATAGAAAAATTAATGCCATTGTTATATTTATGTAATCAATTATTACTCATTGTGGAATGCACCATTACCCATACTCTCTGGGTTGTGATTCTACCTGTGAAATGCATTTAATTGAAAAATTACTATCTTTGCAAAAATATTTTTCTCACTTAAAACGTTTATAGCATGCAACTGTATAACACCTTAAGCGCAGAAGAAAGAGCTCAACTTATTGATGAAGCTGGTAAGGACCGTCTTACTTTGTCTTTCTATGCGTATGCCAAAATTGAAGATCCCAAAAAATTTCGCGACGAATTATTTATAGCCTGGAACGCCCTTGATGCCCTAGGCCGTATTTATGTTGCACATGAGGGAATAAATGCTCAGATGAGTGTTCCTGCAGATCAATTTGAGGCTTTTCGTAATACGCTGGAAGTTTATGACTTCATGAAAGGGATTCGCTTAAATGTAGCAGTAGATCAGGACAACCATTCTTTTTTAAAGTTAACTATAAAAGTTAGAAATAAAATCGTTGCTGATGGTTTGAATGATGAAACTTTTGATGTTACCAATAAAGGAATTCACTTAAAAGCTCAGGAATTTAATAATATGCTGGAGGATCCTAACACGATTGTTGTTGATTTTAGAAATCACTACGAAAGTGAGGTGGGACACTTTGAGGGAGCAATTACTCCTGATGTTGAAAATTTTAGAGAAAGTCTACCAATCATTAATGATCAACTGCAGGATTTTAAAGAAGATAAAAACCTGTTAATGTATTGTACCGGTGGAATTCGTTGTGAAAAAGCGAGTGCTTACTTTAAACACCAGGGTTTTAAAAATGTTTTTCAATTAGAAGGTGGAATTATTGAATATACCCGCCAGATTAAGGAAGAAGGAATAGAAAGTAAATTTATTGGTAAAAACTTCGTATTTGACCACCGTTTAGGTGAAAGAATCACTGACGATATTATTTCCCAATGCCATCAATGTGGAAAGCCTTGTGACAACCACACCAATTGTGCTAATGATGCTTGTCATTTATTGTTTATTCAATGTGATGAATGTAAAGCCGCAATGGAAAATACTTGTTCTACCGAATGTTTGGAAACAATACACTTACCATTAGAAGAGCAGGTTCAATTAAGAAAAGGATTGCAGGTTGGAAATAAAGTGTTCAGAAAAGGAAAATCTGACGCTCTGAAATTTAAAAATTCAGGAGATTTATCAACGCAACCTTTAGGAAAAGCTACAAAAGCTGAAACAAAGGATATTCGCCAGAAAATAAAAGTTAAAAAGACATTAATTGGAAAGGCTGAACATTATTATTCAAAATCAAAGATTGCACAGTTCTTAATTGAAAATAAAGAACTTTCTATAGGTGATAAAGTCTTGATTTCAGGACCAACTACAGGAGAGCAGGAGGTTACCATTACTCAGATTTATGCCAACGGAGGTCCTTGTGAAATAGCAAATGTAGGAGATCAGATTACTTTTGAACTACCGTTTAGAGTTCGTTTGTCTGACAAATTATATAAAATTGCGCAAGCTGAAAATGCATAAGATTATGCTAAAAGCAGAGCTTAGAAAAAAATATATACAAAAAAGAAAAGCCTTGTCTCTTGATGAGGCTTTCTTGTTATCTGAAAATATTTTTGAAAATTTCATTCATTATTTCAATCCAAAAGAGTCGGAGAAAGTACATGTTTTTATCCCGATTGTGGCCAGAAAAGAAATTGATACCCAAATCTTCATCAAGTATTTTTTATCCCATAATATCCGTGTATTTGTGCCTAAAATAGTTGGAGATAAGCTTATCAATATAGAGATTTTTGAAGATACCTTATTTGAAACCAACAGTTGGGGGATTTTGGAACCTGTTTCTAATGATGATTCTAAGGGAAATGATTACCATTATGTGGTTACCCCTCTTTTGTATTGTGATAAAAAAGGAAATAGAGTAGGATATGGAAAAGGATTTTATGATGGTCTTTTTCAAGGAATGTCATCTGGGACAAAAAAAATCGGAGTCAATTACTTTGACCCCGATGAATGTATTGATGATGTCTGGGAAAATGATATTCCGCTGGACTATTTGGTTACTCCCAAAGAAGTACTGTCTTTCTTAATCGGTTTGGAATAAAAATCTAAAAAATAGAACTTAAACTCCTTTTTAAGCTTGGATGTGGATAGTAATATGTACTGTGCATTTTTCTCAAAATTTCCCAATGACTTATTTTTGCCGTCAAAATATTCTACATTGAATCTTGCATAATCAAGAGTATCTTTCTTATAGAATTCCTTGTAGACATTCAAATTGTTGACTTTCACAGATTTTACTTTCATACTGTCTAATTCTGAAAATAACCTTTTAAAAGTTAAAGAGTCAGGTTTATGGAAGTAGCTTTCCATCTGTGAGTAAATAACAGTATCTATTTCAGTATTTCTGTTTCCGGATAAATATAAGGTAGAAAGGTCAAGAAGTTCCTGAACTTTTTGTTTGGTAATAGAGTTTATAGCCTGCATGCTATCCATTTGTACCGCAGGATAGCTTTTTGCATTATTGCTGTTTCTTAGTTTGTCCAGATCGCTTACCTCTGTTTTTTTATTATTACAGGCAACAAATAAAGTCAGAAGTACCGAGAAAATTAAAAAGTTATTTATTCTTTTCATCTGTGGTGGTAATTTTAAATTTAATGGATACAATCTTACCGTTGTTATCCTTTTTCATTTCTATTACATTCAGGTTTTTCAGTGAAGTAGTAGGGGTGGTTACAAGGGTGATGTACTTTTGTTTGTCAAGTCTTTCAATTCCATACGTGTTATTGTCATATACCTGATATATAATGGCATTATTGCTAATCAGGTTTTCCAGCTGATTTCTTTTCTGCTTGATAAGGGCTACCTGTTCTTCTGGATTTCCTCCCTTAATGTCCTTTATGGAGAAATAATAAACCGCCATCTTGTAATCATCCGGTTTCAGTTCTATTTTTTCCTCTTCAGGAGCATTTTCCAAATTTCTGTTAACTTCCAAAGGTTCATAAAAAGGAGCACTGATGCGCATTTTTAGAATCTTATCCTTAGTTGAATAAGAAAAACAATCGCCTGGCTTTATTTTATACATCAAAGGAGATTCATTTTCCTTAACAACCATTATTTCTAATGTATTGATTACGGAAACTCCTCTGTCCTTGTCAATAAAGCAATACTTATAACTTTTTGAAAAAATTACATCTTTAAATCCTAATAAACCGGTTATGGTAATTAAAACGGAAGTAATAAGTGCCCAAGCATTCTTTTTGAAGAAATTTTTCTTTGGAATAACAGGTGGAAATTCAGCTTCGTTATTTTTTGTAACGATTGTGTTAACTTGTTGGTTTTCAGTAATTGATTTTTGTAAATCAGTGTTTTCAGGGGTCTTAAGTTCAGTTTTTTTAGGTTGAAACTCATTTTTTGGAAGCTCAGGAGCTGAAGTTACTGTTTTTTCTAATTCATCAATTTCTTCTTCATCCAGATTTTCATTTTCCAGTAATAATTCCCCAGCAAAAAGATGCTGCTTCTTGAATTCATACCATGAGTCATAACCCGCATAAATACTCAATAAATTAAGCATGTCTATTCTTGGCAATTTTGTGACTGGTGAATTTTTGAAATAGGTGTAAAATGACTTTTCACTGATGTTACCTTTTGCTTTTTTGCGTAGGTCTTCCTGAAAATATATGATATCTATACCCTTCCACTTGGATATGTCATCCTGTGAAGGGGTATATTCTTTTAAATATTGACCCTGAACGTCCTTTTTTAGTTGTTCAAAGTGTAATAAATCTAAATCTGTCAATTTTTTTAAAAATAATTAAATTGTTGATTATCAGCTATGTTTTTTTGTAAAACTATTTTACAAATGTATTACAATTATTTTTCATAAACAAATTTCCTAACTGCTCTACCTTTGTCTTGTTCAAATAACAGAACAGAAGAAAATTTTATAAAACAATATTAACAAAATTAAATTTAATTTATTATGAAAAAGTCATTATTCGTAGCTGCTATCGCTGCAATCTCTCTAGTTGCTTGTAAAAAAACTGACGCTACTGCTACTGAAGGTACAACTGATTCTGCTGCTGCTAACGTAGCTGATTCTGCTGCTGTAGTTTCTGATTCTGCTGCTAAAGTTGTTGATTCTGCTGCAACTACTGCTGTAGAAGCTACTAAAGATGCTGCTGCTGCTACTACTGCTGCTGGAACTGAAGTTGCTAAAGATGCTGCTAAAGGAGCTGCTGACGCTGCTAAAGGAGCTGCTGATGCTGCTAAAGGAGCTGCTGACGCTGCTAAAGATGCTGCAAAAGACGCTGCTAAGAAATAATTTTAGCCTAGCTTAAAAATAAAAGAACCGTTTCACTCAGTGAGACGGTTTTTTTATGCTTTAATATCACGAACAAAAAGATGGCCCCTAAATACTCTTAAAGGATGATATCATCTTAATGGCTCTGGATTTTCTATCCTTTCTTCTGTCTTAAGGATTCATAACAAGTAATAGCCACTGCATTACTCAGATTTAGAGAGTCAATACTTCCTGCCATAGGAATCAGTGTATTTTTTCCTTTCCCAATCCAGAAGTTACTTAACCCGGAATGTTCTGTACCAAATAACACCGCAGAACGCTGCGTGAAATCTCTTTTATAAAGATCTTCAGCACTTTCGTCCATCAATGTTGTATAAATGTTGAAGCTGTTTTTCTTCAGAAATTCTAATGTTTCATTATTTTCTGCCTGATAAACCTCCATTCCAAAAAGACAGCCCACGCTGGATCTGATTACATTTGGGTTATAGAAATCGGTTTTACCGTCTGCAACAATCAGTGCATCAATACCAAAAGCTTCACAGCTTCTTAAAATAGCACCAAGATTACCTGGTTTTTCTACACCTTCAACAATAATAACCGTTGAATTATCCTTGGGATCGTATGATGAAAGAGGTGTTTCTTTGGCTTTATATATGCCAATGATTCCCTCAGAACTTCCTCTGTAGGCTATTTTTTCATAAACTTTGTCACTTACATAATGAATTTTGCTCTCAGGAATGGTTCCCTTGAAGATATTTTCACAGATAAAAAATTCCAATGGCTCAAAGTTGTATTGTACAGCTCTTTCATTCTCTTGTTGTCCTTCTACAACAAAAACCTTTGATTTTTTACGGAACCTGTTGTCAGTAAGTAGCTTAGTGACATTTTTTATTTTTTCGTTTTGAAAACTTTCTATCAACATTTCGCAAAATTATGCAAAATTTATGATTGAGCTTCTGTGCTTTTTATAAAAAGGCTTTTCCAGGTGATTTGAAAATGAATTTTATTTTTCCTTCTATGATATATAATAATACCTATGATGAGAAAGAGGGATAGAAATTTAAAGAGATTTCCGTGAAGGTTTCCAGAAACATTTTCCGAGACATTAAAGATTTCCCAATAGAGATTCATGAGAGCATGAAGGAATATGGCGCCCCAGAGATTAAAATTCTGTTCAAAATATACCCAGGCAAAAAACACAGATCCCAGAAATGTAATGGCAAATATTTCAATAAGTTCCTTAGTTTTCTGACTTTGATATAAATGAACCTGTGCAAATAACAATGATCCCAGTACTACAGATGATAAAAATCCGAGTTTTGTGAATCTGAATAATGTTCCAATGAGAAATGCTCTGAAGATTATTTCTTCAAAAAATGCTGAGGAAATAGTATTGATGAATAAAGATTCAGTGTTTATTGTAATGTTTATTTTAAAATGTATAAAATACCCAATCAACATGGGCAACGTGCCTAGAAAAGCTAATACAAAACCTTTAATAATGGGTCTGTCCAAAGAAAATAGGTTAAGAATATCCTTTTTAGGAAATAGAATCTTTAATGTTATCACCAATGGAACTAAGGACACTAGATAAGCAATGATATGGGCAATAGCCTTGCTGTGAAAAAGTTCTTTTGAGAATTGCTGTATGCTTTTAAAACAGAATAAATCAAAGAAATAATAGATGGTAAACCCCAGAATAAAGATGGAAAAAAAACGAATATTTTTACTCATGTCAGTTATTTTTAAGCAAAAATGTAACTTTCCCTAAAGAGAATCAAATGAATGTGATGAGTGTCAAGGAATAGTGACCAACGACAAGTATTTACCTTTTAGATTGTTGTAATTGGGGAATAATATTTGAGATAAAGCTCCTTGAAACAGGAATTTCAAAGTCGATTTCCTGAAGAATTAATTTATACCCCTGAGCATTTCCTTTAAGGTTTTTTACTTTTTCCAGATTAACAATGTAAGAGCGATGGCATTTTTTAATGGAATCTGTTTCCACTTGTGATAAAACATTGGATAAGCTTATTCTGAGCAAAAGCTTTTTTATTGTATTATTTTCTAAAAAGTATAACGTACAATAGTTCTCCATGGATTGAGCACACAGGAAATCTTCTTGGGCAATTGCCAGCTCAATATTATTACCGGTAATTTTCAGATTTTTTTCTTTGGTGTTTTCATGGTTACCGATGAGCTGAGGAGTAATATCCCGTGCAATATTTTCATGAATGCATTTTAAATAAATATATCTTGACAGAATATAGATGGTGGAAATGGGAACGCCTATTGCGAGGGAGTAGAGAAGCATATAGCCATAATTTTCAAAACTAAGTTTTACATGACTTATACATAATGTATTGTAAAGGTAGGAAAAGATGGACCCAAGCAATAAGATGACAAATATTTTCAAGAGTTCAGATCCGACATTCCAATCTTTGAATCGGAAAACAAAGAGGCTTGAAATAAAAAAGGCTGTTCCAAAAATAAGAGTGTACGGAAAAAGAATAAGGTATTTGTAAGGATGATGATAGTTTTCTGTACCAAAAGGCTGAAAAATAATCAGGAAAAGATAAACCAGGATTCCTGCTGCCAGCGAAGAAACCAGGATCTCTTTTACCGATTTGGATTTTGGATACGAATAAGGTATAAAGTAAAACATATCATTCGTTTTATCAAATATTAATTTCCTTTACATGGTATTTCAATAGAATTTTATTCTATTAAATTAGTGTTGTCAATAAGGCTTTGAGGCAGGTCTTTTTTGTTTTTAATTCCCAGTGATTTCAGTTTTTGAGTCTGAATCACAAGATTATCATTTCCGGTATGAAGTTGTTTGTAGGCATCATTGTAAACGTTTTTGGCAAGATCAAGATTTCTCCCCACTTTTTCAAGGTTATCTACAAATCCTACAAATTTATCATACAGTTTAGCTCCACGCTCTGCAATTTCCAAAGAGTTTCTGTTTTGATATTCACGCTTCCAAAGATCAGCGATCAGTTTTAAAGAAGTAATCAGATTGCTTGGGTTCAAGAGAAGAATTCTTCTGTCGTAGGCATAGTTCCAAAGGTTGGGGTCTGCCTGCATGGCTGCAATGTAAGCGGGTTCACTTGGGATAAACATCATGACAAAGTCCAGGGATTTTCCATAATCATCGTAAGCTTTTTGGCTAAGTTGCATGATATGGTTTTTGATAGAACCTAAATGTTGATTAAGCTTCATCATATAAACATCCTGATCTGTTTCATCTACCAATTCTGTGAAAGCAGTCAGAGAAACCTTAGAGTCAATAATGACATTTCTTTCATCCGGATATTTTATAACTGCATCCGGACGCATCTTTTTTCCTGAGAATTCAGAGAATAGAGCTTTATTGTCTTCATCGCGAAGTTCATGCTCCAGAAAATATTCTCTGCCTTTTACCAACCCCGATTTTTCAAGAATGCTTTCAAGAATCATTTCGCCCCAGTTTCCTTGGGTTTTACTTTCACCTTTCAAAGCTCGGGTTAATTTTTTTGCATCTTCAGAGATCTGTTGATTCAATTCAGCCAGTTCCTTTACCTTTTCAGCAAGGGAGAAACGTTCCTTGTTTTCCTTTTCATAGGCTTCATTAACCCTGTTTTTTAAGTCAGCAATTTTTTCCTGAAATGGATCGAGGATATTTTTTAAATTATTTTGATTTAAAGTAGTGAACTTTTCAGTTTTTTCCTCCAGGATTTTATTCGCCAGATTTTCAAACTGGAGTTTGGATTCCTCTTGTATTTTTGTGATTTCTTCCTTTTGGGTAGAAAGAGATTTTTGGAGACTTTCATTTTGTGCAGAAAGCTCAGCATTTTTAGCAAAGAATTCCTGTTTCTCAGCGATAAGTGTTTCTATTTGAAAATCTTGTTTTAAATTCGTTTGCTTCTGCTCCTGAAACTGTGTATTCAATGAAGAATGTTGGGCAGAGATCTTGGCAAATTCATTTTTCAGATCGTTCAAAAGGTCTTGCTGTTGTATATTTAATTCCTTTTCCTTGGTGAGATTTTGATTCAGTTCCTGAACTTTCAATCCTGAATTTTCCAGATCCGATTTGTTTTTAATGTGTAATGTGTTGAGCTCATCATAAGAACTTCTTGAAACCGTAGACGATTTCAATGCAAAATATAAAATAATGGCTCCCAATAATCCGCCGGCAATACATCCAATAATTAAATATGTCATCTCCATTTCTCAAAATTATGAAAAAAGGCTGGAAGTTGGTATTGAATAATAAATTTCCAAATAGGATTGCAGTTATTATTTTAATGCTTAGAAAAACTTTTCGCGTCTTTCTTCTGGCTTCCTTTCTTCAATCAGAATTCCTATATTTATGGGAAATTTCAGAAACATTATGAATATCTTATTGGTAGAGGACGATCAAAGAATTAGCAGTTTCCTGTTGAAAGGACTTTCTGAAGCCGGCCATAATATGACACTTGCTGATTCGGGGGAAAAAGCCAGAGAAATTCTTCATACCTATGATTTTGATATTATACTGATGGATATTATGCTTCCGGGGTTAGATGGAATGCAACTTACTCAAATCATCAGATTTAAAGGTAACTATACTCCTATTCTTGTATTAAGTGCATTGAACAGTCCTGATGATAAAATTAAGATGCTGGATTTGGGAGCAGATGACTACTTATCCAAGCCCTTTCATTTTGAAGAACTGATATCAAGGATTAAGGCATTAACAAGACGTAATAAATTAAGTTATCAAAAGGAAGATCAATATTTATCATGCGGTACTATTGTTATTGATACGGATCTTCATAAGGTGACCCAAAATGATAAGGAGATTGAATTTTCTCCTACAGAATATAAGCTTTTTACTTTTTTGATGGAGAACAAAAACAAGGTATTGAGCAGAACGCAGATTTTGCACAATGTTTGGGGAATAGATTTTGACAGTACTACGAATGTGGTGGATGTGTATATTTCCTATGTTCGTAATAAGATTGATGAAAAGGAACAGAAAATTATCCATACCGTTAAGGGAACAGGATATTTAATTAAAGACTGAAATGACTCTTAGAAACAGGTTTACCCTTATTTCAAGCCTTTCATTTGGCATTGTTTCTATCATCACATCTGCGGTGATATTTTTTGCTTATTATGATAGTACTAAGATCTTTTATTTCGAAAAACTTAGGAATACAGCACTTATTTCAGCTATTTATTACCTTGAAAAGGATGAACTTCCCCAAAACAGGCATGCCCAGATCAAACAAGAATACAATCATCTTATTCAGAATAACAGAGTAGCGGTTTATAATCAGAATAATCAGGTTACATTTGGCCATAATCTGAATGACAAGAATATTAAACCTATCCATTTACAGGCTGCCAGAAATAATAAGGGAACTCAGTTTATGGCCGATAATCAGTTCTATTATGGAATCTTTTATCCGGATAATCAGGGAGATTTTGTTGTTTTTGTAAAATCATCTAATGATTCATTTCAATCACAGATCTGGAGGCTCGCCATTATTATGATTTCTGTGCTTATTATCGGATTACTGGCTATTTATTTTTTAAGCAGATACCTTTCAAACGTGGTATATAAACCGATTTCCAATGTAGTAGAGCGGATTAACAAAGTAGATTACAATAATATTTCTACAGCTATTACCTCTACCAATACCAATGATGAGATTGAAGACCTGATCAAATCTTACAATAAGTTATTAGGGCGTATTTCTGAAAGTGTGCTGTTGCAGCAGAACTTTATCAACTATGTTTCTCACGAATTTAAAACTCCTTTAGCAGCAATCTCCGGAAATTTGGAAGTATTTGCCCAAAAGGACCGAACTCCGGAAGAATATAAACAAGTAGCCAAAGAATCTTTGGACAACGTTTTTGAAATTGAAAATATCCTCAATAATCTTCTTCTGATGTCCGGAATGACGAAGCTTGAAGCTTCCCACAAGCCGATAAGAGTAGATGAGCTGATCTGGAAAATTTATGAAAAACTGGAACCTAAGGCAAAAGAAAAACAATCTCCCCTTAAAATCCAGCTTCAGGTAGCAAAACCAACTTTACTGGAGTTTCCTGGAAACGAAACTCTTTTATATTTGGCACTATATAATATTGTAGAAAATGCCATTAAGTATTCTCAGGATCATCCCGTGATGATCAATTTGTCAGAAAAAGATAATCAGTTGAATATAGAGGTTAAAGATCAGGGTAGGGGTATTCTTTCTGATGACCTTTTGAAGATTACAGAAACTTTTTACAGAGGGCAAAATGTAGAAAATGTGAAAGGAAGTGGAATTGGATTGTCATTATCCAAAAGCATTTTTGATCATCATCATATCCTAATGAAAATTGATTCTGTTGTAAATGTTGGTACAAGTGTTCTTCTTGAATTTCCGGTTCATTCCTGATATTTCTCTTGCTGATTTTGCTGATTTGGTAAATTCAATATTCAATAGAAGCAGGTTTTAATCCACTTACAAAATAGGCTCATAATTCTTTAGCCAAAACATAATTAATCAAATACAATTTCCCGGAATAAAAATCATTCTAATCAAACTCTAATGTTGAACTAATTGAATTTTAATTTCACTCGAAATTGCCTCTAATGTTAGAAAAATAATTTTGTGGTCTTAAATAAGAGACCTTGAAGAAAATTTTTTTTACACTATTTTATATTCATTGTTTCAGTTTCTTTTCAGCACAGATTTCAGATACTCTGAGAATTGACAGAAAGGAAACTGAAACGATTTTTCTTGCCCATAACCTTGACCTTATTGCCCAAAAACTTGAAATTTCCCAGGCAGAGGCAAGGGCAGTTCAGGCTAAATACTGGCCCAATCCTAAATTAAGCATCAGTGAAGTTAACCTGTGGAGAACTTATGATATTGAAGAACAGCCTGCACTGATTGGAAACTGGGGAAAAAATACACAGATCTCTGCAGAAATAGAACAGGTAATTCAGACAGCAGGAAAGAGAAGAAAAAATATTGAATTACAGAAAATTGAAGTTGAGGGAGAGAAATATGAATTGCAGGAAGTATTGCGTGAGCTCAAAAAAACGTTGAGGAATACAATTACTGAAATTTTGTTCAATCAGGAGCAGCAAAAGATCTATCAGGGTCAGATTGCATCCATTGAAAAATTAACGAAATCCTATCATAACCAATTGAATCTGGGGAATATCAGTAAGGCAGAATATGTTCGTTTAAAGGCTCAGGAAATTGAATTCAAGAAAAAGCTTGTTTCATTGAAGCAGGAAATTGAAGACCAACAAGTGGAGCTGAAATCTTTACTGATGATTCCGTCCCATTCTTACCTTGTGATTTCAGATGCATTTACAATGCCGGAAAAGCAACTTTCGGAAATAGAATTGACGCAGTGGCTTGAGAGGGCAAAGGAAAACCGTCCGGATATCTTGATGTCGAAAAATAAAGAAAAGCATGCTTCCAAGAATCTGGAAATTCAAAATGCAATGAAGACACCTGATGTAGCTGTTTCCATAGGTTATGACAGAGGGGGGAATATTATGAAAGATTTTATTGGACTAGGTGTTTCGGTTGATCTTCCAATTTTCGACAGAAATAAAGGGAATATTCAGGAGGCTAAGCTTGAAATAGAGAAAAGAAAGAATGAAACCCGAAAAAATAAGCTGAAATCTGAAAATGAAATTGTCTCCGTTTTCAGAAATTATATCCGTACCCAGGAAGTCTCCGAAGAAATTGATGATGCTTACGAAGCTACATTGGACGGTTTGCTGGTGAGCCATGAGAAAAACTTTAGACTAAGAAATATCAGTATGCTGGAATACATGGATTTTTTGGATACCTACATCGGCAATAAAATGATCATACTGGATACTAAAAAGGAACTTAATCAATACTACGAAAACCTGCAATATGTTGTAGGGCAGGATTTATAAGGTGTAAAGCTGTCATTGAAAAAATCCTTTCTAATAAATAAGGGGACCAGCGACAACTACCCATTATCTTATAAAAATACAAACATCTACTTATGAAAATGAACACTACCCAATACATTGCAGTAATATATCTGTCTGCCCTGGTTACGCTTACAGGCTGTAAAGATCAAAAGCAGGATAAGGAAGCAGAAAAAACATACTGCATCAGCAAGGAACTAAAAAAAGATATTAAACTGGCCAGGGCAGAAATGCTTCCCATAGAAGAAAGTATTACTCTTACCGGAGAAGTGGAGAGCAATTCTGATAAAACAGTTCCCTTTGTAAGTCTTGTAGATGGAGTGGTTACAGATACCTATTTTTCTTTGGGTGACTATGTGAAAAAAGGACAGGTGCTGGCCAGTGTAAAAAGTACAGCGGTTAATGAAATGCAGGATGATACTCAAACCTTACAAGCGCAATTGGCTGTCGCTAAAAGAAAACTGGCATCTGTAGAAGCCATGTATAAAGACGATATCGCTTCCCAAAAAGACCTTCAGGAAGCAAGAGCCGAAGTAACGATATTACAGTCCAATATGTCCAAGACTCAAAAAAATATGCAGCTGTATTCTGCGGGGGGAAGTACTATTCAGATAAAAGCCCCTGCAGACGGATATGTTATTGCCAAGAATATCTCCAAGGGAATGCCGGTTACCGCCGGTGGAGATCAGCTTTTCACTATTTCTAATCTGGATAAGGTTTGGGTAATGGCGAATGTATATGCAACCAATATGAGGCACGTGTACGTAGACCAACCTGTTGTGGTAAAGACTTTGGCTTATCCTGATGATAATTTCTCAGGTAAAATCAACAATATATCACAGGTATTTAATGAAAATGAAAGAGTATTAAAGGCCAAGATTATTATGGATAATAACGGGATGAAGTTAAGGCCAGGAATGTCAGCAGATGTTGTTTTGCCTGTTAATTCTCAAAATAAAAGCGCATTGGCTATACCTGCAAAGGCATTGATCTTTGACAACAATCAAAGTTATGTGGTGGTGTATAAAAAAGACTGTGAGCTGGAGATCAGGCCTGTAACAGAAGTGGCTTCCAACAGCCAGTATATTTATGTAGAAGGAAACTTAAAGCAGGGAGAAAATGTAATTGCCTCTAATGGGTTACTGATCTATGAAAACCTGAAAAATCAATTAAATAAGTCGACCAAGTAATGCGAAAATTTGTACAGAATATAGTTTCCTTTTCGTTAAAAAACTCACTGATTGTTCTTTTAGGAACCTTTCTTTTGCTGGTAGGAGGAATCTATTCCTATATACATACTCCTATTGAGGCATTTCCGGATGTTACCAATACAAGGGTAAGAGTCATTACCCAATGGCCGGGAAGAAGTGCAGAGGAAATAGAAAAATTTGTCACACTCCCGATTTCCAAGGAGATGAATGCGATCCCGAATAAAACTTCGGTGCGTTCTATTTCTTTATTCGGATTATCTGTGGTTACAGTGATTTTTGATGACCATGTCAATGATTTTTATGCCCAGCAATATGCTTCCAATAAATTAGGAAATGTAAATCTTCCGGGTGGAGCAGAATATAGTATTGAGCCTCCATCAGGAGCCACCGGTGAAATTTACAGGTATATTATTAAAAGTAAATTACCCATTAAAGAAGTTACAGCCATTCAGGATTGGGTGGTAGAAAGAGAACTGTTGGCGGTTCCGGGAGTCGCTGATGTAGTAAGTTTCGGTGGAGAAGAAAAAACATATGAAATAAAAATTAATCCTACAGAATTACACAATTACGACCTTTCCCCCCTGGATGTGTATGAAGCTGTTTCGAGGAGTAACATTAATGTAGGCGGAGATGTAGTAGCAAAAGGAGATCAGGCTTATGTAGTGCGGGGGATTGGTCTTTTAGAGAAAAAAGAGGATATTGAAAATATTCAGATTGAGGTAAAAGGTTCTACTCCTATTTTGGTAAAGCACGTTGCTGAAGTAAAAGTTTCTGCAAAGCCAAGATTGGGTCAGGTAGGGTATAACAAAGAAAATGATGTTGTAGAAGGCATTGTAATCATGCTTCGTGGTGAAAACCCAAGTGAAGTGATCGCAAGACTTAAAGAAAGAATAGAACAGCTGAATGGCGGAGAATTACCCGGAGATGTTCAGATTGTTCCCATTATTGACCGTACAGAATTGGTAAATACAACCGTTCATACCGTTTCCAAAAATTTGATTGAGGGAGTGATTCTGGTTTCCATTATTGTATTCATATTTCTGTATAACTGGAGGACTACATTTATTGTTGCCTCTGTGATTCCATTGGCATTTCTTTTTGCGATCATTATGCTGAAAATTCAAGGATTGCCGGCTAATTTGATTTCCATGGGAGCGCTTGATTTTGGATTGCTGCTGGAGGGAACCTTAGTCATCGTAGAACATGTATTTGTTGCCCTCGAATTGAAAGCTAAAAAAATTGGATTAAAGAGATTTAATAAAATTTCTAAACTAGGAATCATCAAGAAGAGCGCAGGAAGTGTCGCAAGTTATATTTTCTTTGCCCTATTGATCCTGATTGTTGCCCTGATGCCGATCTTCTCATTCCAGAAAGTTGAAGGCAAAATGTTCTCACCTCTGGCATTTACATTAGGATATGCTTTGTTAGGATCATTAATTCTAAGCTTAACGTATGTTCCGGCGATGTGTAAGCTTTTATTAACTAAAAATATTGAAGAAAAAGAAAACTTTATTTCTAGATTCTTCAGGGTAAATATTTACAGAATCTACGAGTTCAGTATTCATCATAAAAAAGGATTTATCATTGGTTTTGTAGGGTTAATTGCAATTTGTGGATGGAAGTTTTCAAATTACGGTTCAGAATTTCTACCCAAACTGAATGAGGGTGCTATCTATGTACGTGCAACACTTCCCAATAGTGTAAATCTTGATGAGTCTGTGCGGTTAACCAAGGAGATGAAAGAGATTTTGATGAAGTATGATGAAGTGAAATTTGTAATGACCCAAACCGGCCGTCCCAATGATGGAACGGATCCCACAGGATTTTTTAATATTGAATTTAATATCCAGCTGAAACCTGAAAAGGAATGGAAGAAAAAAATATCCAAAGAAGAACTTCTTGAGGAAATGAGAATTTCCCTTGAAAAATATCCTGGAATTAATTTTGGTTTCAGCCAGCCAATTCAGGATAATGTAGAAGAATATGTTGCAGGGGTAAAAGCTCCGTTGGTTATTAAAATATTTGGGAATGATTTATTCGAGCTTGAAAATTATGCCAATCAGGTCGCTAATTCCATCAGAACTGTTCCGGGAATTTCAGATGTAAATGTTTTCAAAAATATAGGGCTTCCGGAGCTGAGAATACAGCTTCACGATTCTAAAATGGCTAAGTATGGCATTTCTACAGCAGATGCGCAAGCGGTAATTGAAATGACGATTGGAGGACAGGCTGCAACCAAGTTCTATGAAGAAGAAAGAATGTTTGACGTGATGCTGAGGTTTGAAAAAGAATACCGGGATACTCCGGAAAAAATGGGAAATATTTTGATTCCTACACAGGATAATAAAAAAGTACCATTGAAGGAAATTGCAACCATCGACTATCATACCGGACCATCCTTTATTTATCGTGAAGGAAACAGCAGATACATTGGAGTAGGATTCAATATCGAAGGACGTGATCTGGGAAGCACCATTGAAGAAGCCAAAATTAAAGTGGATAAAGAGGTGAAGCTTCCAAAGAATCATAAAATGACCTGGGCCGGTGAGTTTGAAAGTAAAGAAAGAGCAGCAAAGCAGTTGGCAATGGTGGTTCCGATTTCTTTGGTTCTTATTCTTATGCTCCTATATTTCAACTTTGGAAATGTAAAAGATACACTGATCTCATCCATTACACTGGCCTTTGCATTTATTGGAGGGTTTTTATCCCTGTGGTTTACAGGAACCATCTTTGGAATTTCGGCAGGAATTGGTTTCATTATCCTTTTCGGAGTGGCTACCATTGACGGGATTGTCCTGATTGGGGTAATGAAAGAGAATCTTCAAAATAGGATGTCCCTTAAGGAGTCTATTTCAGAAGGAGTTAAAAGCAGAATTCGGCCGGTAGTGATGATTGCGTTGATGGGGTCAATGGGACTTCTTCCGGCGGCAATGTCCAATGGGATGGGATCCGAAATTCAAAAACCTTTAGCCATTATGATTGTGGGTGGACTTATCATCTGTATGCTGTTGTCATTTACAATATTACCGATTGTATTTCATTATGCCTATCGTAAAAAGCATAAGGAAACAAGATAGTTTCTTTTTTATTTGTTCATTATTTGGTCGGGATCCGTGAGGAAGATCCCGACCTTTTTATTTTGAGTTAAACAGTCTTCGTTGATTCCAAAATTTCGATATTTTTCATCACATCACCACTTTCACATTTTTTAAGTTCCTTGATGAGGGTAGGAGTGAGGATCCTTGGGTTTACAATTTGCATGGCAATTTTTGCTGCTGCGTAATCTACGATATTGATAACCGATTCTCTGAGAAAATTTGGAGTGCTTGATGCAATTACCGCCGTTGCCCATGAGGTTTCTCTTGCCCTGGAGATCGCAAAATCCAATATGGCGTTATCTTTTCCGTTAGAAAGCTGGTCAATAAGATCCACTGGATAACATATTTTACTTAAAGAATCCTGAACTTTCTGATTGATTGATGCAATCACGTTATTAATATTTTCGAAGTCTTTCTTTAAAGGATTTATTTTTCGGTAAGGCATAATGGAAGCCGCTGAAATTCCCAAATCCAGATTGATGTGAGCATTCATGCCAAGGAATATGTGCTGTAGGATCAGCAGGTCCTTGTTTTTGGTTGCTTCAAAGGCCAGATACCATGAGTTTGTACATTTCTTGCCTTTACTGTAACTTTCCCATGCTTCAAGATATCTTTGTGCAAAAGCAATATCAAGTATTGTCATTCTTGGATTATCCTCAAATTTCTTCTGCTGGATTCCTTTTAAAACCTGTGCCGTCATAATGCGGTAAGTACAGGCAAAATATCCTGCCGGGCTATTATTTTCCTTGCACCATATAATAATAGCATCCAGTTTTTCTAAAACTTCTTCAATGGTTTTCATGGTGGTATTTTTATTTACTTAAAGATAATAAAAACCTATCATCAGTTCAGTAATGCATTGCTTTGAAAACAAATAGGATGATCTTTTAATATAGAAAAAGTGAGCCGGAAAGCTCACTTTATGTATTGTTCATCAGGTTATGGAGTGATTACAATAGGACCAGGGAAAGGTTCAAGAACCAATGGTTTGCACATGGCGGCCGGTTGGCATCTTCCTCCCATACATATAAAATTAGTCATCGTGGTAGTGCCGTCAGGACATCTGATCATGCCTTCACCATGGCATCCTCCGGGACATTCTGCCGGATACAGTGTTCCGCCGAATACATCTTTCAGTTCAGTTCTCGAAAGTTTTGATACGTTCATTTTTTTCATGGAATTAATTTTTTTGATGGTTTTAATTTGTATAAATCTGAAAATGAATGTCTAAGGTAGTGAAAAATAAATCACCATGATGTTACATAGTGGTTTATTTTTATTTTGCTCAAAGATGAGAATGAAATATCATTGAATGAGTATTTAGCAACTTTTTATTTTTATGAAGTTGATTATTACTTTTTCTTAATTAACAAAAAGAACAAAATATACACAGTTAAGGACTGTTGCTATAAATGAAGCTATAAATACAGCCAAATTATCACGTGTTTTTCCTGTGAATAATCTTATAATCCAATAATTAATAATGTAAGCAGGTATAAGTAAACTAAAAGAGAAAACTGACAGGAATATAAATTTGTATAAAACGGCCAGGATAATAATGGTACTGACAACAGAAGCTATAATAGTCCCGATAAAACTGTACATTAAAGTATCTGAATCAACTTTTAAATTCTCAACTTTCTGATGGATCTGATTGTATTTTCTATCTACAAGATTTCCAATGCTTTTATCGGATAACAAATCAGAGCTTAATAATGATAAACATTCCTGTTTTGATAATTTGTTCATGTAATGCCCATGAATCTCTCTTATCAATCTATTTTGCTCATTTAAAAATAAATCCTGAGCTTTAATTTTATTTTGAAAATCCTCCAGAGTACCCCTGCTTATAATTTCGTCTATAATCTCCTTATCCGGTTGACCCTGATAGTCTATCTGATTTTTATAAGATTCGATTAGATTCTGTTCTGAAAATTTACTATAAAATCCCATTTCTAAGGATTTTCCTTTGAAATTTCCTCATGGTGCTTCAGATATAGAGGCAATGCAGCCGATCCATACCAAGGGAAAATCTCATAGCTGAAAACTCCGGCCTGAACTGCAGGATCTGTTTTTACCCATTGCTCAGCTTCTTCTTTAGATTTTGTATTGAAAATAAACATGCCACGGTAGTTTTCCTTATTCTTTTCCAAAAAAGGTCCCGCCACGATAATCTTACCCTCATCGGCTAGTTTACCAATGTTGGCCATATGTCCTTTCATCACAGTACTCATTTGAGTTTTGTCTTCAATTTTTGCAGGACCGGTTGTCAGCATTACAATGGTGTAAGCTTTCATGCCATATTGGTCTGCACCAAGAGAAGTGGCTAGTTCTTGATTAAATTTGGGTTTATCGGTCTTCTTCTCCTGTGCCAAGGAGAGTGTTGAGATGAAGAGGGATACGATAAGTAATGTTCTTGATATCATACTGCTTTGTTTTGATAAATATAATAAAACCTTATAAATTTCTGAAAGCTGAATTTCAAATGATGATATAACACAAAAAAACCTCGATGGTTACGAGGTTATATTTAATAGTCTTAATGAGGTTACATTAATCTTTTATTCTTAAAAATTCTTTAGCCAGTTCAATCATCTTTGGATCACCGGTATATTTTCCATGTTCATCAGAAAGTTTTACCGTAGGAATCCATTCCTTATTGGGAGCCTGAACTCCGATAAGCTTCATCACGATGTTCATAGGTTTTAATCCTACATCATTCGTAAGGTTGGTTCCTATTCCAAAAGAAATTCCGATTTTCCCTCTGCAGTAATTAGTGATTTCCTCTACTTTTTCAAGATTCAGCGCATCAGAGAAAATGATATACTTAAACATCGGATTGATGCCGTTTCTTTGATAGTGAGCAATAGTTTTATCTGCAAACTCCAGTGCATCACCACTGTCATGGCGTACTCCGTCAAAAAGCTTGGCAAATTTCTTATCAAACTGCTGGAAGAAAACATCGGTAGTATACGTATCTGATAGTGCTACTCCAAGATCTCCTCTGTAAACATCTACCCAATGCTCCAACGCCATTTCATTAGCCATTTTGAAACCATATTCAGCTGCGTGGAACATAAACCATTCGTGAGCGTGAGTTCCGATAGGTTTTACACCATATTTCATGGCAAAGTGTACGTTAGAACTTCCGATAAAGGTGGATTCTTTTTTCTTGGTCAAAGCCTCCATTACCAGATTTTGTACTTTATAGGAATGTCTTCTTCTGGTCCCGAATTCTGCAAATGTAACTCCAAGTCTGCCCAGAGATTCTGCCTTTTCAATGGTTTTGCTCATAACAACTTCATTAGAATCTCTTTCCATATGGTTCATTTCATAATGAAGCTCACTGATGAGCGCCAATAATGGTACCTCCCAAAGGATAGTCCTGTACCAAAGTCCTTCAACGGTTACAGACAGATCACCTCCTTCCTGATGAATCTTTACTTCAGATGGGTCATAATGGTAACCCTCCAGAAAATCCAGATAAGGAAGATCAATATAAGGGCAGGTTCTTGCCATGAATTTCTTCTCTTCCTTAGTAAGCTTCAATTCAGCCATTTTGTTGACTGCCTCTTTTAAGGCTGCATCAAACCCATCGGGAAAGTGATGTTTCCCTCTGTTGATGAATTCATATTTTACAATAGAACCAGGAAATAATTTTACCACAGCATTTTGCATGGTTATTTTATAGAAATCGTTATCTAGAATAGAGTTGAGTCTTACGTCGTTCATAATATGTGTAATTTTAACGCAAATATAAAAATAAAAAATAAAATCGCCTAAATGTAAGGCGATTTTTTTGAAATATTTCGATGATCTTTATCGGTTATTTTCCTAAATAAGAATTGTACATCCAAACTTCTTTCTCCTGCTCTGTGATATAGTCGCTCATCTGAGAGTTTGTACCTTCGTCACCTGCTTCATCAGTGATATCTAAAAGCTCTCTCTGAAGATCCAGTACCACTTTAAACGAATTTAAGATTTGCTCAACACTTTTGTTGCCATCACTTACTTCTTTACTCTCCTGAATGGTTGATACTTTTAAATAATCCGAGTAGTTGTGTGCAGGAATAGCCCCTAAAGTCAGTATTCTTTCAGCAATTTCATCAATCTTTAGAACAAGGCTGTTGTATAATTCTTCAAATTTCGGGTGAAGCGTGAAGAACTGAGCTCCTTTGATATTCCAGTGTGAACCTCTTGTATTCTGATAAAATACAGAGTAGTTAGCTAACAGTACATTTAACTTTTCTGCTATTTTCTTGCAGTCGGCTTCTTTAAGGCCAATAATACTAGCGTTTTTCATATGTATATATTTATTTTTTAAGGGTTATACTCTAATTGCTGTCCTCATTCCTGTGGTTGGGAATGAAGTTATAATAATAGCAATTTTATCATTTATATATCTCAAATTTACGAAATATCGTGCCGAACTCCCTTGCTTATTGATAGATGATAACTATAAGAAAATTTTTTAAAATAGTTTGGAAGTACTAATATTGCAAATAATGAAAAGCTTCTTAACAACTGTGGTATTATTTTTTGGAATGTGTATGATCTACATACTTCTAATGCTTTCGGAAACTGAGAACTATTTTACCTATATATTAGACGATGCCTATATTCATCTTGCAATAGCAAAAAACTTTGCTTTTCATGGAGTATGGGGTGTTACAAAGTATGCTTTTTCTTCTACCTCTTCTTCACCGGTTTTTACAGTGATTTTAAGTGGACTGATTTATGTATTGGGAGATCATGAGCTTATTCCTTTGGTCTTTAATACAGTATGTGCTTTTTTTACCATATATTTTCTAAATAAATACTATGCTGATTATTTCAGTACAACCAAATCCATTATATTGAGTAATCTTTTTACCTTGTTTTTTGCTTCTGTTTCGCTTCTAGTTTTTTCTGGAATGGAGCATGTAATTCAGGCATTAGTAATGGTTGTAAATGTTCTCTGCCTCGAAAGATGGTTGAGGTCTGAGTATAAGGATCGATATTATTCAGGTTGGTTTTATGGTACCCTTGCTTTGCTTGGGCTGATCAGGTTTGATTTTATGTTCTATTTCTTATCGCTTGCCTTAGTTTTTTTGTCGCAGCGAAGATGGAAACAGGTTGCTTGGGTGTTGGTATTTGGTTTTATTCCCATTTTAATTTTTGGATATTTTACTTATCAGGAAACAGGATATTTTTTTCCAAATTCAGTTGTTGTAAAAGGGGCCAAGTTTGATTTTTCTGGTGATTATTTTTATCAGATAGCAAGTATATTATTTAATAAAATTTTATATAACCGTTATTTTTACTTTGCAGGCTTACTACCGTTACTAATTTCTGTATTTCTAATTGTTAAGGATGTTAAAAAAGGTTTGAATTTTCAAAAAATTGTAGCGCGAAATTTTCTTCTTATCGTTTGGTGTATTACATTGTTTCTGCATGGTACTTTCAGTCAGTTGACCAGACTGTATCGATATGAAGTGTATATATTAATAGGCTTTGCTATGGCTATTATTCCAAGGCTAAGGTCTGTTTTTGAACAACGTAATTTTTTATTGAAAGAAAATAGACTTGTTTCTTCATTGCTCTTGCTATCATGCCTGACTTTACTCTTAAAGATTGGGATTGTCAGCTATCTTATTGTGGTTGGAAGTAGAAATATCTATGAACAGCAGATACAGTCAGCCAGATTTCTGAAAAAATATTATAACGAGTCTAAGGTGGTAGCTAATGATATTGGGGGCATCTGTTATTTTACGGATATTCGTCTGCTAGACTATGAAGGGCTGGGTTCAAAGGAAGTAATGCCCTTTAGAAAAAGAGTAATAGGAATAGATGATCAATTTGAAAAATTCTTAACAGCATATACCATCAAAAATAACTACCAGCTTGCAATAGCCTATGAAGAATGGCTGGAGGGGCATACCCCAAAAAATTGGAAAAAAGTTGCCATGATAACGATCAGTGGAAGCAATGCTGTATTGGGAAGAGATCATTTATATATCTATTCCATCAATCCTAAAATTCACAATACCTTAAAAGAGCAGGTAAAAGGCTTTAACTGGAACCAAAATATATCAGTTAAGTTAATAGATTAATTTATAGGTAAATATATTATGTTCAGATTGTTTTCTTAAAAAGAACATATTCTATTAAATTTTTTAAAATAGTTTGGAAGTAGTAATATTGCAAACGATGAAAAGTTTTTTAACAACAGTATCTATTTTTTTCGGAATATGTTTGATGTATATTCTGATCATGTTGTCTACCACGGAGAACTACTTTACTTATATATTAGATGATGCCTATATTCACTTGGCGGTGGCCAAAAATTTTGCATTGCATGGCATTTGGGGAGTTACAAAATATGCCTTTTCATCCTCTTCATCTTCTCCCATTTTTACATTTATTTTAAGTGTTTTGATTTCTGTTTTTGGAAATCATGCACTTATCCCTTTGATTTTTAATATAACTGCTGCCTGTTTGCTTATTGTGATCCTGAATAAATACTATTCATATTATTTTAACCAATCCAGACATATTGTTATTGCGTGTTTGTTTACGCTTTTCTTTGCAGTACTGCATGTACAGATTGTATCCGGAATGGAACATGTTCTGCAGGTGCTTGTGATAGCTGTGAATATTTATTGTTTTCAAAAATGGATCAAAGACAACTTTAGGACAGGAGTTTATGCTTATTGGTTTTATTTCACCATCCTTTTATTGGGATTAATAAGATTTGAAAGCATGTTTTATTTTGCCTCACTTGCTTTTGTTTTCTCTTTAATCAAGAAATTTAAGAATGCCATACTTGTACTTATCATTGGTTTTATTCCTATTCTTTTATTTGGATATTTCAATTATCCCAGAAGCGGATATTTCTTTCCCAATTCAGTAGTTGTAAAAGGGACTTTGCTGGATCTTTCCGGAAATGTTTTTACTCAGGCACTGGAAATTATCTTAAAAAAGATGATTTTAAATATTACCTTCTATAAGATAGGAATATTCCCATTATTGATCGGTGTAATTTTGATGTACCGGGATTATAAGAGCAAGTTGAGTTTTAAAAACATTGTATTGAAGAACTTCCTATTCTTGGCCTGGGGCTTCACTTTTATACTGCACTGTCTGTTCGGAGAGATTAAAAGCATTTTCAGATATGAGGCTTATGTATTGGTAGCCTTTGCTATGATTCTTATTCCGAGGTTAGCTTCTTTTTTTACAAAGCCATTGTTAACCTTTAAAACAGAGAAAATATTAGGAATCTTTGTATTGGCAAACATGGCTCTACTTATTTATAAGTTTGGATATGGCCATACTTTAATTACCAATGGAAGTGCAAATATTTATGAGCAGCAGGTGGAATCTGCCAGATTCTTAAATACATATTACAATAATTCTAAAGTGGTGGCCAATGATATTGGAGCAATCACTTACTTCACAGATATTCATTTGCTGGATTTTATGGGGTTGGGATCTATGGAAATGGTTGAATTTAAAATTAAGAAGAAGTTTTTTGATGATGAGGTCGAAGACTTTCTTACCAAATATACCCGTGATAATAACTATCAGCTTGCAATAGCCTATGAGGAATGGCTTGATGGGCATACTCCAAAAAACTGGAAAAAAGTTGCTGTTTTAAAGATCAATGGAAGCAGTGCCGTGCTGGGGGAAGACCATTTGTATATTTATTCCATCAATCCTAATATTCATAATGCCCTAAAAGAGCAGGTGAGAAGCTTTAATTGGAACAAAAAAGTCACCGTTACCATCATAGAATAATTTCGGGTTAAGCATCTCCCATTAAAAAAAATCTTATTTATCATTTGATGGGCTGAGCTTAAATTCTTAAGGAATAGATAACAATTTATTAATAAACCCCGAGGGTCTGTTTTCTAGCTTTGTACTTTAAATCTATAAAAGGTAAAAAAGCTATGAAGAAGATCTTCTTGTATTTCAGTGTGTTGTTTTCTATACTTTCATGCAGTAGTAATGATACGGAAGCACAAACAAAAACCGAGGAAAAATATCAGACTAAAAATGTAGTTCTGTTAGTTGTTGACGGACCTCGTATTTCTGAAACATGGGAAGCTTCCAATAAAGAGAATATACCTAATAGAGTAGGCTTGTTGAGCCAAGGTGTTTTTATCAGTAATTTCAGAAATAACGGAACTACCAATACCAATCCCGGTCATAGTGCCATGTGTTCAGGAGTATACGAAAACATTAAAAACAATGGTACCGAGCTACCTGGGTTTCCTTCTGTAATGCAACAATGGTTAAAATATACCGGAGCAGATAAAACTAAGGCTTGGGTTATTGCTTCCAAAGATAAATTAGAAGTATTGAACAATTGCAAGCTTGAAGAATGGAATGGGAAATTTCAGCCAAGTGTTGACTGTGGAGTGAGTGGGAATGGTTCAGGATACCGTGCTGATGCGGTAACAATGGCAAATACAAAGGAAGTAATGAAAAAATACAGCCCGAATGTCATGGTGATTAATCTTAAAGATGTAGACTCTTATGGACACGCCAATAACTGGAATGAATATGTTAAGGCTATAAAAACTACAGATGCTTCCATTAAGGAGATCTGGGATTATCTTCAGTCGCTTCCTGCCTATAAGGACAAAACAACCCTGATTGTTTCTAATGATCATGGAAGACACTTGGATGCCAATGGAGGGTTTGCAGAACACGGAGATGATTGTGCAGGATGCAGGCATATTGAGTTTTTTGGAATGGGACCGGATTTTAAAAAGAATACAACCATCAGCACTGGGAATTACGAACAGATTGATATTGCCAGTACAATGGCTGAACTTTTAGGAATGCCTAAACAGTACATGAAAGGAAAAGTAATAAAGGATGCTTTTAAATAAATTTTATTTTTTTAAGGTCAATTTTCATGGTCCAAAAATGATTGAATAATATCAAATTCATCGAGGTTTCAGCTTGTTATGGAAAACAATTAAGAAAACAAGAGAATAAATAAAATTCCATAACTGCTTGTCAATTAAAAAAATATTGTTATTTTTGCACCCTAAAATAAAAAGCAATTAAATGCCTACTATTCAACAATTAGTAAGAAAAGGAAGAGCCACGCTTGCCAAGAAGAGCAAATCGGCTGCCCTTGATTCTTGTCCACAAAGACGTGGTGTATGTACGAGAGTATATACTACTACACCGAAGAAACCTAACTCTGCACTTAGAAAAGTTGCAAGGGTAAGACTTTCTAACGGTAAAGAAGTTAACGCCTATATCCCGGGCGAAGGACATAATCTTCAAGAGCACTCGATAGTATTGGTTAGAGGCGGAAGGGTGAAAGACCTACCGGGAGTACGTTACCACATCGTAAGAGGTGCTTTAGACACAGCTGGTGTAAATGGAAGAACTCAGAGAAGATCTAAGTACGGAGCTAAGAGACCTAAACCAGGACAAGCAGCTGCTGCTCCTGCAAAAGGAAAGAAAAAATAATCATTAAATAAGGTACAAAAGCAATGAGAAAGACAAAAGCGAAAAAAAGACCGTTGTTACCAGATCCGAAATTTAATGATCAATTGGTAACAAGATTCGTAAACAACTTAATGCTTGACGGTAAGAAGTCAATCGCATTTAAAATTTTCTATGATGCATTAGAAATCGTAGAAACTAAAAAAGGAGAAACTGAGAAAACAGCCCTTGAAATCTGGAAAGATGCATTAACAAACGTTATGCCTCACGTAGAAGTACGTTCTAGAAGAGTAGGTGGAGCTAACTTCCAGATTCCTATGCCAATCAGAGCTGATAGAAAAATTTCTATGGCAATGAAATGGTTAATTAGCTACTCTAAAAAGAGAAATGATAAGTCTATGGCTTTGAAATTAGCTAATGAAGTTGTAGCTGCTTCAAGAGAAGAAGGTGCAGCTTTCAAAAAGAAATCTGATACTCACAAAATGGCGGAAGCTAACAAAGCTTTCTCACACTTTAAATTCTAATCTGAAATGGGTAGAGATCTTAAATTTACAAGAAACATTGGTATTGCTGCTCACATTGACGCGGGTAAGACTACCACTACTGAAAGGATTTTATTCTATACAGGAGTAAACCACAAAATTGGAGAAGTTCACGATGGTGCTTCTACAATGGACTGGATGGAGCAGGAAGCAGAAAGAGGTATTACTATTACTTCTGCTGCAACTACTTGTTCTTGGAACTTTCCAACAGACCAAGGAAAGCCTCTTGCAGATACTAAGCCTTACCACTTCAACATCATTGATACACCGGGACACGTTGACTTCACTGTAGAAGTAAACAGATCTTTAAGAGTATTAGATGGATTGGTATTCTTATTCTCAGCAGTAGATGGAGTAGAGCCTCAGTCTGAAACAAACTGGAGACTTGCTGACAACTACAAAGTTGCTAGAATGGGATTCGTAAACAAAATGGACAGACAAGGTGCTGACTTCCTTAACGTGGTAAACCAGGTTAAAGATATGTTAGGATCTAATGCAGTTCCAATCGTTTTACCAATCGGTGCTGAAGAAGATTTCAAAGGAGTTGTAGACTTAATTAAAAACAGAGCGATCATCTGGGATGAAGCTGGACAAGGTGCTACTTTCGAGGTAGTTCCAATTCCTGAAGACATGAAAGATGAAGTTCTTGAATACAGAGAGAAATTAGTAGAAGCTGTTTCTGAGTATGACGAAACTTTGATGGAGAAATTCTTTGAAGATCCGGATTCAATTACAGAAGAAGAAATCAATGCTGCATTGAGAGCTGCTACTATCGATTTATCTATTATCCCAATGACTTGTGGTTCTTCATTCAAGAATAAAGGAGTACAGTTTATGTTGGATGCAGTATGTAAATACTTGCCTTCTCCATTGGATAAAGATGATATCAAAGGTACTGACCCAAGAACAGACGCTGAAATTACAAGAAAGCCGTCTGTAGATGAGCCTTTCTCTGCTCTAGCATTTAAGATTGCTACTGACCCATTCGTGGGAAGATTAGCATTCTTCAGAGCATATTCTGGAAGACTAGATGCAGGTTCTTATATCTTGAACACTCGTTCAGGAGATAAAGAAAGAATCTCAAGAATCTATCAGATGCACGCTAACAAGCAAAACCCAGTAGAATATATTGAAGCTGGTGATATTGGTGCAGCGGTAGGATTCAAATCTATCAAAACTGGTGATACTATGTGTGACGAGAAAAACCCAATCGTTCTTGAATCGATGGTTTTCCCTGATCCGGTAATTGGTATCGCTGTTGAGCCTAAAACTAAAGCTGACCAGGATAAAATGGGTAACGCTTTAGCTAAATTGGCTGAAGAAGATCCAACGTTTACTGTTAGAACTGACGAAGCTTCTGGACAAACGATTATCTCTGGTATGGGTGAGCTTCACTTAGATATCATTGTTGACCGTATGAGAAGAGAGTTCAAAGTTGAAGTAAACCAAGGACAACCTCAGGTAGAGTACAAAGAAAACTTAACAAGAGTTGCTAACCACAGAGAAGTTTACAAAAAACAATCTGGAGGTAAAGGTAAATTTGCTGACATTGTATTTGAACTAGGACCTGCAGACGAAGGTAAAATTGGTTTAGAATTCATCAATGAGATCAAAGGTGGTAACGTTCCTAGAGAATTTGTTCCTGCAATTGAAAAAGGCTTTAAAGCTGCAATGAAGAACGGTCCTTTGGCTGGTTTCGAAGTTGAAGGTATTAAAGTTGTTCTTAAAGACGGATCTTTCCACGCGGTGGATTCTGATGCTCTTTCCTTTGAAATGGCTGCTAAGTTAGGATTTAAAGAAGCGGGACGTGCTGCTAAGCCAGTAATTATGGAGCCTATTATGAAACTGGAAGTTGTAACTCCGGAAGAGTATATGGGTAACATCATTGGTGACCTTAACAAGAGAAGAGGTACAATCAGTGGTCAGGAAGAGAAAAATGGAGCTGTTGTAATCAAAGGTTCTGTTCCACTTTCTGAAATGTTTGGATATGTAACTACTCTAAGAACACTTTCATCAGGAAGAGCTACTTCTTCTATGGAATTAGAGAAGTATCAAGCTACTCCACAAAACGTTGCTGAAGATATCATAGCTAAAGCAAAAGGTTAATTTTTAAATTAAAGAAATGTCACAAAGAATCAGAATAAAACTAAAATCTTACGATTACAACTTGGTAGACAAGTCTGCTGAGAAGATCGTAAAAACGGTAAAGGCTACTGGTGCTGTTGTAAACGGTCCAATTCCATTGCCAACGAACAAGAGAATCTTCACAGTGTTGAGATCTCCGCACGTAAACAAGAAAGCAAGAGAACAGTTCCAATTATCAGCTCACAAGAGACTAATGGATATCTACTCTTCTTCTTCTAAAACGGTTGATGCTCTAATGAAATTAGAGTTACCAAGCGGTGTAGACGTTGAAATTAAAGTGTGATAATTGCATACTTTGCAATAATTATAGAATCCGTTCCTTTTTAGGAACGGATTTTTTTATGCATATAATTTATCTGAAATAATTTTTATAAAGACTTACAAATATGTTTTTTAATCAGAAAGCTTACTTTTTTTTGATTAAATTTTTTGTAAACATATAGTCTCTTATAAAAATATGACCCAATGATTAATAGATCCTGTTGGTATATTTTTATGTTATAGATAAAATGGTTAATAATCTGGTAATGATTATTCTTTTTCATGTGACATATGTCAGTTTGATTTGTTTATTTAGAATTATTAAAAATAATAATTTTGCAAAAAATTTGATTGATGATAAGAACAGTATCTTTTTCTTTACTTGTTTTAGGAACAGCTTTAGTAAATGCACAGAAAACTAAGGACACTTTGAAAAGCCATAGTATTAATGAAGTCGTAATAACGGGTTCTGGATATGCTCAGAAAATCAAGGATACTCCGGCAACAATTTCTGTAATTACACAGGCAGACCTTAAAAAGAGAGCTTATAGAGATATCACAGATGCATTGCAGGATGTACCCGGAGTTTTCATTACAGGAGGAGGAAGTACGAGTGATTTTTCAATAAGAGGTGCCGAATCTGGACAGACGTTGGTTTTAATTGATGGTAAAAGAATCAATACAAGAGAAACAAGACCCAACTCTGATGGTCCCGGAATTGAACAAGGATGGATGCCGCCATTGGAAACTATTGAAAGAATTGAAGTCGTAAAAGGACCAATGTCTTCATTATATGGTTCCGATGCAATGGGAGGTGTAATTAATATCATCACTAAAAAACTTACAGACGGGTGGAGAGGTTCTATTGGGACAAGTTTAATACAGCAGGTACATAAAGAATCGGGGAATACCTACCAGATTGATGGGTATACTGCAGGGTCTTTAGTAAAAAACCTTCTTCAAATGAAGGTTACGGGAAGCTATTCAAACAGAAATGAAGATAAGTTTGTAGGTGGATTTACAGAAAGAGTTATTAAAGCTTTCGGTACAGAATTTAGCCTTACTCCAAATGCTAAAAATACATTTAAATTAAACTACGACTATAACCGTCAGGAAAGAAACCAGAATCCTGGATACTCATTGGCTCCAAATGCAAAAAGCTCAAGTAATAACTATGAGAGAAACGTATTAGCATTAAGTCATAAAGGAGATTATTCCAACTTCCATACGAATTCTTACATTCAATATGATAATACCAATAATCCAAACAGGGATATGAGGTATGAAACTTTCTTGGCTTACAGTCTTAATAATTTCAATCTGAAAGATCATGTAATCAGCTTTGGTGCAGAATACAGATATGAAAGACTGAATGACCTGGGAAATAAAATGAAATCTGAAAACGGTGACATTGTAAGCAGATTGACCCGTTGGAACTGGTCTGCATTTGCCGAAGCAAACTGGAAGTTAGTTGACAAGCTTCACTTGGTGACAGGAGCCCGTTTGGATAATGATGAAAACTACGGTTCCAATTTTACACCAAGAGGATACTTGGTATGGAGCATTAATAATAACTTTACGGTAAAAGGAGGAACTTCATGGGGATATAAAGCGCCAGGATTAAGGGCTGTAAATCCTTTCTGGGGACAAGTTACCGGAGGAGGAACTCAGGACGGAGTAATCATCGGAAATAAAGATCTTAAGCCGGAAAAAAGTTTCAACCAGGAAGTTACTGTAATGTTTGAGGATAACAAAAAAGTGATTAACCTAAGTGTTACAGGATTTAATACCGACTTTAGAAATAAATTGGTAGAAGTAAGAAAATGTAATAATACAGAAGAATGTAAACAGTTTGAAAGTCTGTACAATCATCTTTATGATTTCATCTCTACAAGAGAAAACCTGGGTAAGGCAAACAGCATGGGGCTAGAGGCTAACCTTGGAGTAAGTGTGACAAAGGATATTGCATTAAAAGCAAATTATACCTACACAGATACAAAAATCAAATCTGATGAAATTCCTGCTCTTTACAATAAGCCTTATGCAAGAATACCTAAACACATGGCCAACGTGAACCTTTCATGGAAAGCAACTGACAGCTTTGAATTCTGGTCAAGAGGAAACTATAGAAGTGAAAGCCAGCCTGGCGTAAGCAGAGGTAAGGCACAGGAATACCCAATACCATCATATTTCCTTTGGGACTTAGGAACGATGTACAAGTTGAACAAACATGTTCGCTTCACATTCGGAGTATATAATCTATTGGACAAAAATATACGTAATGATGCATCCGATCCGGCTAATAACTTTGGCTTCAGAATAGACGGTATAAGATATCAGTTCGGAGCAAATTACTTTTTCTAATAATATTAAAACCTTAAAATAAAATATCAATGAAAAGCACTTATATCAAAACTGTAGCAGTAGCATTCGCCACTTTATTGGTTGTTTCATGTTCAGGAGACAAGAAGAAAGGAGTAGATTATAATCAATTCAAAACAGAAGTAAAACTTACTCCAGAGCAGGAAAAAAGCTTTGATGAGATTACAGTAAAATACCAACAACTGCAGGAGCAGAACTATCAGGCTGCAAAAGCTCAGGGTGGAAATATGGACCGTGTTGCTTTGGGAATTAAAGGTGAAGAACTGAGAGCACAGCAGGCGATTGAAATGGCTAAAGTGCTGGATGCTCCGCAAATGGAAAAATTCAACAAATTTGTTGATGAAAATTCCAGAAAAAGACCAAGATATGACAATGCTTTATTAGAAAAAATAAAAGCAGAAGCTCAACTTTCTGAAGATGAATTCAAGATGGTGAACGCTGCTAATGACGCCTTTGAAAAAGCATTCAATGATGCTCACGATGTATATCATGGGAATAATGACTTAGCTAAAGAATACTGGGAAAAATTTGATACCCAAAGAAAAGCGGCCATTCAAAAAGCATTGACTCCGGAACACTTTACAAAATTCGAAGAGATTGTAAAGGAAGTTCAGTTTAAAGGAAGAAAATAACCAACATTGATACCGGTTTAGGCGGGAAGTAAGGAGAAAGAAGATGGAATGTTTTGGAGATCAATAATTTCATCATCTGTTCCGGATTTCGTCCTTGATTCGTATTAACTTTTTAATTTATTCATATCAATTTAAAAACATTAAGACGGCAAAACTGTCTTAATGTTTTTGCTATTATAACAAAAATGAAAACATTGTTTAAAAGCCTTTACAGGAAAAGACGGAAGAATGAATCTATCATTAAATATGTAATGTGGATTACTCATCTTTGGCTGGGACTTTTATCAAGTATCATTGTTTTCGTGGTGTGTCTTACAGGTTGCCTTTATGCCTTTAAAAACCAAATCACCGATTTTAGTAATAGAGATAAGGTGTATATCAGATCATCCTCTAAACAGATTAAAAGTCCTGATCAGATTCAGTCCGAACTGTTGAAAGATGGTAAGGAATTAACCTCCTTGCTGATGCCTGATGATACAGGGAGAAGCTATGTGGTAGGCTATCGTGAAAAGCAATTGGATAAAGCCACTTATTATAACCAATATACAGGCAAAATTCTTGGACAGCCTGATGTAGGATCGAGCCGTTTTTTTGAGATTGTTCTTGATATCCACAGAAATCTAATGATGGGAAATGTGGGACGTCAGATATTGGGTGCCGGAGTATTGATGTTTTGTGTATTGCTGGTTTCAGGTTTTATACTTTGGTTACCCAAAAAGTTGAAGTTCCTGAAGCAGGGGTTAACCGTTATGTTCAAGGCGAAGTTCCAGCGATTGAATTATGACCTGCACAACACTCTGGGTTTCTACACTTTTTTGATACTGTTCTTCATTGCCATTACCGGTTTGTATGTCACCTATCCCTGGGTGAAGAATGGTCTTATTGTAAGCTTGGGAGGGGCGTCCATCGATAATATTTCAAAAGATAATGAAAGTGAAGATGATGCCTTCGGAGGGCTTTTGGAAGATATGCTTCAAAAGCAGGATGAAAAGAAAAATCTTAAAAATTCAGAATCGGCATCCATCGATAAGATTTTAAAATTAGCAGATCAACAGTTACCTTATACGGCTACAACAAGTATTGAACTTCCTAACAAGGAAAATCCACGATATGTAGTGATAAAAACCAACACACAAAACCTCTTGGGGATGATGCTTCCGGATGAAGTAACCTTTGATAAAACCGGAGTTTTTAAAACAAAGGAGCTATTTTCTGATAAACCCTTAAACAAACAATTTACAGCATTGGCTAAACCTCTGCATACAGGAGAAATTATGGGACTGCCAAGTATTATTCTGTATTTCATTGTCTCCTTGATTGGCTGTTCTTTACCCATTACCGGTTTCCTGATTTGGTGGCATAGGTTCAGGAAGATTAAATAGATATGTAAGCATCAGATATTTGGATCTACATATTGATTTTAAATATTTCTTTCATGGGTTCAGGTTAATTTTATACATTTATTAGATAAAATAACCCTATTATGGACCATCAAAATAAAAATCTTTTTGAAAAATTTTCAAACTGGGCTGTCGGATTTACCGGAAGTCCCAATGCCTTTTTAGGAGCGATGGCTATCGTAGTGGCTTGGGCCGTCTCCGGACCTTTTTTTGATTATTCGGAAACTTGGCAGCTTGTTATCAATACCGGAACTACAATCATTACCTTTCTAATGGTTTTTCTTATTCAGAAAGCACAGAATAAAGATTCAAAAGCCACACAGATTAAACTGAATGAACTCATTGCTGCTCATGAGAAAGCTAGCAATAGAATTGTAGATATTGAAGAGCTTACAGAAAAAGAATTGGATCAGCTTCACCACTATTATGAAAACCTGGCCCAGTTTGCTAGGAAAGATGCTGATATTCATACTTCTCATTCCATTGATGCAGCAAAAAGAAATCAGGACTATAAGCATGATTTCTTCAGAGAAAAGCATGAAGAATGGCTACAGAAGCAAGAACAAAAAAAGGAATCTAAATGATTCCTTTTTTTGTTTGATAGGTAATAAGCTTGTCTAGAATTTCACCTGAAACTTCAGATCAACTTCCATACATTATCTTTTCATAAAGTAGCTAAAATAACTACAGCTTCCCATTAGACTTTTAGCAGCTTCGGTCTCAGAATACTGAGTTTTTAACTGTGCAAAGTAGGTTCTGTACTTCTGATTTTTAAGATTGTCCATTTCTTTCTGACGGGCATCTTCTTTTTCAGACCACTTTGGATCAGAATAATCGAAATCTTTCTGTGTTTTTGCTTCGTACTGATAGTATTTACCCTGCTCAGCACTTGCCATCTGGAATAGGATTCTTGCTTTTTCTTCCTTGTTGTTTGAAAGCTTAAGTGCCTTTTGATAATAATTGATAGCTAGATCAAAGTTGTCAGGCTCAATATAAGAAGTATCAAGGAAGTTCTTGTAATAATACTTGTACGGGTTTCCTTTATCTGTATTCCAGAAGTAGTATTTTCCGCCATTGCTGTTGTCAATATCCATTACAAACAGCTGTCGGTAATATCCTAAAATAGAAGTATTGTACAATAAGTTTCCAATCAGTTGATTAGCTTTGGCTGCTTTTTCATCCGTTCCGTTTCCTATTTTTTTAAGTTGGATAAGCACATCAGTAAGTTCAAGCTTATTCATATTACTCTTAATGAAAGGGAAGTCAGCATAATTTTCTGCTTTCATGCTTTCAGTATCTGTGCTTTGGAAGCTCTCCCATACATTATGTCCGAAAACAAGACTTGAAATATTATTAAAACCATTATATTCAGAAGAAGTATATTGTTTTTGAGTAATAGTTTGGCCACTTTTTTCATTCCAGTCGTAATTTTCTCTTGGAATTCCTCCAAACTTCTGAGCCTTTTCATAATATGATTTAGCTTTGTCGAAATCAGCAAGTCTCATCGCTCTGTCACCATAAATAGTATTGAAGAAAGAATCAATATTTCCTACACTGTCCATATTCTTGGCGATGATTTGCTGTTCAAACTGTGACTTATTCGGTTTTCTGTAGAACTCTTCAACACTCTTTACCAAACTAGAGTTCGGATTGTATTGAAGATCCGAAAGCTTATTATTCATCAGGAAAGATTTTCCGTCTTCACCCTGAAGAAAGTAACGATTAGCCATCACATCCTTAAGGAAGTCTGCAGTAGAAGGAGCATCTCCATAATAATCATACTCATTAACATTGGCCGTGTCCTTTTTCACTTCTTTTTCTACAAAATATTCAGCATAGTCTTTCATTAAATGATCCTCATAAGCTGCATCTACTTTCGGTTGAGAAACAATATCATTAAGAACTTTCATTCTTTTAATTTCCTCCAGATATTCAGGATTGGTAGTTTTGACGTTGTTAAGAATCTCAGTACTTTCCTTGTAGTCTTTCTTTAAAAACTTCAGGTATGCATCTGCAATCTGCCAATACTCATCCTTAGATTTTTCCTTGGTTTTTGCAGTGAACTTTTCCAGATCATCAAGGTAATCTTTGGTCGTTTGGTCATAGCCACTATAGCCGGTTGTATAGAAAGGAATTCTGTTCGGGTTATTTAATAATTCATCATCACTTTGGTCAGCTTTCTTTCCATCACCTGTTTTATCAGAAGATGAACCACCAAAAAGATTTTTAAAGAATCTGACAATCTTTTGCCAGAAAGAAACTTTTTCCTCTTTTACTTCTGTGGTAGCTTTATTATCGGTAGGAGTATCTTTTGAGGTTTTGGTTTCAGTATTTCCTGTGTAAACAGATACCTTTCCCAAAGAGGCTGAAGTATAGTAATAGGTCGGAAGATAATTTCTTTCCAGTTCATTAATGCTTCTTACAGCCATTACTTTCAGAATCTCAGAATCAGGATTGAGGTCAAACATTTTTTCCATGATAGGAATCGGATTATTGAAGTCTTCGTATCCTAAAAGAAAATAAGCCATATTTTTCTCCTCATTCGTATTTGCTCTTTTCATAATATTACTGAAAGAGGCTGTATCCGAAAGTTTCATAGAAATAAAGGCAGATTCCTTACGATCCTTGCTGTTCATGAACACCTGGAAGAAATTCCAGTTGGCATCACCGTTCATTTCCAGTCCCCTTTGAGCACCCGCCAGCTGGTCCAATGCCATAAAGTAAACCGTACTTTTTAGTTTGATGGGTTCTATATAGGTTTTGAAAGCCTGTACTGCAGAATCGTAGTTTCTGGTATAATGATTCAAACGTACAAGCTGGTATCCGTAACGTTGCTTGATCTCCGGATTTTTGGCAGCATTGTACAAAGATGTCAGAGCGGCGATTGTTTTATTGTAATCAAGAGAAGTTGCATCTTTCTTGCTTTCATTTCTGCTATAGGAATAGAATGAGTTTTCATTTTCAATATAATTGATGCTCATATAAGGTTCCAGATACTTAGCTTCAATTAAATAATCAATCCCCTCCTTATATTTCTGATAAAACCCGGTTCCCAGTTTTTGCAAAAGAGGCTGGGTGGGGCTGCCATTCTTTAAAGCATTCAGATCATTCATGCTTAGCTTGTACACAAGGTTCTCCGTCTCGGCATACGTAAGCTGATTATTGAAGAACTTTTTCCATGCTTCAACATTGTCATCAGGAATCAGAGAAGGATTGTATCCGCCAAAGAATCTGCTGGAGTAGGTATGCAGAAAAGGAAGGTAAGATTTATCCTTAATAATACTTTGTGTAAAAAGATTGAAGTATTCATAATCGGGATCCGACCATGCACAGGCATCAGAATTCGTATAGAAAAGAGATACAACCGCAAGTGAAAGAATGTATTTTTTCATAGGGTGTGTAGTGTTTTTATAATTTTATATAGTTGTTTGTAATGTTGGTGCCGGCAGAAAATAATTTGACTAATAAAGTTTTTATCATCTACCCTAATCTGTAAAAGATTTAAAATTTTCGATCTAACACAAATTTACTATCTAATTGATAATAAATAATATTAAAATGAGGGATTTTTTTCTCAAGGAAGCTCGTTACATCTTCCAATTGTTCTCTGGAAATCTCTTCTACCTTTATTTTAAAACCTTTATTAAGATAGTTTCCGAAATAGAAACCGTCTTGTATGATTTCAACTTCATGATCAGAGATTTTCTTAAAATTAGGGTTTTCAAGATCCTTTTTAGATAAGGCATTGATCAGTCTGTGCTTGTCAAGATGATTGGTAACGATACCCCATGAATAAATAGGCAGTGCTACTTCAATTTTTTTGATGGGATAATCTTCCATTTTTGAAAGATAGCTTTTTAAAATATGTACATCCAGAATTGAATTTTTATCAGACTTCTCCAATGGTGAAGAAGTAGAGTAGCACATCAGGTATACTTTTCCGACCGGTGGAATTCCTGTTTTCTTTTTATCCTTAACCTGATGAAGGCGTAGGGTACAGGTGATTTCTTTTCCGGAAACTTTTTTAAGCTCTTTTAAAAAATTAAAATAATCATCCCGAGTTCCGGCAGTCCAGTCACAATCAATTTGAATTTCATTATTTGTTTTCAAATGATATTCTTGGGCCTTCTTTTGTACTAATTGATGAATGCTTTCCGCAAGAAATTTAATTTCCTCCGAAGAAATACCAAGTAAAGTCTGATTGGTGATGAAAACTGTCGGTACAATCTGTTTATTGGTTTCAAAACTTTTGCCTTTGGTGATGACAGCCACAGGCTGAAACTTCCCTCCAATTTTATCAACATCAAAAAACCGTGTGTATAAATAAGGAACAGAAGCTTGATCCAATGTTTTTTTCTCCTCCCGATCCAATTTCAAACTGGTTTTCCAGTAATAAAAAGTGTAAGGGTGATTTTCTTTCTTACTGCATGAAGCCATCAGAAAGAATAGCAGTAAAATTCTTAAAATTTTCATTGATATAAAATACTCTTGCAGTCACAATTCAGTTTAGCCATTTCCGCCAAGGAGCGGCAGTCGCCAGATTTTTATTGATACAACTCACTTTCACAAGTGCAGGTATCTTTGTCTATGCTTTCGCTGGAAGAGCAGCAGCCTTCGAGGTTTTGAATGTTTCCTTTTTCATCCGTAAGATAAATTTTGTTTTTATCAAGTTTTAGAAAAAAAGTTTCGTTAAATTTTTTAAATACTACCTTCATTACCTTATTGGGAACATATTTGCCGGCGTTTATTTCTTCTTTGGTTTCCTTTCCGTCGGCCTGATTCACCTGAACGTACCCAAAATGTACGTCACCGTTTTTTTTCACATCCAAATAATAATGAGGAGTACCAGTACCGCTATATCCTTTCAGAATATCAAAACTTCTATGTCCGGTAAAAGGAGTCTTTATTTGTGCTAAAGTAAAAACACTGATACACAGGATTACTAAACTGAAAATTTTTTTCATAGTTCTTTTTTCTTCAAAATTAGGAATATTTACCCAATCAGTAAGCCGTAAAAACCCTGATATTGACTTTTGATAATAACAAAAACCGCCCCAAAAGAGCGGTCTTTATATAATTTATTTAAAGTTAGATTAAAAGACAGTGGCTGCAAGTTGAATTCTTGCATACTTATTAGAGGGGTTCCACATGGCCATCATAGAGATTGGAAGACTATAATGCTCTGTGATCTTTAGTACCTTTCCTGCTTTTACTCCTACATTGACAATATCAAAATTGTTTTTCCCATTTCCATACAAAAAGGTGTTTCCATTGAGTGAAAATCCTGCTCCTATAAAAGCGTCCAGATTTACTTTCTGTCCACTTATTACCGGGTAACTTGCCTGAATATAGGTAGAATATCTGTTCTTTTTATAGCTTCCATCAGCTTCCAGAATAACTTCTCCTGCATTGGCACCTCCATAAAGCATAATGTCTGCCTCAATATTGATTGGGAATGAAGGCCCGAATGTATAATTGGTTCTTAAATCAATAATATGAGCTGTTCTTCTTTGTGAATAACTAAAAATGTCATCAGCAGCAACGGCTGTATTGATATTTCTGGAATTATAAAGATCCCATAATCCAATATAAAAACGTCCGTTAGAATATTGAACATAGTAATTGATCTCTTTGTAATGGGTGTTATCTTTGTCATCTGCTAATGCAGAAGCTCCCCAAATACCTATTTTCCATTTCTTTTCTGCATCCAATGCATAGGAAAGATTACCCATTACAACCGGTTTGTCTGTAATGATTAAACCTCTCCATAAATGATTGTTTTGAATATTGGCAGTGAAGTCCAATCGGCCTTCTTTTGTTTCTTTAGGATCACTGCTTTCCTGTGAAAATAATTTTCCCGTGCCTAGAAGTAGGAGGAAGATTCCTTTTAATATTTTCATCACTTGTACTTTTTATTTTAAAACCATGAATAGTAAAGCGGCAATTACAGCACCTATAATAGGACCTATTACGGGAATCCACGCATAGCTCCAGTCACTGCTTCCCTTTATCGGAAGAATGGCATGCATAATTCTTGGGGCAAGATCTCTGGCAGGGTTAATAGCGTATCCTGTAGTTCCTCCTAAAGAAAGTCCTATTACCCAAACAAGAAAGGTAACGGGAATAGCTCCTACAGTGCCAAGACCAACTTTTGCATTAGGATCCGCCTGTAAAGCTATACTCGGATCTGAGAAGTGGAAAATCACAAATACCAGTACAAATGTTCCGATAATTTCACTGATAAGATTGGATGAAACCTTTCTGATAGCAGGGCCTGTACTAAAACAAGCCAGCTTTGCTCCCTCATCCTCCGTAATGGCAAAATGATCTTTATGGAATAGCCATACCAGAAATGCACCCAGCATTCCGCCAATCATTTGAGCAACGATGTAAGAAGGTACTAAATCCCAGGAGAACTTTCCTGCAGCAGCAAGGCCAATAGTTACAGCTGGATTTAAATGAGCTCCACTTACAGGCCCTGCAACGGTTACCCCGACAAAAACGGCTAATGCCCAAGCGGTAGTAATAACAATCCATCCGGAATTATTTCCTTTGGTATCTTTCAAGACAACATTGGCTACAACACCGTTGCCTAACAATATAAGAAGCATCGTTCCGATCACTTCTGCGATAAATGGAGTCATATGTGTATTTTTAAGGTCAGGGAATTAATCTTCTATCCAGTTTTGAGCACGAGATACCGCTTTGGTCCAAAAGTGAATCATCGTATCTACCTTTTCTTTTTCCAATTGAGGGTGGAAATCTTTATCTACAATCCATTGTTCTTGGATTTCATCAATGTTTTTCCAGAATCCTACTGCAAGACCTGCAAGGTAGGCTGCTCCCAGTGCTGTTGTTTCCAGTGTTTTGGGTCTGGTAATTTTAAATCCGAAAAGATCAGATTGTATCTGCATCAATAGGTTGCTGGCTGAAGCCCCGCCATCTACTCTTAGCTCAAGACTTGCTCTTCCGGAATCAGCTTCCATGGATTTTACAATATCATATACCTGAAATGCAATTCCTTCAAGGGTAGCTCTTGCGATATGGCCGTCAGTAGTTCCGCGGGTAATTCCTACAATAGTTCCACGTGCATACTGATCCCAATGAGGAGCACCTAAACCGGTAAGGGCAGGAACGAAGTAAACTCCACCATTGTCTTCAACAGAAGCGGCAAGATCATTAACTTCCTCAGAAGAATGAATAAGCTTAAGTCCATCTCTCAGCCATTGAATAGCTGCGCCTCCTACAAATACACTTCCTTCCAGAGCGTAGTTGACTTCTCCATTGATCTTCCATGCAACAGTTGTCAGAAGGTTATTTTTAGAAGCAACGGCTTCTTTTCCTGTGTTCATGAGTAAGAAGCACCCTGTTCCGTATGTATTTTTCACCATCCCTGGCGAGGTACACATCTGTCCAAACAAAGCAGCCTGTTGGTCTCCTGCAATACCTGCAATCGGAATTTTCGTAGAGAATAGAGTAGTAGCTGTCTCTCCGTATACCTCACTACTTTGTTTTACCTCTGGAAGAATCGCCTTAGGTATATTGAATAGTTCCAATAAATCATTGTCCCATTCCAAAGTGTGAATATTCAGAAGCATTGTTCTGCTGGCATTGGAAACATCAGTGATGAACATTTTCCCACGGGTTAGTTTCCATACAAGCCATGTGTCAACAGTTCCAAAACATAATTTTCCGGCTTCAGCCTTTTCTCTGGCACCATCTACATTGTCAAGGATCCACTTCAGCTTAGTTGCAGAGAAGTAAGCATCCAGAATAAGTCCTGTTTTTTCTTTTATAATTTCTGCATGCCCCTGTTCTTTAAGTTCATCGCAGTATTTTGAAGTTCTTCGGTCTTGCCAAACAATAGCATTGTAAATAGGTTCGCCAGATTCTTTATCCCAAACAATAGTTGTTTCACGTTGGTTAGTAATACCAATTGCAGCCACTTCCAATCCAGAAATACCAGCCTTGGCAATACTTTCTGCAGCTACTGAAATCTGTGAAGACCAGATCTCGTTTGGGTCATGCTCTACCCAGCCCGGAGTAGGGAATATTTGTCTGAAATCTTTTTGAGATACATATTTTATTTCTCCACTGTGATTGAATAGAATCGCTCTGGAGGAAGTAGTTCCCTGATCTAAAGCGAGTATTAATTTTTCATTCATATTATGATTAATTAAGGTTGATAACTTTAGGTGAATAAGGTGTTAATAAATATCCTTTTGCTAGTTCGATGAATTCATTTTCCTGCTGCATTGCCCAGTCTTCAGAATATCCTTTTTCTTCTGCAATAATTCTTGCAACGTTATGTGCGCTGTCTATAGCTGCTCTGGCATCAAGGAATAGCAGACGTGCTCTTCTTGCCAAAACATCTTCAATAGTTTCAGCCATTTCATTTCTTACAGCCCATACTACTTCCGCAACGGTGAAAGGATGATCAGGGTGTATTTTTTGTAAAAAACGTGGGTTGCTTTCCTGTAAGGCTTTTATAGCAGGAATATCAGAACCATATACATATAAATGATTGGTTCTGTCTACCTCTTCAGGCTTTACATTTCCATGAATGGACATGTGTTCTGTTTTGGAAGTGGTATTGCCTAGTTTATGTACTTGCATGGCTTTGTCAACGGTATCTTCTGCCATTTTACGGTAAGTCGTCCACTTTCCTCCAATGATGGAAATTAATCCCGTTTCAGAGGCAATTACTTTATGACTTCGGGAAACCTCTTTTGTACTTTTGCTGCCATCTTTAGGAGCAGCAAGAGGACGAAGTCCGGCAAAGACAGATTTTACATCTTCACGGGTTGGTTTTTTAGCCAGATACTGTCTTGCTGTATTTAAAACAAAGTTGATCTCCTCTTCTAAGGCACGCGGCTCAAAGCTTTCATCCTTTAGAAGCGTATCAGTAGTTCCGACCAAAGCTCTGTCATGCCAAGGCACAACAAATAAGACCCTTCCATCTGATGTTTTCGGAATCATAATGGCATCATCACTTTTCAGGAATGATTTATCCAGCACCAGGTGAATTCCCTGGCTTGGTACCACAAGTTTACCATGCTTAGGATTGTTCATGTTAAGAATATCATTTGTGAAGACACCTGTAGCATTAATAACCACCTTTGCGTGAATCTGATATTGCTGTTTTGAGAATTGATCTTCTGCAACCACACCAATGATTTTATCAGCATCATCCTTTAGAAGATTAACTACCTTTACATAGTTGACTGCGCTTCCGCCTTTCTCTATAATGGTTTGGGTTAAATTGATGGCAAGTCTGGCATCGTCAAACTGCCCGTCCTGGTAAACAACACCACTTACTAAATGATTTTGTTCAATAGTGGGTAACTTTTCAACGGTTTTAGACTTACCGATATATTTCGTTTTACCCAAACTTAATTTTCCTGCTAGGAAATCGTAAACAGAGAGTCCTATCTTATAATAGATTCCGCCCCACCAGGTGTAATTAGGGATAATGAAAGATTGGTTTTTTACAATATGTGCTGCATTTTTTGCCAATAGACCTCTTTCTTTTAAAGCCTCTTTCACTAAGCCTACGTCTCCTTGTGCTAAATATCTTACTCCACCATGTACTAATTTGGTGCTTCTGCTAGAAGTTGCTTTCGCAAAATCATGAGATTCAAGCAATAAGGTTTTGAATCCTCTGCTTACTGCATCTAATGCCGAGCCTAAACCACTGGCTCCTCCTCCGATGACAATAAAGTCCCATTCTTTTACATTGGTTAACTTACTGAGTTCTTCGTTTCGTTTCATAAATGTTTCGTTTATGTTTCGTTTTCAAATATATAAATTAAAAATGAAAGCAAAAAGAAAATAAATGAAATTTTAAGATGTGGAAAAAAAACGGTATTTTTGATTAAATGAATAAAATGGAGAAGCTAATCCCCAGGCATGATGAAATATTAAAAGAACTTGATGAAAAAGGGCATGTTCTTGTTCAGGATCTATGTGAAAAACTGAATGTTTCTTCAGTTACGATCCGAAAGGATTTGAATTTTCTTGAAAGTATAGGGCTTCTTTTCAGAAATCATGGAGGTGCTAGTAAGCAGCTAAGGTATGCTTATGAAAAAAATGTAGTGGAAAAGGAAAGCATTAATGTAGAAGCAAAACAAGCCATTGCAAAGGCTGCGCTTTCTTTGATTCAGGAGAATGACTGTATTATATTGGCTTCCGGAACTACCATGCATTATCTTGCCAGGATGCTGGTGAATTTTGGCCCGCTTACGGTATTAACTTCTTCACTGAGGGTAGCCATTGAGCTGTGTAATAATCCTAATATTAATATCATCCAATTGGGCGGAGAGGTTAGAAAAAGCTCTACTTCAATCGTAGGGTCGATCTCAGAGGGAATCCTTAGGCAGTTTTCCTGCAATAAGCTTTTTCTGGGAGTAGACGGAATTGATGTGGAATTCGGAATTAGTACTTCTAATGCAGCAGAGGCACATTTGAATCAGGTGATGATGGAATGTGCAGATCAGACTATTATTCTTGCAGATTCTTCAAAATTAAACAAAAAAGGGTTTGGTAAAATTGCATTATTGGATCAGGTAGATTATCTGATTACGGATGAGGGGATTTCTGTTGAAGAACATACAAGATTAGAAGAAGTTGGAGTTAATGTTATTAAATAACCATTAATATTGGAATTGAATAATGATCATTGAAAATAAATATTCATATTTTATGTTAAATGTTTAATTATTTTTCATTAATAGGTGATTTTATTTATTAAAAAATTTGGCTATTTGTCTTTTTTTTAATTACTTAGTGAAACTAAAACAAAAAATTATTACCATGAAAAAATTATTCTTAGCAGCAACAATTATGGTTGCTGGTTCAATGAGTGCGAACACTATTTCCTCTGAGACTGAAATCGTAGAAGAAAATGCAACTGTTAAGGTTGAAGCGGCAGCTGCGTATGGTTGTGTGTCTACAACTCTTTCTTGTGGAATCACAGGAATGGCTTGTGGAGAAACGCTTGCTGATGTAATTGACATCGCTATTATAGCAGATGATATACTGTGTGGAAATTAATTAATATTAATCAATACAAACTGTAGAAGAGGATGTCATATCCTCTTTTATAGTTTACTGTAGATACTTTTTTATGCAAAAACAATTTATAGCGTCGTTGCTGTTCTTCTTTTTATGCACGATGGGGAATGGGCTCTGTGGCCAAAAGAATGTGGATATAGATGTAGTAAAATCTCAATATGTTTATTTGCTGACCAGTCAACGCGATTCCTTGGATGTTGGAAATAAAAGTGAGGAATACTTTATATTGCAGAGAGGGAAGGATAGGTCGCAATTCATGAGTTTAAATTCTTATAAAAGAGACTCTGTTGCTGCGGGGCTGATTAATAATAGTGTGAGGACGTCAACGCTAGATTTAACAAATATTCCAAAGACTAATTTTACATACAGAATCATTAAGGATCCTGCCAAAAACAAAATTGATTATTATGATAAAATAATCAGAATGGATTTTTCCTATGAAGAGAGTCCTGGATTTAACTGGAAGATCACCAGTGAGAAAAAGAATATTGGAAATCTAAAATGTCAGGCTGCCATGCTTGTATATGCAGGGCGTAATTATAAGGCTTGGTTTACAAATGATATTCCCGTGTCTGATGGTCCATATAAGTTTTATGGATTGCCGGGATTGATTGTAGAAATGGAAGATGATAAAAAGCATTATAAATTTGAATTATTGAGCTATAAAAATTTTGCTGATGAAAAACCGTTGTGGATTTCAGAGAAAAGGATGAGTGGAAAAAAAGTTCCTAAGGCTGATTTTTACAAAGGATTGAAAAATAGCCAGGAGAATCTGGTTCAGGAGATGGCTAAAAGTGGATTTAAGCTGGATGCCGGTGCCGAAAATTTAGTGAAAGATAAATTGAAAAAAAGAAATAACCCGATAGAATTGATTCCTTAATATATAGGGTGTTGAAAATACAAAGCTTTATGATTTCATAAGGCTTTTACATTTTTTACTATATATAGTGAAGTTTAATGCTATTACTATAGAATATATTTTTTTGATACTTCTATTGTTTCTTGGTAGGTGTGGTTTGTCTTAAAAATAAAAGGTAATTTTTTTAAAAAGTGTAAATGGTTAAAAATCAAAATATTTTAGTCAAAATATTTGTCAGTAATAAAATTATTCGTAGATTTGCACACTCATTTTAGGAGCGTAGTATGCCTATATCAAAAGTAGAAATTACTTCAGACTTCCAAAAAATGAGATAAATAAAGGATAAATTTTATTATAATATAAACAATGTCAGGTATTATTGGTAAAAAAATCGGTATGACTTCTTTGTTTAACGAAGACGGGAAAAATATTCCTTGTACAGTTATTCAAGCTGGCCCATGCTCGGTTTTACAGGTCAGAACCATAGAAAAAGACGGTTATAAAGCTGTTCAGTTAGGTTTCGATGACAAGAGTGAGAAGAACGTTGGTAAAGCGTTAGCTGGCCATTTTAAAAAGGCTGGTTCTGCTCCTAAAGCTAAATTAGTAGAATTCTACAGAGAATTCGTTGATGAAGTAAAAGTAGGAGAAGAAGTAAAAGTTGATTTATTCACTGAAGGTGAGTATGTTGACGTAACAGGAACTTCAAAAGGTAAAGGCTTCCAGGGTGTTGTTAAAAGACATGGATTTGGAGGTGTAATGCAGGCAACTCATGGTCAGCACAACAGACTTAGAGCTCCAGGTTCTATCGGTGCTGGTTCAGACCCTTCAAGAGTATTCAAAGGGATGAGAATGGCTGGAAGAATGGGAGGTGAGCAGGTTACTGTTCAAAACCTTCAAGTGTTAAAAGTTGATCAAGAACAAAATCTTTTAGTAGTAAAAGGTGCTGTTCCGGGAGCTAAAAATTCTTATGTAATTATCAGAAAATGGAACTAGTAGTATTAAATACATCAGGAAAAGAGACCGGAAGAAAAGTAACTCTAGACGAAACAGTATTCGGAATTGAGCCAAATCAGCACGCGGTTTACTTAGAAGTTAAACAGTACCTTGCTGCACAAAGACAAGGGACTCATAAAGCAAAAGAAAGAAGCGAAATTACTGCTTCTACTAAAAAGCTTAAGAAGCAAAAAGGATCAGGATCTGCTAGATATGGTGATATCAAATCTCCAACTTTCAGAGGTGGAGGTAGAGTATTCGGACCAAAACCAAGAGACTACAGATTCAAATTGAACAAAGCTCTTAAGAGATTAGCTAAAAAATCTGTTTTATCTCAGAAAATGAGAGACAACAGCATTAAAGTTTTAGAAGATTTGAGCTTTGGTGCTCCTAAGACTAAAGATTTCATCAATGTATTAAATGCATTGGAACTTAACGGTAAAAAATCTTTATTCGTTCTTCCTGAAGCTAACAAGAATGTGTATTTATCTTCAAGAAACTTACCTAAAACTAAAGTAATGAACTTCAACGAAATTAGTTCTTACGATCTAGTAAACGCTGGTGAGATTATTTTCTTCGAAGGTGCAGTTGAAAAATTCCAGGAAAATTTAAAGAAATAAGTCATGTCTATTATTATTAAACCAGTTATTTCAGAAAAGGCTAATTACCTTACAGATTTAAGAGGCTCTTATTCTTTCTTAGTTAATCCTAAGGCGAATAAAATCCAGATTAAAAAAGCTGTTGAAGCAGCTTACGGTGTAAAAGTAGCAGACGTTAACACAATGATTTATGCTCCGAAGGTTTCTTCAAAATACACTAAAAAAGGTCTTCAAGTAGGAAAGACAAACAAATTGAAAAAAGCGGTAATCAAACTTGCTGAAGGTGAGGTTATCGATATTTTTGCTGTAAATTAATTATTAATTATAAATAATAGTAATGTCTGTTAGAAAATTAAAACCTATCACCCCGGGACAGAGATTCAGAATTGTAAACAATTTTGAAGAAATTACTACCAACAAACCAGAGAAATCTCTAACAGTTGGTATTAGTAAGTCAGGTGGACGTAACCAAACTGGTAAAATGACCATGCGTTACACCGGAGGTGGACACAAAAAGAAATACAGAATTATTGACTTCAAAAGAAACAAAGCAAACGTTGAAGCAACTGTAAAAACTGTAGAATATGATCCAAACAGAACTGCATTTATCGCTTTATTAGAGTATGCTGATGGAGAGAAGAGATATATCATCGCTCCAAACGGTATCAAAGTTGATCAGAAAGTAATTTCTGGTGAAAGCGTAGAACCAAATGTAGGGAACGCAATGAAGTTGAAAAATATTCCATTAGGTACTGTTATTTCTTGTGTTGAAATGAAACCTGGTCAAGGTGCTATTTTAGCAAGAAGTGCTGGTTCTTCAGCTCAATTAACTTCTAGAGATGGAAAATATGCAATCATCAAATTGCCTTCAGGAGAATCAAGAATGATCCTTACTGAATGTTATGCAATGATTGGATCTGTTTCTAACTCAGATCACCAATTAACTGTATCAGGTAAGGCTGGTAGAAGCAGATGGTTAGGTAGAAGACCAAGAACAAGAGCTGTTGTAATGAACCCAGTAGATCACCCAATGGGAGGTGGTGAAGGACGTTCTTCAGGAGGTCACCCAAGATCTAGAAACGGTATGCCTGCTAAAGGTTACAAAACCAGAAAGAAAAATAAAGCGTCTAACCGTCATATCATATCTAAACGTAAATAATTATGGCAAGATCACTTAAAAAAGGACCATTCATTCATCATACTTTAGATAAGAAGGTTCAGACAAATATAGAGTCTGGTAAGAAGACAGTTATCAAAACTTGGTCTAGAGCATCAATGATCTCTCCGGACTTCGTAGGACAAACTATTGCAGTACACAACGGGAAATCTTTTATCCCTGTTTATGTTACAGAAAACATGGTTGGTCACAAGCTAGGCGAATTTTCTCCAACAAGATCTTTCAGAGGTCATGGTGGTAACAAAAACAAAGGAAGTAGATAATCATGGGATCAAGAAAAAGAGAAAGTGCATTAGCACGTAAATTGACAAACCAAGATGTAGTAAAAGCAATACACAATGATTGCCCATCTTCTCCAAGAAAAATGAGATTAGTAGCTGATATCATTAGAGGAGAGCAAGTAGATAAAGCTTTATACATTCTAAAATATTCTAAAAAAGACGCATCTAACAAGTTAGAAAAAGTATTGCTTTCAGCAATGGCTAACTGGCAGACTAAAAACGAAGGTGCTGATATTGAAGAAGCAAACCTTATCATTAAAGAAATTTTTGTAGACAGTGCAAGACAATTGAAGAGACTAAGACCAGCTCCACAAGGTAGAGGGTACAGAATCAGAAAAAGATCAAACCACATTACATTAATCTTAGGTAAAAAAGAAAATTAATCAAGGTATGGGACAGAAGACAAATCCAATTGGTAATAGATTAGGTATCATCAGAGGATGGGATTCTAACTGGTTTGGTGGAAACGATTATGGAGACAGAATCGCTGAAGACTACAAAATCAGAAGATACCTTGAGGCTAGATTATCTAAAGGTGGTATTTCAAAAATTTATATTGAAAGAACATTAAAATTAGTAACAGTTACAATCACTACTGCTAGACCGGGACTTATCATCGGTAAAGGAGGTCAGGAAGTTGATAAATTGAAAGAAGAATTGAAGAAACTTACAGGTAAGGATATTCAAATCAATATTTTCGAAATCAAAAGACCTGAATTAGATGCTGTACTAGTTGCTGATAGTATTTCTAAGCAAATTGAAAACAGAATTTCTTACAGAAGAGCTGTTAAAATGGCAATGGCAAGTACTATGAGAATGGGTGCTGAAGGTATCAAAGTTCAAATCTCTGGTAGATTGAACGGAGCTGAAATGGCAAGATCAGAATCTTTCAAAGACGGAAGAATTCCATTGTCAACTTTCAGAGCTGATATCGATTACCACTGGGCAGAAGCTCACACTACTTACGGTAGACTAGGGGTAAAAGTTTGGATCATGAAAGGGGAAGTTTACGGTAAAAGAGAACTTTCTCCACTAGTGGGACAACAGAAAAAAGGAGGTCAGTCAGACAGAGGAAACAGAGGAGGAGACAGAGACAACAGAAGACCTAGAAAAAACAACAACAATAACAATAATAATTAAAATTTTAGATTAGAAATTTTGAATTTTAAATTACCGTTACTTTTTTAAAATTAAAAAAAATCTAAAATCTAAAATCTAAAATCTAAAATTTAGAAATTATGTTACAACCAAAAAGAACCAAATTCCGTAGAGTTCACAAGATGAAGATGAAGGGGAATGCCCAAAGAGGTAGTCAACTTGCTTACGGAACTTTTGGGATCAAAGCTACGGAAGGAGCTTGGATCACTGCAAGACAAATTGAAGCAGCTCGTATTGCTGCTACAAGATATATGAAGAGAGAAGGTCAACTATGGATCAAAATCTTCCCAGATAAGCCAATTACTAAGAAACCAGCCGAAGTAAGGATGGGTAAAGGTAAGGGTGCTGTTGAATACTGGGTAGCTGTAGTAAAACCAGGTAAAATTATGTTCGAAATCGGAGGTGTACCTTACGAGATCGCTAAGGAAGCTTTAAGACTTGCTGCACAAAAATTACCAGTAGTTACTAAATTCATCGTTGCTAACGATTTTGTTAAACCTCTATAATCTTTGAATACAATGAAAAATGCTGATATTAAAAATTTAAGCGCGGGTGATATTCAAGCTCAATTAACTGAAGCAAAAGCTCAATATTCTAAATTGAAATTGGCTCATGCAATCAGCCCAATTGAAAACCCGATTCAAATCAAAGATTTGAGAAGAACAATCGCAAGACTAAACACTGAGTTAACTAACAAACAATAATTTCATTTTACAATGGATAGAAATTTAAGAAAAGAAAGAATCGGAGTGGTTTCCAGCAATAAAATGGAAAAAACTATTGTTGTTAGTGAAACTACAAGAGTAAAGCACCCGATGTACGGTAAATTCGTTTTGAAAACGAAAAAATATACTGCACACGACGAGAACAACGAATGCACAGAAGGTGATACAGTTCTTATCCAAGAAACTAGACCTATGAGCAAGAGCAAGAGATGGAGATTAGTAAGAATCATTGAAAAAGCTAAGTAATAATGTTACAAACAGAATCAAGATTAAAAGTTGCTGATAACACAGGTGCAAAAGAAGTACTAGTTATCAGAGTTCTGGGAGGAACCAGAAGAAGATATGCTTCAGTTGGTGATAAAATCGTTGTTACTATCAAGGATTCTACACCATCAGGAAACGCTAAAAAAGGTCAGGTATCTAAAGCTGTAGTAGTAAGAACTAAAAAAGCAGTAAGAAGAAAAGATGGTTCATACATCAAATTCGACGACAATGCTTGTGTATTACTAAACGCAGCGGGAGAAATGAGAGGAACTCGTGTTTTCGGACCAGTTGCTCGTGAGTTGAGAGACAAAGAATATATGAAAATCATTTCATTAGCTCCTGAAGTACTTTAATTTTTAAAATTTTTAAAAGAAATGTCAAAGTTAAAAATAAAAAGAGGAGATAACGTAATCATTACCACTGGTAAGAAAGATATCAAGGGTAAAACTGGTGAAGTTATTGAAGTGATTAAGAAAGAAGGAAAAGACCCTAGAGTAATTGTTGCAGGACTTAACATCATTAAAAAACACGTTAAGCCTTCAGCTTCAAATCCTCAAGGAGGAATTACTGAAAAGGAAGCTTCTATTCATATCTCAAACGTAGCTTTAGTTGGTAAAGACGGAAAAGCTATCAAAATCGGTTACAAAATCGAAGGAGATACGAAAGTAAGAATCAACAAAAAAACGGGTGAAACTTTATAATTTAAATTAACAGATGGAATTTATAGCAAGACCCAAAAAAATATATAAAGAGCAAATTGTTCCTGCAATGATGGAAGAATTTGGGTACAAGTCAATTATGCAAGTACCTAGATTAGAGAAAATCGTTATTTCGCAAGGTTTAGGAGATGCTACTGCAGATAAGAAAATTATTGATTATGCTGTAGAAGAATTAACAAACATTACAGGTCAGAAAGCAGTAGGTACAATCTCTAAGAAAGATGAAGCTGCATTCAAACTTAGAAAAGGAATGCCTGTAGGAGCAAAAGTAACATTGAGAGCTCAGAGAATGTATGAGTTCTTAGACAGACTTACTTCTTCTGCTTTACCACGTATTAGAGATTTCTCTGGTATCAAAGCAGATGGTTTCGATGGTAGAGGTAACTACAACTTAGGTATTACTGAGCAAATTATCTTCCCTGAAATCGTAATTGACAAAGTGAAAAAAATCCAAGGGATGGACATCACTTTCGTAACAACTGCGAAGACAGATAAAGAAGCTAAAGCATTATTAACTCACTTCGGTTTACCATTTAAAAAGAACTAAGAAATGGCTAAAGAATCAATGAAAGCGCGTGAGCGCAAAAGAGAAGCACTTGTTGCTAAATACGCTGACAAAAGAAAAGCTTTAAAAGAAGCAGGTGATTACGAAGGACTTCAAAAATTACCTAAAAATGCTTCTCCTGTAAGATTACACAACAGATGTAAACTAACAGGTAGACCAAGAGGATACATGAGAACGTTTGGACTTTCCAGAGTAACTTTCAGAGAAATGGCAAACAACGGTCTTATCCCAGGTGTAAGAAAAGCTAGTTGGTAACAATTACAAATTAATCCGGACGATTAAGTTGTTCAGATACTAAAGATAAAAATATCAGACCTAAGAATTTCTGAAGTCTGATATTTTATTCTTCAAGTCTTTACAATACTGATTGTCTATAACCAATAATTTTATAAAAGAAAAATGGTAACAGATCCAATTTCAGATTTCCTAACAAGAGTAAGGAACGCACAAAGCGCAGGCCACAAAGTGGTGGAAATTCCTGCATCGAAAATCAAAAAGGAGATTACTAAGATCTTATTTGATCAAGGGTATATCTTAAACTACAAGTTTGAAGATAACGCTGTTCAAGGAGTGATCAAAATCGCTTTAAAGTACGATAAGCAAACTAGCAAACCTGCTATCAAGTCTATTCAAAGAGCTTCTAGACCAGGTTTGAGACAGTACAAAGGTTCTACTGAACTTCCAAGAGTACTAAACGGTTTGGGTATTTCTATCATCTCTACTTCTAAAGGAGTAATGACTGACAAGAAAGCTAGAGAAGAGAAAGTAGGCGGTGAAGTAATCTGCTATGTTTATTAATTTTTAATCAGAGGAAAATGTCAAGAATTGGTAAAGCAATTATAACAATTCCAGCTGGAGTTACAGTCACTGAAAATAACGGTGTAGTAACAGTAAAAGGAGCTAAAGGAGAACTTTCTCAGGAGCTTACAGCAGGAATTACTTTAGAACAGAAAGATGGTGAACTTAACGTAAACAGACCATCTGATTCTAAACAACACAAAGCGCTTCACGGTTTATACAGAGCGTTGATCGCCAACATGATCGTAGGTGTATCAGAAGGTTTCGAAAAGAAACTAGAACTAGTAGGGGTAGGATACAGAGCTTCTCACACAGGTCAAAAACTTGAGTTAGCTTTAGGATTCTCTCACGGTATCGTATTAGAACTTCCAGGTGAAGTGAAAATTGATACATTGACTGAAAAAGGTAAAAACCCAATTATTACTTTAGCGTCTCACGACAAGCAACTTCTAGGAATGGTTACTGCAAAGATCCGTTCTTTCAGAAAGCCTGAGCCATACAAAGGAAAAGGTGTAAGATTCGTAGGAGAAATTGTTAGACGTAAAGCTGGTAAATCTGCTTAATAAATTATAAGTATTATGGCATTAAGTAAATTAGAAAAAAGAATAAGAATCAAAAGAAGAGTAAGAGGGAAAATCTCTGGATCTTCTGAATTGCCAAGATTATCTGTATACAAAAGTAATAAGGAAATTTACGCTCAGTTAATCGATGATAAAAATGGTAAAACTTTAGCATCAGCTTCTTCTAGAGAAAAAGGTGTAGACGCTAAAGGTACTAAGACTGAAGTTTCTGCTGCTGTTGGTAAGGCTATCGCTGCTAAAGCTATCGCTGCAGGAATCGAAAGTATTGTATTTGACAGAAACGGTTTCGTTTACCACGGTAGAGTAAAAGCTCTAGCTGATGGTGCGAGAGAAGGTGGACTTAAATTCTAATCATTAAATTTCGGAAAATATGTTAGGACTAGATAATATAGAAAGAGTAAAACCGGGAGGATTAGAATTAAAAGATCGTCTCGTAGCTGTTAACAGAGTAACAAAAGTAACTAAAGGGGGTAGAGCTTTCGGATTTTCTGCTATTGTTGTAGTAGGTAACGAAGAAGGTATTATCGGTTTCGGTTTAGGAAAATCTAAAGAGGTTGCTTCTGCAATTGCTAAAGCAGTTGAAGACGCTAAGAAAAATCTTGTGAAAGTTCCTGTAATGAACCATACTATTCCTCACCAAACTACTGCTAGATACGGTGGTGCAGATATCTTCTTAAGACCTGCTTCTCACGGTACAGGACTTATCGCCGGTGGTGCGGTAAGAGCGGTATTGGAATCTGCTGGTATTCACGATATCCTTTCAAAATCTAAAGGATCTTCTAACCCTCACAACGTGGTGAAAGCTACTTTCAAAGCGTTATTGGATATCAGAAGACCTGAAGAGATCGCAAGAATGAGAGGAGTTTCTCTAAGTAAAGTGTTTAACGGTTAATAATAAAACAATGGCAACAATTAAAGTAAAGCAAGTAAGAAGCGCTATTGGTAGAACAAAAACCCAAAAGAGAACGCTTGAAGCATTAGGATTAAAAAAACTTCACCAAGTTGTAGAACATGAAGCGACTCCTTCTATCTTAGGAATGATCGCTGCAGTAAGCCACTTACTTGAAGTTCAAAAATAATTTTATAAAAGAGAAATTAAAATGAATTTAAATAACATACAACCTGCTGCAGGATCTACTTTCAACTCAAAGAGAATTGGTAGAGGTCAAGGTAGCGGAAAAGGAGGTACTTCAACAAAAGGACACAAAGGTCAGAAAGCTAGAGCTGGTTATTCTCAGAAAATCGGTTTCGAAGGTGGACAGATGCCTTTACAAAGAAGATTACCTAAATTCGGATTCAAAAACGTAAACAGAAAAGAGTTTAGAGGAGTTAACCTTGACACTATTCAAACTTTAATCGAGAACAAATCCATCACTGGAGATATCACGAAAGAAGTTTTAGTAGCAAACGGGATAGTTTCTAAAAACGAATTAGTGAAAATTATGGGTAGAGGAGAATTGAAATCTGCGGTTTCAATCTCTGCTGACAAGTTCACTAAATCTGCTGAAGAGCTTATTGCTAAGGCAGGTGGAAAAGCAATTACCTTATAATACTTACTAATGAAAGAATTTATACAAACACTTAAAAATATATGGAGCCTAAAGGAGTTAAGAGATAAAATTCTCTTTACGTTAGGTATTATCCTTGTGTATAGATTCGCATCTTATATCTCACTTCCAGCAATTAATCTTGCAGAGGTGGGAGATCTCTTAGAGCATTATAAAAATCAAGGCGGTAACAAGCAAGGAGCAGGTCTCCTTGGCTTGCTTTCGTCGTTTACGGGGGGAGCTTTCAGCCACGCTTCCGTAATGGCGTTGGGAATCATGCCTTATATTTCTGCTTCTATTATTGTTCAGTTGATGGGGATGGCTATTCCTTATCTTCAGAAGCTTCAGAAAGATGGAGAGTCAGGTAGAAATACATTGAACCAAATTACAAGATGGTTAACGATTGGAGTTTGTCTGGTACAGGCACCTTCTTACTTAACTTCTATTACTCAATTATTCTTACCATATGCTCAGTTCCAATCTGCATATTTTGTAGAACCAACTTCAATCATGTTCTGGTTACCAAGTATTGTTATTCTGGTAGGTGGTTCAGTGTTTGCAATGTGGTTAGGTGAAAAGATTACCGATAAGGGAATCGGAAATGGTATCTCTATCCTTATTATGGTGGGGATCCTTTCAAGATTACCTGAGGCATTCGTACAGGAGATGGCCGTGCAGAACGGAAAAGGAGGAATGGGATCTATCATGATCCTTATTGAAGTATTATTCTGGATGTTAGTTGTTCTTTTAGCCGTGATTTTATCAGTGGCTGTTAGAAAAATTCCTATTCAGTATGTAAGCAGAGCTCAAGCAAGAGGAGGTGTAAACAAAAATCTTATGCAGGGAGCAAGACAATGGATTCCATTGAAAGTAAATGCTGCTGGTGTAATGCCGATTATCTTTGCTCAGGCATTGATGTTCGTACCAGGATTATTAACAAAATTCGACGAATCTAATACCTTTCTTGCAGGTTTCAAAAATGTTTTTAGCTGGCAATACAATGTATTGTTTGCGCTATTAATTATTATCTTCTCATTTTTCTATACTGCAATTACAATTCCGGTAAACCAAATGGCTGATGACTTGAAGAGAAATGGAGGTTTAGTACCAAAAGTAAGACCCGGAAAAGAGACCGCTGATTATTTAGATGATATTTTATCAAAAATTACCTTGCCAGGTGCAATTTTTTTATCTATCTTTGCAGTCCTTCCTGCAATTGTGCATGGAAGCTTTGTTCAGACAGATGCGTTTGCCTTGTTTTTCGGGGGAACGTCGCTATTAATCATGGTGGGTGTAATTTTAGATACAGTTCAACAGATTAATACATATCTGCTGAACCATCATTATGATGGCTTAATGCAGTCTAAATTATCAAGAACGACTGGATATTAATTTATGGCGAAACAAAAACATATCGAACAAGACGGCGTTATCACGGAAGCACTTTCGAACGCCCAGTTCCGTGTAGAGCTGGAGAATGGGCATATACTTATCGCTCATATTTCCGGTAAAATGAGAATGCATTATATTAAACTTTTACCTGGTGATAAGGTAAAATTAGAAATGTCTCCCTATGATTTAACAAAAGGGAGAATCACATTTAGATACTAAACAATTAGCCAAATGGAACATGCATTCCATTTGGCATTTGTTAAAAAATAAATACTATCAAAATGAAAGTAAGAGCATCAATTAAAAAAAGAAGCGCTGATTGCAAAATTGTACGCAGAAAAGGTGTACTGTTCGTAATCAACAAGAAGAACCCAAAATTTAAACAAAGACAAGGTTAACATTAAATTATGGCGAGAATTGCAGGTATTGATTTACCAAAAAACAAAAGAGGTGTTATCGGTTTAACTTACATCTATGGAGTAGGAAGAAATACTTCTTCTGAAATCCTTAAAGCTGCCGGTATCAGCGAAGACAAGAAAGTCAACGAATGGAATGACGATGAATTGGCTGCAATCAGAACATATATCTCTGAAAACGTAAAAGTAGAAGGAGAATTAAGATCTGAAGTGCAATTGAACATCAAGAGATTGATGGACATAGGATGCCAACGAGGAATACGTCACAGACTAGGATTACCTTTAAGAGGCCAGAGAACGAAAAACAACTCTAGAACCCGAAAAGGAAAGAGAAAAACTGTTGCTAACAAGAAAAAAGCTAGTAAATAATCGTTAGGAATTATGGCAAAACAAACTAAAGTAGTTAAAAAAAGAAAAGTAAAAGTTGAAGCTATTGGTGAAGCACATATTCAAGCTTCTTTCAATAACATCATCATTTCTTTAACAAATAAAAACGGAGAGGTTATCTCTTGGGCTTCTGCCGGTAAAATGGGTTTCAGAGGTTCTAAAAAGAATACTCCATTTGCTGCTCAAATGGCAGCTGAAAATTGCTCTGCTGTAGCTCACGAAGCTGGTTTAAGAAGAGTAAAGGTGTTTGTAAAAGGTCCAGGTGCAGGTAGAGAATCTGCGATCAGATCTATTCACAATTCAGGTATTGAAGTAAGTGAAATCGTTGATGTGACTCCTATGCCACACAATGGATGTAGACCACCAAAAAGAAGAAGAGTTTAATTTTTAGAATTTACCCATTATGGCAAGATATATTGGACCTAAAACTAAGATTGCTAGAAAGTTTGGTGCTGCAATCTACGGAGATGATAAAAACTTCGAAAAGAGAAAAAACCAACCGCCAGGACAACATGGTCCTAACAAGAGAAGAGGTGCTAAAAAATCAGAATATGCAGTTCAGTTAGCTGAAAAACAAAAAGCTAAATATACTTACGGTATTTTAGAAAGACAGTTTGCTAATTTATTTGAAAAAGCACACAGAAGTAAAGGTGTAACAGGGGAAGTTCTATTACAACTTTGTGAATCAAGATTGGATAACGTTGTATATAGATTAGGTTTTGCTAAAACTAGATCTGGTGCAAGACAATTGGTTTCTCACAGACACATCACTGTGAATGGAGAAATCCTTAACATCCCTTCTTATTTGGTAAAAGCTGGTGATGTAATCACTGTAAGAGAAAAGTCTAAGTCTCTTGAGGTTGTTACCAACGCATTGGCTTCTAAGTCAAACTATGAGTGGTTACAATTCAACGATGAGAAGAAAGAAGGTACTTTCATTTCTGCTCCTGAAAGAATCCAAATTCCGGAGGACATTAAGGAGAACCTTATCGTCGAACTTTACTCTAAATAATTTTTTAATCAAATTTTTGCTCAACCCAATAATATGGCAATTTTACAATTCATAAAACCCGATAAAGTAATTTTACTTAACTCTGATGAATTTAAAGGTCAATTCGAATTCAGACCTTTAGAACCAGGTTTCGGGCTTACAATCGGTAATGCTTTGAGAAGAGTGTTGCTTTCTTCTCTGGAAGGATACGCTATTTCATCTATCAAAATAGAAGGTGTAGAGCACGAATTTTCAACTATTCCAGGAGTAATCGAAGACGTTACCGAAATTATTCTTAACCTTAAGCAGGTTAGATTAAAAGCTTCAGCAGAAGGCCAGGCTAACGAGCAGGTTGTTGCTAAAGTTTCAGGTCAAACGATTATTACTGCTGGTGATTTAGGAAAATCGATCAACGGATTTGAGGTCTTAAACCCGGATTTAGTGATTTGTAACCTAAATAATGATGTAACTTTCGAAATTACTTTCAATATTGAAAAAGGTAGAGGGTATGTTCCTTCGGAACAAAATAAGTCAAACAATGCTCCTGTAGGGACTATTGCTATTGACTCTATTTTTACACCGATCAAGAAAGTACAATACAGCATTGAAAATTATCGTGTAGAGCAAAAAACAGACTACGAAAAACTTGTATTAGATATAGAAACTGATGGGTCTATTAGCCCTCAGAATGCTTTAACTGAAGCTTCTAAGATATTAATTTATCACTTCATGTTATTCTCTGATGAGAGAATCACGCTTGAAACTGAAGCCGTAAAAGCATCTATCCAATACGATGAAGAGACACTTCACACAAGACAACTTCTTAAGTCTAAATTAGCAGATATGGATCTTTCAGTAAGAGCCCTTAACTGTCTAAAAGCAGCTGAAGTAGAAACTCTTGGAGAACTTGTTTCTTACAGTAAGTCTGATTTGATGAAATTCAGAAATTTTGGTAAAAAATCTTTGACAGAACTAGAAGAATTAGTGCATTCAAAAGGTCTTAACTTCGGTTTCGACGTTGCAAAATATAAGTTAGACGCTGATAAATAATTAATAATGAGACACGGTAAAAAATTCAATCACTTAGGAAGAACAGCTTCTCACAGAAGTGCTTTACTTTCTAATATGGCTTGTTCTCTAATTGAGCATAAAAGAATCAACACTACTGTAGCTAAAGCAAAAGCTTTAAGAGTATATGTTGAGCCTCTATTAACAAAAGCAAAAGAAGATACTACACATAACAGAAGAGTAGTATTCTCTTACCTTCAAAATAAATTTGCGGTTGCTGAATTATTCAGAACTGTAGCTCCAAAAATCGCTGAAAGAAACGGTGGTTATACAAGAATCATTAAGACAGGTTTCAGACCAGGTGATGCTGCTGATATGGCTCTTATCGAATTGGTAGATTTCAACGAGCTTTACAACCCTAATGCTGAAGAGAAAAAAGCTACAAGAAGAAGCAGAAGATCTACGCCAGCTAAAGCAGCAGTTGTTGCTGATGCTCCTGTAGAAGAAAAAGTAGAAGAAGCTAAAGCTGACACTACTGAAGAAAAAACTGAAGAATAATTAGTTTACACTTCAAAATATTTTAAAGGAGCTTGTGGTTTACCATAAGCTCCTTTTATTTAAAACTAAAACCATGAAAAAAATAATATTTGCAACAGCAATCCTATGCTGTACTCTATTTTTCAGTCAATCATTGAATACTGACTGGATGCTCACTACCCCATTTTTAAAAGGGGAGAGAGTGATGAAGATGGAAATTTTACCAGATGGAAGTTACTTGGTACAAAAGCGTAATGAAGATGATGATTTATTGATTACTGAGAATGAAGGTAATACTTGGAGGAAAATTAATGACTATAGTAACGTAAGCGATTTTACAATTCATAATAATAAAGGTTATGCTGTAATAGGATATAACTTGATCATATCTGATCCTAAGTTTTCAACACCGGGTGTTTCTTATCCATTACCTGGGTCGCTTTTTCCCGAGGCATTGTTTGTTTTGAATGATAGCACTATATTTATAAGTACTACAAATAGCCGGATAATGAAATCTACTGATGGTGGGGTTACATGGAATGTATATATGGTACCTACTGGTGATTATGCTGCCAAAATTACAAGTCTGTTCTTTACAGATGCAAATACAGGATACTGTGTAACTGAGGCAGCAGCAGGTAATAGCTTTATTTTAAAATCAACGGATGGAGGTCAAACTTGGATTAAGGTAAGTGAAACCCCTGGTAGGTTTTGGAAAGTTATTTTTAAAAATGCACTAAACGGTATTGCATCTCTTGATAATGGAACTACCAAATATACATTGGATGGTGGAAATACTTGGCTGGACACAAACATTCCTTTTCTAAAGGATATTAAGGTTTATAATAATGAATTCATTGCCGTTGGAACTCCAAACAAATTGTACAGAACAGCAACAGGGGAATTATGGAATTCAAGTGTTATATATCCTACTTCATTCCATGTCTTTACTGCTCTTGCAATAAGCGGAGGAAAATTTCTAGTAGGTGGAGATAATGAAACAGGCAACGAGCTACATCATTCAATTTTTAAGAGTACAGATCTTGTGAACTGGATTCCTGAAAAAATAAATTGGATTTATAGAGGAGGCTTAACATATGATTATTCTTATGCAAGTAAAAATCTTGCAACAGTAGGGGGAGAATACGCATCAACAGATAAGGGAAAGACTTGGAAGTATATGCCTCCTAGTATACCCACTGGAGCTATTAGTATACTTCCTAATGGTAAAGGAATCGGACTACGTAAATATGCCTATGAATTTTGGAAAACACAAGATAACGGTTTAACTTGGACTATCCAGAGTATTTCCCGTGGTTTGACAGGAGCACTAGCAATGAAGCCTAATGGTGACTTTGCAATGGCAACGAGAGGAGATAATGCAGATCAATATAAAGGTTACGTTACTATTTACAACGAAACGACAGGATGGTCAACTCCTTTTGAGGTAGGACGACATGTGAGAGTGATGAAATTTGTGAATAATAATGTAGGATTTCTTCTTACTAGTGAAAAAATGATGAAAACAATTGATGGTGGCATAACTTGGGAAGCCATTAGTTTTCCAGGAGTGTTTGATCAGCCCAGAGATATTATTTTCGGAAATTCTTCAAGAATGTATGTAGGAAATTATTGTTCTGTAGATTTGGGAAACACATGGTTTGTTAATAATAACTGGACGGGATCTTTTAAAGATTTTGAAATTTTCGATGATGGTACTGGTTATGGAGTACATGATGGAGATATTTTTAAAACAACAGATTATGGAGTATCCTGGCAAAAAATACGGGAGACAAAATTATATTATTTAACTGCAGCGAATATGGGTAAGTACGCCATTTATAGAGACTATATAATTGGAACTGCAACGTTTGGATTCTATAGATTGGACTTGGTGAATGGTACTTTAACAATTAATGAGGAAAGTATTAAAACCAATAATGAAATGAGGATCTATCCAAATCCCACTTCTTCAGTTCTATTTTTTGATACTAAAGAACAAATCAAGAATATTGTTGTTGTAGATATGATAGGTAGGGTCTTCAAAAATATGGATAATATTAAAGGAAACTCCATAGATATTTCTAACCTCGAAAAAGGGAATTATCTTGTAAAAATTACCACCAATAATAAAACATACTTTGAAAAAGTAATCAAAAAATAAAATAAAAACCGTTCAGCATGCTGAACGGTTTTTATTTGTTTGTATATCGATGGAAATTGTTATATCGTTTCATTTCCCGACTTGAAATCAATCTAGATCTTAGTTCTTTTCAATTCTATGATATTATTTCCCTGCTCCAGGTGTAAGCTGTCTCCTTTTACCCTTACCGTCATATCATCTTTCTTATAGATGGTTTCCTCCCCTTTAGTTTCAGTTTTAGAAAGAGTAAATGTTTTTGTGTTGCTGGTAATAGCTACTGTACTTTCCTTTGGGTCATTCTTGAATATAACCTTTACCAAGGTTCCGTCCGTAGCTTTATAAACAAAATCTGTTTTTTCAATTTTCTTTCCGTTTACATCTAGTGTTGATGAGCTTTGTGTTACAGAATCAATTTTCCCATTGTTATCAGTAACCAATGTTTCCGAGCTATCTGTTTTAATTACACTTTTGTTTCCGCTTTCACTTTTTTTGCAGTTTGTAAGTAGTAAGGCAGAAGCTGAAACTGCTATTAAAAGTCCTTTTTTCATAATGGTTATTTTTTATGTATCGAATATAGGTTTTTATTCCTATAATGAAGAATTTAATTATTTTAATGAAATCAAAAAGTAAACCAACAGCGTTGATTTTACATTTAAAAATTACATGAAAACGAAAGGATACCTATAATTTTTTTTATTGAATCTTTATACAATTATAAGGTTCAAAATTAACGAAAATTTAACTCTCAATTTGTACCAAAAGATCCATGAAAAATGCCCCTTTAAAGTTTATTTTTGATTAAATTTGTGTAAACTAAAAAAATAAAAAATGAGTGCAATTTCTTACATAGAAGCAAGACAAATTTTAGATTCCAGAGGTAATCCAACCATTGAAGTAGATGTATTTACAGAAAGTGGAGCAATGGGGCGTGCAGCTGTACCTTCAGGAGCATCTACCGGAGAACACGAAGCTGTGGAACTACGTGACGGTGGTTCAGAATACCAAGGAAAAGGAGTTCTGAAAGCTGTTGAAAATGTAAAAGAAGTAATTGCTGAAAATTTAGTTGGACAGCCGGTTTTCGAACAAAACTATATCGATCAGATTATGATTGATCTTGACGGAACGGCTAACAAGGGGAACCTTGGTGCTAATGCAATTCTTGGTGTTTCTTTAGCCGTAGCAAAAGCTGCAGCTGCAGAATTAGGAATGCCTCTATATAAATATGTAGGTGGTGTAAATGCAAATACACTTCCTGTTCCTATGATGAATGTAATTAATGGTGGTTCTCACTCTGATGCCCCTATTGCATTCCAGGAATTTATGATTATGCCGGTAAAGGCAGATTCTTTCTCTCACGCTTTGAGAAAGGGTACTGAAATTTTCCACAACCTAAAATCAATCCTTAAAGGAAGAGGTCTTTCTACAGCAGTAGGGGACGAGGGAGGTTTTGCTCCAACATTCAACGGGACTGAAGATGCTTTGGATACTTTACTTCAGGCTATTGAAAAGGCAGGTTATAAGCCTGGTGATGATATCATGTTGGCGTTAGACTGTGCTGCTTCAGAATTCTATAAAGACGGAACTTACGATTACAGAAAATTTGAAGGAGATAAAGGAGCTCACAGATCAAGAGAAGAGCAGGTTTCTTACCTTGCAGAATTGGCAGCTAAATATCCTATCATCTCTATTGAAGATGGTATGCAGGAAGATGACTGGGAAGGTTGGAAAATGTTAACTGATAAAATCGGTGACAGAGTACAGTTGGTAGGTGACGATTTATTCGTGACGAATGTTGACAGATTATCAAGAGGAGTAAAAGAAGGTATTGCTAACTCAATTCTTGTAAAAGTAAACCAAATTGGTTCTCTTTCTGAAACAATGGCAGCAGTACAAATGGCTCAGAACAACAAGTTCACTTCAGTAATGTCTCACAGATCAGGAGAAACTGAAGATGCTACCATTGCTGACTTGGCAGTAGCTATGAACTGTGGACAGATCAAAACAGGTTCAGCTTCAAGATCAGACAGAATGGCGAAATACAACCAGTTGTTGAGAATTGAAGAAGCACTAGGTGAAACTGCAATTTTCCCAGGTTTAGAAGCATTTAAAATTAAAAGATAATTGAATTTATAAATAACGGCAAGCGATAATTTTTGTTTGCCGTATTTTATGGAAAGTAGTATATTTAAAAAAAAATAAATAATGTCAGACAACAAAGTAATATTGAATTACGACGGTAATTCATATGAATATCCTATCGTGGATAGTACTATCGGAGACAGAGGGATTGATATTTCAAAATTAAGAGACCAGACAGGTTTAATCACTCTGGATTTAGGTTACAAAAATACTGGAGCTACTATTAGCGACATCACTTACTTAGACGGAGATAAAGGAGAGTTATTCTACAGAGGTTATCCAATCGAGCAGATTGCTGAGAAATCTAACTTTACAGAAGTAATGTATCTTTTATTACATGGAGAATTACCTACTCAGGATCAATTTACTTCTTTCGACAACAATATTAAAAAATATAACTTCATCGCAGATGAGATGAAAAAGATCATTGATGTTTTTCCTCGTTCTGCTCACCCTATGGGAGTTTTATCTTCTATGACTTCTGCTTTAACAGCTTTCAACCCAAAAGCAGTTAACGTAAATTCTAAAGAAGAAATGGATCATGCTGCTGAGCTAATGATCGCTAAGTTCTCTCACCTTTGTGCTTGGACTTACAGAAAAACTCAAGGTTTACCATTAAACCATGGAGATAACAACCTAAACTACGTAGAGAACTTCTACAAAATGGCATTCAGATTACCAAATGCTGATTTTGAAATAGATCCAATTGTTGTAGGAGCTTTAGATAAATTATTAATCCTTCACGCTGACCACGAGCAAAACTGTTCTACTTCTACAGTAAGAATGGTAGGTTCTGCACATACAGGTCTTTTTGCTTCTGTTTCTGCTGGGGTATCTGCACTTTGGGGACCTCTTCACGGTGGAGCTAACCAGGCAGTAATCGAAATGCTTGAGCTAATCGAAAAAGATGGTGGTGACGTATCTAAATATGTTGCTAAAGCTAAAGATAAAAACGATAACTTCCGTTTGATGGGATTCGGACACCGAGTTTACAAAAACTTCGATCCAAGAGCAAAAATCATCAAGAAAGCTGCTGACGATATCCTTACTGCACTTGGTATCCAGGATAAAGCTCTTGACATTGCAATGCAGTTAGAAAGAGTAGCCCTTGAGGATGAATACTTCATTGAAAGAAAACTTTATCCAAACGTAGACTTCTATTCAGGTATCATCTACAGAGCATTAGGAATTCCTACAGAAATGTTCACTGTAATGTTTGCATTAGGAAGACTTCCAGGATGGATTTCTCAGTGGAAAGAGATGAGATTGAAAGGAGACCCAATCGGAAGACCAAGACAGGTTTACCAAGGTGCTCAAGAAAGAAACTACATCGATATTACAAACAGATAATTTCTGGTTTCTATAATATTCAAATCCCAAAGCTTGCTTTGGGATTTTTTATTGGGACTCACAATAAAATCTTATTTTTGATGAGATCTATATGTGATTGATATTAAATAAATTATTAAATTTACCCTTGCAGGATATAAGTTTCAGATAAAGCCAGATAATTGATATTTATTAATGAAATAACCTAAGGACTATTGCTAAAGATCAGACATCAGTGTGATTTTTGAAACCATATTTGCCACTTTTTGTTTAATATAAAAAATAACAGACCATGACTTTTGGGCAGCAGATGCTATTTTTCTTCAGTGCAGTAGGAGCATTCAATGGGCTTCTGCTTGGGGTTTACCTGTTATTTATTAAGAAACTGAAAAACCTTCCAGAATTTTTTCTGGGAATACTTCTCCTGATGCTAAGTTTACGAGTAGGAATTTCCGTGTGTATTTATTTTTATCCGGATTTACCAAGGAGTATTCAGCATTTGGGGATGCCCGCATTATTTTTTACAGGACCAGCACTCTATTACTATGTAAAATCTTCCTTTCAGAATGACCATTTTGATTTTAAGAGCTGCCGAAAAATATTTGGAATACTGACTCTTATTTTGGGAACTGTCGGGGTACTGTACTTATTTTTTCCTGTTACATGGGACCATTATTTTGGAACTTTTATTTACACCGTTTGGTCGATATTTATGTTTCTTGCAGTTTATCAATATTACATCTTATTAAAACAAGGCCAGAAAAGCTTTAATAAGTTTCTTCTTCCTGTTTTGATCAGTAATGTGATTATTTTTTTAACCTATCAATTGATTTCTACAGGCTGGGTACAAATCTACTGTGCAGGAGGGAGTCTTGTATTTTCATTTGTACTCTATGCTAATTTTTTGACCTTATTCAATAAAAAGCATCAGGCAGTATTAGTAAAAGAAACCCATAAATATTCAAATAGAAAAATCTCCGGAGAGCAGGCCAATAGTTTTGTAATTAAGCTGGAGCAGTTAATGGATTTCGAAGAACTGTATAAGAATCCCAATCTGAAACTAAGTGACCTTGCTCTGAAAATGAATATGTCTGCACATCAGCTTTCCCAACTGTTGAATGATAATCTGGGGAAAAGTTTTTCCACTTACATTAATGAGTATAGAATCTATGAAGCATGTGAAAAAATAGATAGTGGTTCTTATTTAAAGATTGAAGAGATTGGCTACGAGGTGGGCTTTAATTCTAAGTCTACATTTTTTTCAACATTCAAAAAAATCAAAAATACCACACCGCTTTTGTATAGACAATCGCAAACGTTATCTGAAACGAGCTTTCAGAGTTTTAATTTATAATTTCGTACTGCGGAATTTTAACTTCAAAACCTTTTTTCTTTAGTAAGCTAATACTTTTGGTTTCATAAAATATAAAATTTATGATCACTAAAATATGGCTGTTTCTGTTGCTATTATTTATCTCATTTTTTGGAAATGCTCAGAACGTTGTAAAAGAAAAAGCATCAGATTCTTTGATTACCCCAAAAGCTACAACCACAAATATTTCAGAAGTGGTGATTCAGGCTGTCCCCAGAAACCTGAAGTTAAATGACGGAAACATCGTGATGGCTGTCTCGGGTAATAAAGACTTCAAAACTTCTACCCATCTTCTTGAAGTCCTTAGAAGAACACCAGGAGTTACCGTAGATCAAGAAGATGGAATTTTTATTGGTGGAAGAATAGCACCGGCGATATTTATTGATGGAAAACCGATTGTGATGAGCAATCAGGAATTACAGGCTTATTTGCGATCATTGCCACCTGAAATGGTAGAGTCAATAGAAGTTAATACCAATCCGTCTTCAAAGTATGATGCAGAGTTTAAAGGAATTATTGATATTAAGCTTAAAAAAAATACCAATCTTGGCTGGAGAGGAAACTATAATGGAAATCTGTATGTAAACAAGTTCAGTTCGAGAGAGAATTCTTTAAATCTGACATATAATACAGGAAAGATTGCTTATACTTTACAAACAGGCTATAATGATGGAATTTCAACATACCGTTATAATGCATTACAAAGGCTGGCTAATACGAATGTCATGCGTACTACTACTCATCAGAAAGATCACGGAAAGGTGTTTAGTATTCAGGCAGGGGCAGATCTCAGACTGAATGATAAGCATCGGGTAAGTTTAAATCTTAGAGGTAATTTCAGGGAAAACGACCGTTTGCGCTCAGGGGCATTATATACTACGGATAAAAATGAAAATCAGCTTATATTTAATACTGAAAGTGAAAATCCAATAGATTATTCACAGAATAATTATGGCATTACCACTGACTATTCTTTTCAAAATAAAAATTTTAAATTGAGCTTCTTAGGGAATTACCTTTCTGTGAAAAATAAGCAACAGGATGATTTCATTAATAAGGATAAACCATCTTCTGAATTATTGTCTTACTGGAAATCTGATCTCTTTAACAACATTGATATTTACACAGGGCAGGTAGATGCCTCTCAGAAAATTGGAAGTGCAGGTATTGAAGCAGGCTTTAAATACAGTCATTCGGTTACCAATAATAATATCAGATATGACACCTTGTCTGTTAATAACCAGTTTATATTCGACCCTGCAAGAAGTAATGTTTTCACTTACGAAGAAAAAATCATGGCGGGTTATCTGGCTTACAGACAGAAATTTGAAAAGCTTCAAATCAATGCTGGGTTACGAGTTGAAAACACACAGAGTATTTCAGATGCGATGAACTCTGTTGTTTCAAGAAATTATCTTGAATGGCTGCCCTCTTTTAGTGGAAGCTATTCTTTTAATAAATCTAATGAATTGTCTTTTTCCTATAGCAGAAAAATAACACGGCCCGTTTTCTCACAACTTAACCCTTTTCGGTTTTATTTTAGTCCCTTGAATTATTGGATAGGAAATCCTTATTTGTTGCCCTCTTTTACCACTCAGTTCAGGACAGCCTACCGGTATAAAAACTGGATCACAAGCTTCACTATTGGAAAAGAAAAAGATGTTATGACCCGTTATCCTCTGTACAATCCTGAAACCAATGTCCTTGAATATCTTGGTACAAATCTTCCTTATCGAAATTTTGCTTCCCTTGAGACAAGCTTTCCTGTAAAAGTAAATAAGTGGTGGAATATTACCAGTCAGTTTGCAGGATACTACAACTATGAATTCAGACCTTATCTTGATGAAGTTTTTGCATTGAAGATTTATAATTATGAAATAAGAGTAAATCAGGTCTTTACTTTACCCAAAGGATATACTCTTAATCTGTTTACAAATTATGAGTCCAAAACAGGAAACAGCCTTTATATTATCAAGCCGCGTTACACCGTAGATCTGTCTGTTCAGAAGTCTTGGCTTGATAATAAACTGAATACAAAGCTTGGGTATAGTAATATTTTTGATTCTTACGATCAGCGTTTAGAATTCAGGCATAAACAGATTATGGATAATAGACTTACACACTGGTGGGATAGCAGTAGACTGTTAATTTCACTGAGTTATAATTTTGGAAGTTCAAACTATCAGGCGAAAGAAATTCAGAAGACCGAAGAAGAGAGCAGAACAAGATAAAAAAAACCTGCTTAAAAAAGCAGGTTATCTCATTTATGGACACATACATCTGTCGCATGTCCAGATGAAACATTTTCCTGTTACGTCATCCCATTCGCAGCATCTTCTGCCGGCTATTGCTCCTCCCATAACAGACTTTTGTTGATCTCTTCCTAGTTTTTGTGCATTTTTTAGCACTGGATTGTTCTTGTTCATGACTTTGTTTTTTGATGTTAATAGTTAAGTTTTAGTACTTATAATTTCGCGAAAATTATATCACTAATATAGGAAATTAAATAATAGGATTATCTGTTTTTTTATCCTTATGTAGATGGAAAATAGTAAGTTGTAGATGTTTTTGGAGCTATTCACTACAGTTGGCTAAACAGACAAGGAAATTTTGTTGAGAGGGGGTGATTTAGGAAATCAAATTTAATGCATAAAATAATCCAAAAGTTTTATAGGTAGAGACCTTTACTTATATTTGTAGTATTGCATAAATCTTTATGAGACTAAACATTAAAAACGAAACGGGTAGGCTGAAGTCAGTAGTTCTAGGCCAGCCTAATTCATTGGGACCGGTTCCCACGCTAGAGGAAAGTTATGACGCCAAGTCATATTACTCAATCGAACACAATATATATCCTAAAGAACAGGATATTATCAATGAAATGAACGCTTTTGAAGCGGTCTTAAAAAAGTATGATGTAGAAGTACTGCGTCCTAGCATCATTGAAGACTACAATCAGGTTTTTTCAAGAGATGTAGCTTTTGTTATTGATGACAAGATGATTATTTCTAATGTAATTGCAGATAGAGCGGATGAGCAGGAAGCCTATAAGAGCGTTTTTGAAAAAGTAGCTTGGAGAAAAATAATCAATCTTCCGGAAACTGCACATATTGAAGGTGGGGACGTAATTGTATGGAATGATTTCCTCTTCATCGGAACTTGCTTCAGTGAAGATTATAGAAACTATAAAACGGCAAGAACCAACGAGTATGCCATTGAAATCTTAAAAGAATATTTTCCCAAGAAAAGAATTATTGATCTTGAATTAAAGAAAAATGATAAAATCCCATTTGAGGGAATCCTACACCTGGACTGTACGTTCAATCCAATAGGAGAAGACAAATGTATCATTTATAAAAACGGATTTGTTGACGAAAGTGATTACCGTTTAATCATCGATATTTTCGGTGAAGAAAACTGCTTCCATATCAATGATGAAGAAATGTTTGAAATGTTCCCGAATATCTTTTCTATTTCTCCTGAAATAGTTGTTTCGGACAAAACATTTACAAGAATGAACAACCATTTAAGAAACGAATGGGGAATGACTGTAGAAGAAATCCCTTACAGAGAAATTTCTAAAATGGGAGGTTTGTTGAGATGTTCTACAATGCCGCTTGTGAGAGAGTAATAGAGTAATAGAGTGGGAGAGTTTTGGAGTAAGTAGTAAAGTTGTAAGAGGAAGTGATTTTTAACCTTAAATAATTGAACGATGTCAACAATTAAATTTCATCAGGATTTAAAAGTTTTTCAAAAATCTTTTCAGACAGCACAGTATATTTATGAACTCTCAAAGTCTTTTCCAAAAGAAGAACTTTACTCTCTTACAGATCAAATAAGAAGATCATCAAGATCTGTAACTGCAAACATTAGTGAAGCCTGGGGAAAAAGGAGATATGAGAAATCCTTTATTGCTAAGCTTACAGACGCAGAAGGGGAAGCAAGAGAAACCCAAACATGGCTTCAATTTGCTTATGCCTGCAGCTACATAAACGAAGATCAATATAATAACTTGCATAATCAGTATAACCAAATAATAGGGATGTTAATCAATATGATGAGTCAGTCAGAAAAATGGTGTTCATTTTCATTACTCAATAAAGAGAATAAGAATGTATAGCCACATTGATATACTCCCAAACACTCATACACAAACACCCTCAAACTAAAAAAAACATGCAGACAACAGATACCGTATTAATGATAGAACCGATTGCATTCGGTTACAACGCAGAAACTGCGAAAAATAATTATTTTCAGGTAGAACAGACAGGTTCCGATATTCAGTCTAAGGCACTGGCAGAGTTCAATACTTTTGTTGGAAAACTTAGAGGTAAAGGTATCAATGTAATTACTATAAAAGATACATTGGATCCTCATACACCAGATTCTATTTTCCCAAATAACTGGGTAAGCTTTCATAATGATGGAAAAGTAGTTTTATATCCAATGTTCGCGTCCAACAGAAGAGTGGAAAGAAGAGATGATATTATTGAAAATATCAAAGAACAGGGATTCGAAGTTGCTGAAATAGATGATTGGTCCTTTCCTGAAACACAAGGACACTTCTTGGAGGGAACAGGAAGCATGATCTTCGACCACGACAAGAAAATTGCCTATGGTTCTGTTTCTTTGAGGTTAGATGAAAATCTGTTCAGAGAATTCTGTGAAAAATATGGTTTTACACCGATCGTTTTTCATTCCTATCAGACAGTGGGCACAGAAAGGCTTCCGATCTATCATACCAACGTAATGATGTGTGTGGCAGATCAATTTGTTGTCATCTGTCTTGATTGTATTGATGATGAGTTGGAAAGAGAAAAGGTTATTGAAACCATCAAAAATTCCGGGAAAGAAATCATTGAAATTTCAGAAGAACAAATGCAGCAGTTTGCAGGAAATATGCTTCAGGTTCAAAATAAGGACGGTGAAAGATTTTTGGTAATGAGCCAAACCGCTTACCAATCTTTAACGTCAGAACAGGTTGCCGCTATTGAAAAATATTGTGAGATCATTTACTCAGATCTTAATACCATAGAGGTAAATGGAGGCGGAAGCGCAAGATGTATGCTTGCTGAAGTTTTTCTTCCAAAAAAATAATATATTTACGAAAAAATTAATTGAACCCATTATCAAATAAAGGTTTACATATTCTTCTGACTTTGGAAACAGAGTCAGAAGATTTGTTATTAGACAGCAAGGGATTTCTTGCATTCACAGAAGATATTCTGAAAACAAAAGAAGTAGAAATTGTAGGGATTACCAATCATGTTTTTGAAAATCAAAGTTTCACCTCGGCAGTTTGCCTTAAAGAGTCACATCTTTGTATTCATACATGGCCGGAGTTTAAGCAGCTTACTTTTGATGTTTTCCTTTGTAATTATACACAGGACAATACAGAAAAGGTAGAACAGATTGCTGATGAAGTGGTTCAATATTTTAAAGCTAATACCATTCAAAAACACAAAATTTACAGATAAAAATGGATCACATTTGTCCCATTTGCCGAACCAATAATAATGATATGGCCATTGAGTTTGCCATTGAAGAATTTATCTGCAGTCATTGTAATACCCTTATTGGAGTAAAAAATATTACCCAAAAGAAAAATATTAAAAAGCCTGTAGAGAATGTTGTTTTGGAAGTAGGGCGTAAAGGTATGCTCTATGGTACAGACTATTGGGTGATTAATATTGTCATCAAAAAATACGGTTCAGACACTTTTTGGCGTGAATACGCACTGAAAGATCAAGCCGGAAATAACGCATATCTAAGCGAAAGCGATGGACATTGGGTTTTTCTTCGTCAATTGGAAGCAGCATTTAAAGAATCTAAGTTTCATGCTGAATTGGAAGGACGTAAATACAGATGGTACGAAACCACCCCATGTACAACATATGCTGCGGCAGGTTATTTTGAAGACAAACTGAATTTTGGCCTTGCCAATTATAAAGAATATGTGAATGGTACAGAAATGATCTCTAGGGAGCAGTACGGAAATTCATCACAGTTCTTTAAGGGAAATCATATTTCAAGATCCGAAATAAGAAAAGCTTTTGGAATAAAAAACATGCCCTATAGAAACGGAATAGGGATTGTTCAGCCATTTCTTTATAATATAAGACAGTGTACCAATATTATGGCAGTTACAGCATTGCTGATATGTCTGATGCAATTGTATGTGGTAACCTCAAGAAGCAATCAGACCGTCTTTGAACAGAATATAAACTTTGCAGATGTAAATGATAAAGAACTGGTGAGTAAAAGCTTTAGCTTTTCGGGCGGTTCGGCACCCTTAAAGGTCCATCTCTTTTCCGATGTGAATAACTCCTGGGCGAATGTCGGGATAGGTCTTGTTAATGAGAAAACCAATGAAGTGACTTATGCTACCAAGGATATAGAAAAATATTCAGGATATGAAGGAGGAGAAAGCTGGAGTGAGGGAAGCCAGACAGAGGACTTCAATATGTGCGGTATTCCTCAGGGAACGTACCATTTCTTGATCTCAGCAGAAAAAGAGGGTGGAATAGTAGATCCGTTCAAATCAGGGTACCGACCGGAGAATGGGGATTTCTCAATTATTCAAAATGAAACAGGAGCTTTCTTTGTGCAAAATGATAAGGACAAAAGCATTAGTACCTATACAGACAGAGTAGCACTGGAAAATGATATCATATTAAAAACCGGTCTTCAAAACAATATAAAAGAGCTTGGTAAGCTGGATTCTATCCTTGTTAATATAGTTCCGAATTATGGCTACCCAGGCAATAGTGAACAAAATGAGACCGTAAAGATCAAAGCTACCTGGCTGCCGGTTTCGTTCTGGAACTTTGGGATTGTACTTGCATGCTTACTGGTATTTGCAGGATTGAGCTATTTGGCCCGACGTATCTTTGAGGGAAGCAAATGGAGTAACAGTTCCAATTCACCTTATTCTGTTAATTAAGTATGGAAAGAATCATCAATTATATCAGAAATAATTGGCAATTATTTGCCATCGGAGGCTTTTTTCTGGGCTGGTTTGTTTACCTGACCTTTACAGGAAATCAGTTCTGTGACTGTACCAAAACAGAAAACTACCGTGACGGAACCACAAGAAGCCATTCCAGAGCAGGATTTTACAGATATTATCACAAATAAAAATATAAAACTATGGACAACATCAATTTACTCCCAATATTCAATTCCGTTCTTTATTCATTTTTAGGAATTGCTATTTTACTGTTATGCTATTTCGTCATCGAGAAATTAACTCCGGAAAAAACATGGCATGAGATTGCTCAAAATAAAAATATAGCACTGGCTATCGTTTTTGGAGCTTTTATCATCGGTATTTCAATGATTATAAGCGCTGCAATTCATGGATAAGAAGAGGATTCCTCTTGAGCTGCTTTTATTGTTTTCAGTATTTGTCATTGCTACATGTGGATTGATTTATGAGTTGGTAGCCGGGGCTTTGGCAAGCTATCTTTTAGGAGATTCCGTAAAGCAGTTTTCTTTCATCATCGGAGTATATCTGTTTTCAATGGGGGTGGGTTCCTATTTTGCAAAATTCATCAAAGGAAACTTGATTGATAAGTTTGTAGAAATTGAAATTCTGGTAGGAATTGTCGGAGGAATAAGTTCCGTGGTATTATTCATCCTCTTCAATACATTAGCCCATTTTGAAGCCGTTCTGTACCTCTTTGTCTTTTTTACAGGATCTTTGGTAGGAGTGGAAATTCCACTTTTAATGAATATTTTAAAAGACCGGGTTCAGTTTAAAGATTTAGTATCCAATGTTTTTGCTTTCGACTATATAGGAGCTTTACTCGCATCTATTCTTTTTCCCTTGGTGTTAATTCCCCAACTTGGAATTGTAAAAACTCCGCTATTCTTTGGGTTGATCAATATTTCCATTGCAATATTCCTATGCTTTTATCTTACAAAGGAACTTTCAAAACCAATTTCCCTAAAGGTAAAATCAATTGGAGCCTTTGTATTTCTTTTGGCCCTTTTCATATTTTCAGATAAGATTTTATCATATTCAGAAGAAAAACTGTATGGTGAAAATATTGTCTATACAAAAAGCTCCCCTTATCAAAGGATTGTTTTAACAAGAAATAACCGTGAGTTCAGGCTGTATTTAAATAATAACTTACAGTTTTCTTCCACAGATGAATATCGTTATCATGAAGCACTGGTTCATCCGGCAATGTCTATGGCCAAAAACATTGATAATGTTTTGATTTTGGGAGGAGGTGATGGTTTTGCTGTTCGTGAAGTACTGAAGTATAAAGAGGTGAAGAAAGTTACTCTTGTAGATCTTGACGGTGAAATGACCCAGTTTTTCAAAACCAATGAGACCATGCGTAAGCTGAACCAAAGTTCCTTATCCAGCTCTAAAGTAGAAGTCATTAACAAGGATGCTTATATTTGGGTAAAGGAGAATAAAAAGAAATTTGACGTCATTATCATAGACTTTCCGGATCCATCCAATTATAGTTTGGGAAAACTCTATTCTCTACAGTTTTATAAAGAACTTGAAAGATTGACAACTCCGGATACAAAGATTGTAGTCCAGACTACTTCTCCTTATTTTGCACCAAAGTCTTTCTGGTGTATAGAGAAAACAATCAATCAGATATTTCCGTTTACCTCCGCGTATCACACCTATGTTCCGTCGTTTGGAGAGTGGGGCTTTTCAATGGCTTCATTCGAACCGGTCAATAATAAGATCTACAGACAGATTCCCAACTTAAAATACTACGATTATGATTTTTCGCAAATGTCCTACTTTAACAAGGATATGAAGGTAAAAGATGTAGAAGTTAACCGTCTGGATAACCAGATACTAGTTCGCTATTTTGATGAAGAGTGGGGGAAAGTTCAGTAGAAAGGATTTCCTAAAGACAGTAATGTTAGGCAGTCTAATGCTTCCCTTTCTGCAATATTGTGGGAAGAAAGCAAAAACGTTGTTGTTGAAGATTACAGGTACCAATCATATTCTTGGACATCAATTATGGGCTAAGGATTTTCCACAATCTACAGAAGTTATCAACACCCAATATCTTATTGTGGGTGGTGGGATCTCTGGGCTTTCTGCATGCAGATTTTTCAGTCAAAATAACAAGCATGATTATCTTCTTCTGGAAATGGAGGATCACTTGGGAGGAAATTCTTCAAATGGACAGAATTCATTTTCAAAGTTTCCATTGGGAGCACATTATCTGCCTTTACCCAACAAAGAAAATACTGAAATTATCGAATTTCTGACGGAGTGTGGAATCTGTCAGGGAATAGAAGAAAATGGAGATCCTATTTTAGACGAATATCAGATGACTTTTCCACAGCAGGAAAGATTGTTCTATAAAAACTCTTGGCAGAATGATGTTGTTCCACAAAAAGGAATAACAGTAGAAATACAAAATGAGCTGAATCGTTTCTTTACGATGATGAACGATTTCCGTCAAAAAAGAGATACTCTTGGAAATTATTGGTTTGCCATTCCTGTACATGATTCCAGCAGGGAAGATGAAGTTATGAAGCTTGAAAAAACTCTTTTTAGAGATTGGCTTCAGGAACATCATTTTCAATCGGAAGAACTTTTATGGTTGTTAGATTATTCCTGTAGAGATGATTATGGCTTGGGGATAGACTATGTTTCAGCCTGGGCGGGGATTCATTATTTTGCCGGAAGAAAAAATAACTGGAGTACAAAATATAAGGACCAGGTATTTACCTGGCCGGAGGGAAATGCAAGGCTTACTCACTATTTTTCAAAATATATCAAAGAAAAATCTTTAACTAATCATTTAGTTTTTGATGTTAAAGTTAATGATGTAGTTGAGATACAGTGTTTTGATAATTCTCAGAAGAAAACAAAGACAATTGTAGCCGAAAAAGTTTTGTTTGCCATACCTCAATTTGTCAACGAAAGAATTTTAAATAATAGAAACGCAAAATCATTTCAATATGTTCCCTGGCTTTTGACAACCATTACATTGAAGAACGAGTTTGGAGGAGATGAAGAGCTAGCCTGGGATAATGTAATTTATGGATCTTCCGGGTTAGGGTATATTTATGATCAGCATCAGAATATCAATCAGGTTTTGGGAGAAAAGGTGATTACCTATTACAAAAGCTTCTCTACAAATGATTGTAAAAAGGCCAGAAAGAAGCTGTATTCCATGAAAGAAGCTGAACTTAAAACTTTAGTTTTAGAAGACTTGAAGAAAGCACATCCGCTTATAGAGGACTTTATTCTTGAAATGCAGTTTCATAAAATAGGACATGCGATGATTGCTCCGGTTCCCAATCAAATTTTTGGTGAAGACACCAGACTTGCAAAGGAATCTTTGGATGGAAAGATCTTCTTTGCCCATTCTGATCTTTCAGGAATATCTATTTTTGAAGAAGCCTTTTATCAGGGAATAAGAACTGCAAAGCAAATGCTATGAAACAACCTTGGATCCATAATGCAAAAACAGATTGGTGGTTTATTCTATCTCCACCTTTTTTGGTATTGTTGATTATTCTTCTTTTTCAGAAACAAGTTCAGGGATTAGAAAATAATTATTCCTTTTACACATGGCTTCTTTTGATTGTTTTTGTAGATGTTGCCCATGTATATTCCACTTTGTTTAAGACTTATTTTGTAAAAGATGAGGTTCAGAAAAGGAAATTGCTGTATTTCGGGATTCCCATTCTAAGCTGGTGCCTGGGAATTACTTTATTCCAGTTTGGAAGCCTTACATTCTGGTCGGTACTGGCTTTGATTGCCGTTTTTCATTTTATCCGCCAGCAATATGGATTTATGAGAATCTATGCCCGCTTTGAGCCTAATAACTGGCAGAAGAAAATAGATGAGGTGGCCATATATGCTGCTACAGTTTTCCCAATGTTGTACTGGTTCAAAACACCACGTGCATTTACCTGGTTTGTAAATAATGAATTTGATTGGCTTAAAAACTTGCCTGATTATGTTGGTTTTATCACCGTTCTGTATGTAGGGATATTAATAATCTGGCTTGTAAAAACCATTTTTGAAGCCATAAAAACAAAGAGCATCAACATTCCTAAAACAGCTCTTATTACCGGAACGTACCTTTCCTGGTATTTTGGAATTGTATATTTTAACAATGACCTTGTCTTTACTTTCCTGAATGTTGTATCCCACGGGATCCCTTATATTGCTCTGATCTATATTAGTGAAATAAAGCAAAAGGATAATCATCAACTGAACTGGATGTTAATTTTTAAATCTGCTTCGGGAATATTTTTATTTGTAGGGGTGATTTTAGGATTTGCCTTTCTTGAGGAATTTCTGTGGGAAACCTTAGTTTGGAATGAGCATTTCTCACTGGAATTTAATAACCCAGAAAATATACTCCAGTTTTTAGTTCCATTGCTCGTGGTTCCACAGCTTACCCATTATCTTCTGGATGGCTTTATTTGGAGAAAACCAAAAAAAGTTAGCTAACTTTGTTGGAATCTTTAAAATCTAAAAATGAGACAATATATTCTGTTATTAGCAATTTTTCTTGGAATGATTGTAGGAGCGCAGCAGAAAACATTTTGTAATCCGATCAACATAGATTATGGTTATACTCCTTTTGAAGTTTTTTCAAAACAAGGGAAACACCGAGCCACAGCAGATCCGGTGATTGTTAATTTTAAAAATAAACTGTTTCTTTTTTCTACAAACCAGGAAGGATATTGGTACAGTGATGATATGTTGGACTGGAAGTTTGTAAAAAGGAAATTTCTCAGAGATAATAAATATATTCATGATCTTAATGCTCCGGCTGTCTGGGCTATGAAAGATACTCTATATGTGTATGGTTCTACCTGGGAACAGGATTTTCCAATCTGGAAAAGTACAAATCCAACTAAAGATGACTGGAAGATTGCAGTAGATACTTTAAAAGTAGGCGCATGGGATCCAGCATTCCACTATGATGAAGATAAGAGTAAACTATATCTATATTGGGGTTCAAGTAACGAATGGCCTTTGCTGGGAACAGAAGTGAAAGTGAAAAATCTTCAGTCTGAAGGTTTCGTAAAACCCATTCTAAAACTAAAACCTGAAGACCACGGATGGGAGCGTTTCGGAGAATACAATGATAATGTTTTTCTTCAGCCTTTTGTAGAAGGAGCTTGGATGACAAAACATAACGGGAAATATTATATGCAGTATGGTGCTCCGGCAACAGAATTCAGTGGATATTCCGATGGTGTATACGTAAGCAAAAATCCTTTGGAAGGTTTCGAATATCAGCAGCATAATCCATTCTCTTATAAACCGGGAGGTTTTGCAAGGGGAGCAGGTCATGGAGCAACTTTTGAAGACAATTATAAAAACTGGTGGCATGTTTCCACTATATTTATTTCTACCAAAAATAATTTTGAAAGAAGGCTGGGTATCTGGCCGGCAGGTTTTGATAAAGATGATGTGATGTATTGTAATACGGCTTATGGTGATTATCCTACTTACCTTCCGCAGTATGCACAAGGGAAAGACTTTACAAAAGGTCTTTTTGCCGGATGGATGTTATTGAATTATAATAAGCCGGTTCAGGTTTCATCTACTTTAGGTGGTTATCAACCCAATTATGCTGTAGATGAAGATATCAAGTCCTATTGGAGTGCTAAAACAGGGAATTCCGGAGAATGGTTCCAAACGGATCTGGGTGAAGTTTCAACAATCAATGCCATTCAGATCAATTATGCAGATCAGGATGCTGAGTTCATGGGGAAAACCTTAGGGAAAATGCATCAATATAAAATCTATGGCTCTAATGATGGTAAGAAGTGGAAAGTGATTGTGGATAAAAGCAAGAATACAAAAGATGTCCCTCACGATTATGTTGAGCTTGAGCAGCCTGCAAAAGCCCGTTTCCTTAAAATGGAAAACCTTAAAATGCCTACAGGAAAATTTGCATTAAGTGGCTTCAGAGTGTTTGGAAAAGGAGCTGGAAAACAACCTGGCAAAGTAGAAGGTTTTGTGCCTTTAAGGGCTGATCCAAAAAAATATGGTGAAAGAAGAAGTATTTGGATGAAATGGCAGCAGAATCCTGAAGCGGATGGCTATGTAATCTACTGGGGGAAATCTCCTGAGAAAATGTACGGAAGCATTATGGTATACGGAAAGAATGAATATTTCTTTACAGGTGCAGACAGAACAGATTCCTACTATTTCCAGATTGAAGCTTTCAACGCGAATGGAGTTTCAGAAAGAACAGCAGTCGCAAAATCCGAGTAAATCAAATTAAAAAATAAAAAATAACACGTTTTGAAAAATCAGAACGTGTTATTTTTTATCTGTCCTTTTAAGGAAAGCTTCAATCTTATCAATAAGAAAAGTATGGTTTGGTGATTTATCCCAATCTAGATGTCCACCATTGAATTCATAGGACTCATTGATGATATTATTTTTATTTAAAGCAGAATCCAGAATTGTTTTTTGGGTTATAGAAATGACACGGTCGGTTTTTCCATAATAGGAAAGAGTAGGGGCAGATGTATTCTCTATCCAATAAACTGGACTGGCAAAATGAACCGCTGAGGTACCTTTTGTAAGTATCTTGGGATCTACCAAGTGTTGTTCTACAAAAGAATATTCTTGATACGTCTTAAAGCCTGGATCAGATAGATCGGTTGGCCCTACGATGTTAATCACAGCCTTTACCTCTTTATCGGAATCAAATTTGTAAGCATACAACATGGATAAGTGCCCACCGGCACTGTTTCCCATTAGAATGATCTTTGGACTATCTTTCAGCTTTCTTTTTAAAAAAGTAATTACGCTTTTAATATCCTCGGTTTGGTTGGGAATGCCATATTGTGTTTGAGAAGCGTTTCGATAATTAATATTGGCAAAAATATAATCAGGAAACCTTTGCATCATCGAGAGGGTAAAGAAAGTAAGCTGAGACTTGTTTCCACTATGCCAGCCCCCTCCATGAATGATAATAAATACATCTCTTTTCTTCGTAGATTTTTGATGGGGGATATAAAGATCCATGACTTGGTCAGAATCATTTCCATAATGAATGTTTTCCTCTTTATCAAAGGAAATGTTCATCCCTAGTGTGACCTTTTTCTCCTTACAGTTTGTCAGCAGAAAGGATACAATAAAACATAAAAAAATAAAGTCTAACTTTCTTTTCATACCTATAAAGATAGAAAACCTGTTGAAAGATCAACAGGTTTCCGTGGAATATAATTGAGTTGAATATGAAGAAAGATTATTTTACTTTGTTCTACTCTTGATAGAGTCGGAAGCACCCTCAATATCTCTTACCTTTTTCAGTTTTTTATTTCCGAAGTTGTAAGTAAGGCTTACCGTTAAGCTTCTTGGGTATTGATTCTGGTGGATGTAATTTTTGTTTCCATTGTCTTGGATATCATCAATGACTACAATATTGGTTCTTAAGACATCATTTACATTGACTGCAAAAGTCCAGTCGTTCCAATTTTTCTTGATGCTAAGATCTAAACTCGATAAACTTCGTAGCATACCCAGTTCTATCTGCTGCTTGTCTATGAAGAAAAAGTTAACTCCAAGGAACCATGTTTTTGCTTTATCAAGACGGATGGTATTATTCGTTTGAATCAAAATACTGGTAGAGTTGGTCTTATTGATGTAGGTTACAAATTCTCCTTTCTCATTTCTGAAACGGTCCCCAGTAGTGGGATCCATATCCAGGCTTCCATTGTTTCTGTTATGTTGAATACCGATGCTGAAATTCGTAGTCAAATATTGTTTGAAAAATGATTTTTGGATTCCTACCATGGCAGACATTTCCTGCTTATCTCCAAAATTGGTTCTGATGTATCTTAAGGCAAGATTTTTTCCTAGCTCTCCATTAGGTTTCTCGGGATAACCCTGTAACGGAACCTGGGTGATGGCATCCTTAATATAAGAATGGTTTAAAACAACAAAATAGGAGTTTTTATACATATAAGTCAGTTCCTGATTATAAGTGGACGAAGCCTTTACGAAAGGGTTGTTTTGAGTATAATTATCATCAGTCAGTTTATTTACCACCGGATTTATTTCCCAGAAACTTGGTCTTCTCATCCTGCTTGAAAAGGAGTAGGAAATATTGTTTTTATCATTGATGGCATAGTTAAGACTCATATAAGGAAGAAAGTTGTTATAGTTTCTTTCAATTCTTTTAAGAGCTTCTGTTGGCGGATTATCTGAGGTTCCTAAACTGTTGGTAATCTCATATCGGGTTCCTATTTTTCCGGAAAATTTATCAGAAAACTTCTTTTCAGCAGTTACATAAAAGCCATAAATGTTTTCATCATAAATAAAGTGGTTAGGTGCTAATTTAGGTGCTTTTTCAGGATCAATAAAATAAGTATCACTTTTAGTATCATTATCCGTTTTGGTTTTGTTATAATTTCCACCTACAGAAATAGTAAGGTCATTTTTAAATTTCTGGATGTAATCTACCATTCCGGAGAAATTGTTAATGATCTGTGGAAGGTCCTGAAACATCTGGATAGATTTATCTCTATAGTCTAGCTTTCTATTGATATCGGATTTATAAGTGATATTGTCTGTAACCTGAAATCTTTTATAATTCAGATAAGCTGCATTTACATTCAACTTACTTCCTAGGGAATCTGTTTTTAACTCATAGTTTAAATTAAGTGAGTTATTATAGGTTCTCGCATCCTCTTTATTTTTAGACCATGTGTATTGGGGGCCTTCTTTATTAACAATTGTATTGAAAAGTGATACCGTTGAATTATAGCTCTTGTTGGCCCATGTATTCCATGATAAAGCCAGATTACTATTATCATTTAACTGATAATCAATGTTCAGATAACCTCCGATATTTTTGTTTGGATCGGTGATATCACCAGTTGACTCATTTGAAGCATTGTCACTGCTGTTTCTTAAAGTATAGGTTTGAGCCTGAATGTTTTCCCCACCGCTGAGGTTGGCACTAATTCCCAGTTTGTCTTTTCTATAGTTGGCAGAGAAACTTGCCTGGCTGGCATTGTATTTACTTTGAGTATTAGAAAATCTCATGTTTCCGTTAAGGCCATCACTCATCTTTTTCTTTAAGACAATATTGATAATCCCATCAGAAGATTCCACCTGAAACTCACTTCCCGGAACCGTAATTACCTCAATTTTCTGAATGTTTTCTGCCGGAGTATTTTTTAGGAATTGGGCCAGTGATTCAGCATCCATATTGGATTTTCTTCCGTTGATATAGACTAATACATTGTTTTTTCCTGCAATTTTTAATGTTTTATCATCAGTTGAAGATAACAATGGCGTTTGTTTCAAAAGATCAAAAGTAGTATTTCCTTTCGTTATAGGAGAAGCAGCAACATCATATACAAAACGGTCACTTTGTTTTTTAAATACCTGTTTGGTGATGGTAATACCTTCTATATTTTTTGTTTTTGCCGTGTCTGATTTCTTTTCCTGAGCAAAAGCACAGGTACCGAATATGACAGCTATTGACAAAAGTATACGTTTCATGTTTGTTTTTTTAGAGTGGTTAAGTGAGATAAGTTTTTATAGATTAGGTTCTTGATTTTACAGCATCATTAGCTGATTTCATTTCCCTTGCTTTTTTCAGTTTCTGATTTCCAAAATTGTAGGTAACCCCAACGCTAAATAATCTTGGATAATTGAAATTGGTTACATTGTTATAACTGCCATGAGGCTGTACTCCTTCAATTTTATAAAAGTTCTGATTGAATACATCATATAATTCTACTAGCACCGTCCAGTCTCCAACTATTTTCTTTACACTAAAATCAAGGCTTTGTCTTACTCCCATCATTCCCCCTTCTGTTGCAGCTCTGCTGGCTATAAAATAATTAACTCCCAGAAACCAATCCTTTTTAGAAGAAAGACGGATGTTATTATTAAGCGTAGCGCTCATATTGTAGTTTTTAATATCAAGAACATAGGCTTCCAACTCTTCTGTTTCCCCAGCTGCAGGGATGGAGGTAGGATCCTTTGTTACACTACCATTGAACGTTGTATACCCAAGATTCACAGAATAATTGGTGGTCCAGATATCTTTAAACCAGGATTTGTTCATTCCCAATGTTAATCCTAATTCTCTGCTGTTGCCATAGTTGGTTCTTATATATCGGAGAAACTTTACTTTTTCTGTAATAGGATTTCCATTTTCATCCTCTTTAGTTCGGGTTAAAGTTCCTCTTAATGGTAGCTGGCTGGAAGCATCGTCTATCATTGTGAAGCTAAGATTGGCATAAAATGCATTTTTATACATATAATTCAGTTCCTGATTATAGAACTTTGAAGCCAATATAAATGGGTTATTCTGAGTATAGTTATTAGGAGTAAAATACATTCTGGATGGGTTCAGTTCCCAGAATCTTGGTCTTCTGATTCTGCTGGAGAATGTATAGCTTAGATTATGATCAGAACTGATGGCGTAGTTTAAGTTCAGGTAAGGTAACAGGTTGTTGTAGTTTCTTTCAAATCCTGTTTTTCCAATAATATCTCCTGTGCTTTTGGTCATTTCATATCGAAGGCCTGCTTTTCCGGAAATTTTTTCAGTCAGTTTTCTCTCATAATTGATGTAAGCCCCCAGAATTTGTTCCTTATAGATGAAGTGATTGGTTTGTGCCGGATTATCCACGAATGTTGTTCCGTTAAAAACATCCTGTCTGGTATCATTATCCGTATTGGTATGGTTGTAGCTCACTCCCATCAACCATGTTGCACCCTTAGCCGTCTTTTTTAAATAATCAATATTGGCCGCATAGTTATTAATAATCTGTGGTACAGATTGATGCAAAGCCGAATATCTGTTGTTCACATCCTCATACAAAGGAAAGCTTTCATTAAAACTTACTTTATCCCTATTGAACCACAAGTACGAAACATTAGAGGTAAGCTTACTTCCCAGAGAGTCAGTCTTTATTTCATAATTTAAATTAAATGAATGATTTCTGGTTTGTGCATTTTCATTATTAATCGTTCTGTTCGTTAAAACTCCATCTTGCCAGTTCATCATTTCCAGAACAGAGTTGAAGCTTTTATTGTATCTCATATTGTAAGAGAATCCCAAACTCTGCTTTTTGTTAATCTCATAATCAAGATTAATACCTCCTCCATAGTTATTGTTAGGATCAGCATTATAACCATAAGACTCATTTCTGAACGTTGGGTCCCCGTTGGATAATCTATATTTCTCTCTGTCCGTCCAGTTTCCTACTCTTACATTGGAGTTCCCTGACCATTTTCCTTGTCTGAAATTGAATGAACCTCCAGCCGAAGGATTATTATAATAACCATGCTCATTCTGCATTTTCATAGTTCCATTGTAGCCGTTGTTTCTGCTTTTTTTCATCACAATATTGATAACTCCCTCCTTAGATTCTACCTGGAATTCACTTCCCGGAACAGTAATTACCTCAATTTTCTGAATATCTTCTGATGGAGTAGACTTTAGCATTTCAATCAATGCTTCAGCATCCATATTTGTTTTTTTATTGTTGATATAGATAACAGCATCTGATTTACCCAAAATCTTCAATGTTTTTCCATCTACACTAGAGATCATTGGAGTTTGCTTTAGCAGAGTAAACGTATTAGTTCCCTTAGCAATAGGAGAGGACGCCACATCATACACCAAGCGGTCACCTTGTTTTTTGAAAACCTGCTTCTTGATATTTACTGCATCAATAGCATTTACTTTCACACTGTCTTTTTTCTGCTGAGCAGTAACAAATCCACTGAAAAATAGGGCTGCAATAAGAATTTGAGTTTTCATGATTATTATTTTTTAGTTGTTAATAGCTTGTATGGTTTGTTATTTTACATTACAAAGATATATAATAAATTCAGTATCATGCAATACAAAGTACTTAAAAATATTTTTAACTATCATTAACTGATTGGTTTTCAGTTGTTAAAATTTTAAATTAAATTTTCGATTATTTGACCTTTATGTATAATAAGACAACTGCAACAATAAAATTGTTACAGCAAAACATGAAATTTTATGAAAAATAAATTTATTCCCTTTCGAATTTAGCCAGTTTTTTATCAACCCAAATCGTTGCAAATGGGAAAAAAGCAGCTAATAAGGCGAAAACGAAATCTTCATCATCCCAATTATAAATTTTTCTTGCAGGAAGGCAGAGTAGAAGATAAAGGGTGAAGAATAATCCGTGTAGACTACCAATAACACTGATGAAAATAATAGAATATAAATTTTCATCATATCGGATCCAGATCATCGCAACACAGTACAATAAAAGACATGAAATAGCTTCTGCAAGACATATCTGCTTAAACCATTTGATAACTTTTTCCTGAGAATATTTTGAGAAAAATTTTTCGATGAAGTCCATTTATTAAGGTATGAGGTGAGAGTTAAAAGTAAGAGTCTTTCTCTGGCTTTTTGTTTTGTCCTCTCATTTCTGATTTACAAAATTACTTATAAAAATTACTTCCATCCAAATATTCAAAAACTTCAGGTGGTAGCATAGGTCTTACATTTTTACCATCTTTAATCATGTTGCGGATTTCTGTAGCGGAAAGTTCTATCACAGGAGCTTTTATCAGAGAGATATTCTCATGTTGAAGATATTTGGAGTCTTTCTTCTCCCTATCAAATACTCTTGGATAAACAATAATATGATGATTCTTGATAAGAGTATCAGAATTTTTCCATTTGTGAAGACCCTCCAGATTATCTTCACCCATAATCAGACTAAAGGAATAATCAGGATGTTTTTCATGAAGATAAGTAAGGGTATCGATCGTATAACTTGGCTGCGGAAGAGAAAACTCAACATTGGAAGCACGCATATTAGGATAGTTTTTTACAGCAAGCTGTACCATATCCAGTCTGTTATGGTCCTTCAATAAAGATTTTTTGTCCTTAAAAGGATTTTGCGGGCTTACTACAAACCACAACTCATCCATGTCAGAATTCTCAAGAATATAATTGGCCAAAATAAGATGTCCAATGTGTATTGGATTAAAAGATCCGAAGAATAGACCGATTTTTTTCATGTTATGTAGGTAACAGATGATAGGTTGTAAGCAGTAGTAAACTAATCCCTAAACTTCACATCTTTTATATTAAGATAATGAGTTACATTGCCTTTCCAGTGATTTTCCTCCAAGGTAAAAGCAATATCAAAATTTTTATTTTTAAAATCCTCCACAAACTGTCCCAGCTTAAAGCCGACACATTCAATATTTCGTCCTGTAGATTCCTGCTTGATATAGAACTTCATATGGTTGTTGTCCTTTCCCATAGTCTTTACATATCCTGATAGTTTTTGGTCAGTTAATGTAAAGATAGGCTTCATATTATGAGGCCCAAAAGGTGCCAGCTTCCTGTGGAAATTAATAAACTCCCTGTTGATTTCATCAATTTTAATTTCAGAATCAATCGTAATGGATGGTTCTTTTTGGTGTTCCTTGATCTTCTCAGAAACAATTTTTTCAAATTTTTCCTTGAATGCCTCAAACTTATCCTTTTCCATAGAAAGTCCTGCAGCAGCATGATGTCCACCGAATTTAAGGAAATATTCTGAACACATATCAAGAGCTTCATGAACGTCAAAGTCTGAAACGGATCTTGCAGAAGCCACCATCTCACCGTTATTACCATCCGTAAAGACCAGCGTTGGTTTATAATAAGTTTCGATAAGCCTTGAAGCTACAATACCAATGACCCCTTTATTCCATTCAGGATGATAAACAATAGTGGAGTGCTTTGTTTCCTGTTGAGATTCCATAATTTGATTCAAGGCAGAAAGCGTGGAGTTCATATCCAATTCACGCCTTTCATCGTTGAGGTTCATGATATCATGAACAATTTGGTGGGCATGCTTCAGGTTATCAGATACCATAAGCTCTACCGCTGCTTTACCATGTGAAATTCTTCCGGCAGCATTTATTTTAGGAGCAATTTCAAATACAATGTTTGAAATTTCAAAATGAGAAAGCTTATCCTCAGGAATCAAGAGCCTTAATCCAAGATTTCTTGTTTTTCTAAGAGTTTTCAACCCCATTTTAGCAAGAACCCTATTTTCACCAGTCATCGAAACAATATCTGCAGCAATGGATATTGCCAAAAGATCCGTTAGCTCAAATAATTCAGCATCAGGAAGCTTATAAATAGTATTCAACCCCTGACAAAGCTTGAAACCAACACCACATCCGGAAAGCTCCTTGAATGGATATCTACAGTCACTTCTCTTAGGATCAAGTACAGCCGCAGCATTGGGAATCTCGTCACCTGGAAGGTGGTGATCACAAATGATAAAGTCAATATCCAGACTGGAGGCATAATTGATCATGTCAAGGGCCTTGATTCCACAGTCAAGAGCAATGATTAATGAAAAACCATTCTCTTTGGCAAAATCAATCCCCTCTGTAGAAATCCCATATCCCTCAGAATTTCTGTCCGGAATATAATAATCCAGATATTTTTTCTCAACAATTTTGCTGAGGTAAAGGTACATTAAGGCAACTGCTGTAGTTCCATCCACATCATAATCACCGTATACCAATATTTTTTCGCCATTTTCAATCGCAGTGGCAATACGCTCTACAGCTTTTTGCATGTCTGCCATTAAAAATGGACTGTGTATATCGTTAAGGTTTGGTTTGAAAAATTCTCTCGCCTTTTGATAATTGTCAATTCCTCTTAGAACGAGAATTTTAGATTCAAAAGTACCAAAACCAAGCGACGAACTTAGTCCGTCCACAATTTCCTCATCGGGTTCGGGCTTATAAATCCATTTTTGACTCATTTCACAAAAATAAGGAAAAAAGTTCTAAAAGCCTCTTTAAAAATCAGCAAATTAGATTTTAAAAAACAGAAGGAATAAGTCTAATAAAACTCATACTTATTTGTGAAAATAACGGTAGAATCTATTTTTCCATTCTTTTCTGAAATCATCTTTACAGGCATGTTATACTCATCCAAATTAAATTTTTCAAATGTTTTTTCATCGTTTTCCTGAGTAAAGCTATCATCAAAAATCAGTGTTTTTCCAAAGTATTTTCTTTTCTGGCTAAATTTATATTCCGTATTAACTGTTTCAATAAAAGTAAATTTATTTTCAGGATATTCTGTGATTATTTGCTTTAAATTTTTTTCCTCATTATATTCTTTTGTGATCTTTTTATCATCTTTATACTCAATGATATAAGAGTTGTTGTAATAGATTTTACCTTGGTCTAAAACAGTCTTTGACATCAATTGATTTGAGTCATTAAATTGATACACAATATGGAAATCATGATTTGAGGGCTGATCCTTTGAAAATGCTTTTACTAGTTTTTTATTGAAATCATATTCAAAAACATAGGAGCTTTTATTCTTTTTATTATTCAGTCTCAGAATATTTTTATCCTTGTCAAAATCTTCGGTTTTTAGTAAGTCTTCAATATATCTCCATGTATTTTCATCGCCACCTATTATTGGAATTCCTGTGCTGTTTACAAGGATTATGTTTCCTACAGCATCATAATGATATTCATTTAAACTTGCGCCAGCATTAGAGTGTAGAATAAGGCTTTTGACCGGCTGGTTTTTATCATTGTAAATATTCCTTTCAATAATAGTCAGATATTTCCCATCCCAGTTTTCACTTACATATTGTCGGTAATATTTATAGATCAAATTTCCGTTTTTATCATACTCTAAAATATTAAGGTATTCTCCATTGCTTTTCTGCTCAAGTCTTTTTAGGTTTTTTGGGTAGGTTGTTGAGGTGAAGTTGACATTAAAGGGTAAGTTGTACGTATTAGAGGTCATCATTACATCTTCATAATCAGGCATATTAAATTTTATTTTTTCCTGCCCTGTGAATAGAGAAAAGAAGAATATAGTAAAAAGATAAGCGGCTTTCATTTTTTCCTTTAAAATTAAAAAAAATAGAGTTTCCTTTTTTAACTTTATTATTGTTGAAAAATGGTTACCTTCGTCCTCCAAATTTAAATAACTATGAAAAAAATTATCGTATGCCTATCACTTTTAGGGGCAATGAATTCGATCAGTGCTCAAAAAATTAATCTTGGTAAAGCTGCCGGAATAGTTTCAAATGGTGCGAAAGCCTTAACCTTTACCAACGAAGATGCTGTTAAATTATCCAAAGAATCAGTAGATTGGATGGATAAAAACAACGCGGTAGCGGGGCCAAAAGATCCGTATACTGTAAGACTGAACAAACTGTTTGGAAAACACAAATCTCAAGACGGTCTGAACCTAAACTATAAAGTGTATAAAGTGAAAGATATTAATGCTTTTGCGTGTGCAGACGGAAGTGTACGTGTATTTTCATCCTTAATGGACATCATGACAGATAATGAGCTGCTAGCTGTAATCGGTCACGAAATTGGTCACGTAAAAAATGAAGATACAAAAGATGCTATGAAATCTGCTTATCTAAAAGCAGCAGCACTAGATGCAGCTTCATCGGCTTCCAATGCCGTAGCTACTCTTAATGATAGCCAGGTAGGTAAGATGGCTAACGCATTTTTAGATGCTTCTCACAGTAAGAAACAGGAGTCTGAAGCGGATACGTATTCATATGACTTCATGAAAGCTAATAAATATGATGTAGTAGGAGCTTATACCGCTTTCAAAAAGCTGGCGCTGCTTTCACAAGGAAGTACACAGACAGGTTTTGAGAAAATGTTCAACTCTCATCCTGATAGTGAAAAAAGAGCACAGGCAATCAAGAAAAGAGCTGAAAAAGACGGATTATGGAAAGATCCGGGAACTGTTGCTATTCCAACTGCAAAACTTACAAAATAATTATTTATTTATTGTTTAAAATAAAATACCTCAAAGCATTGCTCTGAGGTATTTTATTTAATTCTGTATTCAGATATCAGATTAAGAATACATTTTTTCTCTTAATTCTTTTATCTTTTTATCTGCAAGGTATTCGTCATAAGTCATCTCTCTGTCGATGATTCCGTTAGGAGTCAGTTCAATGATCCTGTTACAGACAGTTGAAAGCATTTCGTGGTCATGAGATGCTAATAAAAGATTTCCTTTGAAATTGGACAATGAGTTGTTCAGGGTCGTAATACTTTCAAGGTCCAAGTGATTGGTAGGTTCATCTAATAAAAGAACGTTAGCTTTTTGAAGCATCATTCTACTGAACATACATCTCATTTTTTCACCTCCTGAAAGTACTGTACAGGATTTCAGGGCCTCATCACCTGAGAAAAGCATTCTTCCTAAGAATCCTCTTACAAACTCTTCGTGACGCTCTTCATCATTCTTAGTGAATTGTCTCAACCAATCAACCAAACTTTGATCTTCCTGGAAGAATTTGGTATTGTCTAAAGGCATGTGAGACTGGTTTGTAGTAACTCCCCAAGCAACATTTCCTTTATCTGCTTCAACATTTCCAGCTAAAATTTCGAAAAATTCTGTGATCGCTAAAGAGTTTTTGGAAAGTACAGCTACTTTATCTCCCTTTTTAAGATTTAAATCTATATTAGAAAATAATAGTTCACCGTCTTTTGTCTTTTCAAGACCTTTTACATCCAAGATTTGATCTCCCGCTTCTCTTTCCATTTCGAAAATGATAGCCGGATATCTTCTTGAAGATGGCTTAATATCGTCAATGTTTAATTTGTCAATCATTTTCTTTCTTGCAGTAGCTTGTTTTGCCTTAGCAACGTTGGAGCTAAATCTGGCAATAAAGTCCTGAAGTTCTTTTTTCTTCTCTTCAGCTTTCTTATTAGCCTGAGCTCTCTGTCTTGTTGCCAATTGAGAAGCCTGGTACCAGAAAGAGTAGTTACCTGTGTAAAGGTTCAGTTTAGCATAATCCAAGTCACCGATGTGCGTACAAACCGTATCTAAGAAGTGACGGTCGTGAGATACCACAATTACAGTGTTTTCGTAATCAGCAAGGAAGTCTTCTAACCAAGAGATTGTATCAATGTCAAGGTCATTGGTAGGTTCATCCAGAATCAATACATCAGGATTTCCAAAAAGTGCCTGAGCCAAAAGAACTTTTACTTTGTCTTTGTTCTCAAGTTCACTCATCATCTGCCAGTGCATATCATCTTTAACCCCCACGTTTGAAAGCATGGTTTGTGCATCAGATTCAGCAGTCCATCCACCCATTTCATCATAGATTACACCTAGTTCACCAGCTTTAAGTCCGTCTTCATCAGAGAAATCTTCTTTTGCGTATAACGCATCCATTTCCTCCTTTATCTCAAATAATTTTTTGTTACCTCTTAAAACAGCTTCAAGAACAGTATACTGATCAAAAGCAAAGTGATCCTGCTCCAAAACTGACATTCTTTTCCCTGGTTCCAAAGATACGTGCCCTGTTGTTGGATCCTGCTTTCCTGTTAATATTTTAAGGAATGTAGACTTTCCCGCACCGTTTGCTCCGATAATCCCGTAGCAGTTTCCTTTGGTAAACATAATATTTACCTCGTCAAAAAGAACTCTTTTCCCGAATTGTAAAGATAAGTTAGATACTGTTAACATATAGTTTTGTAAATTTGGCGCAAAAATACGAAAAGAATTTGGGTATTTTGTAATATTATAATAGTCAAGTTTTTAAATGTATCGTATTTTTTATATATTTCATTAACGAAATTTTAAAATGATGAAGATTGAAAAAACAGTTAGTATATTAAATAAAAGAGCCCGCTTTGAATATGAGATTCTTGAAGAATACGAAGCCGGAATGGTTTTAACGGGTACAGAAATAAAATCTTTACGTTCCTCCAAAGCATCCATCACAGAATCGTTCTGTCAGTTTATTGATGGGGAATTATACATTATAAATATGATGATTGATGAGTATAAATTAGGGACTTTTTACAATCATAAAACAAAAAGGGAACGGAAATTGCTCTTGCACAAAAAAGAATTACAGAAACTTGAAAAAAAGTTAAAGGATGCTGGGAACACTATCATACCCCTAAAGTTATATATCACGGATAGAGGTAAAGCAAAAGTGCTAATAGCGCTTGGTAGAGGGAAAAAACTTTTCGATAAAAGGGAGGCCATAAAAGATAGAGAAAATAAAAGGACCTTGGACAGAATATTAAAGAAAAGTTAAAAATCATTTGAAAAACTTTGTATATAAAGAAAAATTATATTTATTTTGCATTATCAATTATTTAATCATTTAATTCTATGAAAAATCTAAAATTAGGAATTTCAGCATTGGCACTTACTGTTGCTTCTACTGTTTTCGCGCAGACTACCAACAATCCGTGGTTAATCGGAGTTGGTGCTCATGCAGAAAACCATGTAGCAGTTAGAGATGGCTTCAGTAATACGTTCGCTGCTAAAAATTTAACAAAGAAATTGTTCAATATGAACAATTATTCTATTACACCTCCTTTATCTAAGTTAACAGTTGCTAGAAACATTGGAAAAGGTTTAGTTATCGACTGGCAAACTTCTGTTGGAAATGTTGAAAACAAAAGATTCAACATGGGGAAAGAATTTTTCCTAATGACAGGTATTGGTTTCCAGGCTAAAGCTGCAGGTCTTTTATGGAACGAAGAATCTTGGTTTGATCCATATTTAAGAGTTGGTGCTAACTACTTAAGACATGACTATACTGGACTTTCTTTCCCAAGAAATGCTGTCGATGCAGACGGTAATTTCATTGAAACTGTTAAGAATGGTAAAGATGGTAATGAGAACGGTAAAGCAAACCACTTTGCAGTTTCTACAGGTGCTGGTGCTAACTTTTGGGTAACTAAAAACTTCGGTCTTGGTATCCAAGGTGATTATGTATCAACTCCAGGTGATCACTCTACAGTTGCTAACTTCTGGCAAGCTTCTGCATCTATCTTATTTAGATTCGGAAACAGAGATAGAGATAAGGATGGTATCCTAGATAAAGATGATCTTTGTCCAGATACACCAGGTTTACCAGAATTCCAAGGATGTCCTGATACTGACGGAGATGGAGTTCCAGATAAAGACGATCAGTGTCCAGATGTAGCTGGTCCAGTTGAAAACAACGGTTGTCCTTGGCCAGATACAGATGGTGACGGTGTTATCGACAAAGATGATGCTTGTCCTACAGTAGCAGGTCCTGCTGAAAACAACGGTTGTCCTTGGCCAGATCAAGACGGTGACGGTATCTTAGATAAAGATGATGCTTGTCCTACTGTTCCAGGTCTTCCAGAATACAACGGATGTCCTAAGCCTAAGACTAAAACTGCTGAAGAAGTTGAAACTACATTCAAGAGTGTATTCTTCGATTTCAACAAGGCTACTATTAAGTCTGAGTCTGCAGGTGCATTAGATAGAGCTGCTGATATCATTAAGAAAGATGGAGGTAACTATCTATTAGAAGGTAGAACTGATGCTAAAGGTGCTGCTGCTTACAACTTGAAATTATCTAGAGAAAGAGCTGCTGCTGTAGTTGCTGCTTTAGATGCAAGAGGTGTAGATGCTAACGCTCTTAAATCAGTAGGTGTAGGTGCTACTAAAGCTACTATTTCTGCTAAAGCAACAGATGCTGAAAGACAAGTTGACAGAAAAGTAGTTGTAAAAGCTATCGAAAATGACGCTGAGTGGAACGCAATCGCTAAGAAAGATTACGCAGATGCTCCAGTTAAGAAGAAAGCTGTTAAAAAAGCAACTAAAAAAGCTCCAGCTAAGAAAAAAGCTGTTGCTAAAAAGAAAAAATAATTAATTTTTCTAAATAATGAATACCTCCAATCTATTGGAGGTATTTTTTTTTTGTGGACTTTTAAGTAATTTTGTTGAAAATTTTAAAAATAAAATGGGAAGAGCATTTGAATATAGAAAAGCTTCTAAAATGGCCAGATGGGATAAAATGGCCAAAACATTCTCTAAAATAGGTAAGGATATTGCATTAGCAGTAAAAGCAGGTGGTGTAGATCCTGAAGCTAACCCGGCATTGAGAAGATGTATCCAGAACGCGAAAGGGGCTAATATGCCTAAGGATAACGTTGAAAGAGCAATTAAAAAAGCCAGCGGTGCTGACGCCGAAAATTATGAAGAAGTTACCTATGAAGGATACGGACAGGGTGGTGTTGCTTTTTTTGTAGAATGTACTACAAATAATACAACAAGAACTGTGGCAAACGTAAGAGCTATTTTTAACAAGTTTGATGGTAATCTTGGAAAGAATGGTGAATTAGCATTTATCTTCGACAGAAAAGGTATTTTCACAATCGATTTGGCTCAAATCAAAATGGATTGGGATGACTTTGAAATGGAAATGATTGATGGGGGTGCTGAAGATGTAGAAAAGGATGAGGAAGAAGTAATGATTACAACTGCTTTTGAAGACTTTGGTTCATTATCTCACAAGCTAGATGAACTTGGCATTGAGGCAAAAAGTGCAGAATTACAAAGAATTCCAAACAATACAAAAGAAGTAAACGAAGAACAGTTCAAAGCAAATATGAAAATGCTTGAGCGTTTCGAAGAGGACGATGACGTTCAGAACGTTTACCACAACATGGAAATCACAGAAGAGTTGATGAACTCTTTATAAAAAATAATATAGCATTCATATACAGTTAACTTTCAATTAGTTTCTTTGTATAAAACTATGAAATGCCTTGATGTACTTTTTTATATAATAAAAAGCATTGAGACGCTTCATTCGGCAAAATAAAAAAAGCTGAAAATATACGGATGAAAAGAAACGTTGAATTAGTTGTCATATCGGATGTTCATTTGGGAACTTATGGATGTAAGGCTAAAGAATTACTGAGGTATCTCAATTCTATCCAGCCTAAAACTTTGGTTTTGAATGGCGATATTATCGATATCTGGCAGTTCAAAAAGTCTTACTTCCCTAAACCTCATTTGAAAGTGATCAGAAAGATTCTTTCATTTGCTACCAAGAATACAGACGTTTACTATATTACAGGGAATCACGATGAGATGTTCCGTAAGTTTACTGATTTTGAACTTGGTAAGCTTAAAGTCTGTAATAAAATTTGTCTGACTATTGATCAGAAGAAAACCTGGATCTTCCACGGGGATGTTTTCGATGCATCAGTTCAGCATTCCAAATGGATTGCCAAGCTTGGCGGAAAGGGATATGATCTTTTAATCATCATCAATAATGTTGTTAATTGGTTTCTGGAAAAAATGGGTAAGGAAAAATATTCATTTTCAAAAAAAATCAAAAATAATGTAAAGAAAGCGGTAAAGTATATTGGAGACTTTGAATTAACTGCTTCTGAACTAGCAATAGACAATCATTATGATTATGTTGTTTGCGGGCATATTCACCAACCACAGATTAGAGAGGTTGTTAATAAAAAAGGATCCTGTACTTATCTGAATTCCGGTGATTGGATCGAAAATCTGTCTGCACTGGAATACAATGATAATGAATGGAAGATCTTTTACTATGATGAACATAAACATTTACTGAAAGATGATGAAACAGAGGAAATTCAGGAGATGGATAATTCTGCACTTTTAAAAATAGTAACTAATTTTACCTAAATGAAGATCTTGTATGCATTTCAAGGGACTGGAAATGGTCATGTGGCCAGAGCACAGGAAATTATTCCGATTCTCAAAAAATATGCTTCGGTAGACACATTGATCAGTGGGCATCAGTCGCAATTAAAGGCTGATTTCGACATTAACTTCCAATACAAAGGCATCTCTCTTCTTTATAACAAAACAGGCGGTTTATCCTATCGCAAAACATTTACTGATAATAAATTCATTGAAGCAGCAAGAACAATAAGGGATCTGGAACTTTCAAAGTATGATCTGATCATTAATGATTATGAACCCTTAACAGGATGGGCTTCTAAATTGAAAAAGCTTCCGATGATAGAACTGAGTCATCAGGCATCAATGAGTTTTTCTGAAACTCCAAAACCTAAAAAGAAAGATTTTCTGGGAGAAATGATTTTGAAATATTACGTTCCCAGCGAAAGAAAAATAGGTTTTCACTTTGAAAATTATCATCCACAAATCAAGAAACCCGTAATCCGTAAAAAGATCAGAAATCTTAATCCTTATAAACAGGGCTATTATCTTGTTTATCTTCCCAGTTTTGCAGATGAAAATATCATTAAGGTTCTAAGGAAGATTCCTGTGGAGTGGAAGGTGTTCTCAAAATATAGCAAGGTACAGGTGAAAGTGAAAAATGTTGAAGTATTTCCTATTGATGAAATGCAGTATCTGAAATACTTTGAAGGTTGTGAAGGGATATTGTGCAATGCTGGTTTTGAGACCCCGGCTGAAGCTCTTTTCATGCATAAAAAACTCTTTGTAATTCCTATTCATAATCAATATGAACAGGAATGTAATGCATGTGCCTTAGATAAAATGGGAATTCCAAATTCTAAGGTTTTAAATTTACAGGAGATCATGGAGTGGGTAGCTTCTGATCATCACCTGGATGTAGATTACCCCAATGATATTGAAGGTATTCTGCTGAATGAAGTTTTAATTCTTTAAAAAAATATCTTCCACATCATTCATTCTCGTCATTACTGACCTTGCGTAAGAACAGTGAGGGTAAACTTTCCAGTTGTTTTCTCTTGCAAATCTAATGGCTTCTTCCACTAGGTATTTTCCCATTCCTCTGCCTTCAAACTCAGGGTGAACAAGCACAAAAGAAATGATAAACTTGTGGTCTTCCGGGAAAATGGTATAGGTCAATCTTCCAACTTCTTTGGTTTCGTTATTAAGGGTAAGAAACCCACCGTTTCCGGATCTGTTGTTTTCAAAATTCATGATTTAAGGCTTTACTTTTAATAAATATACGAAATTGTGAGTAATAAATAATGGCTTATTTTGTTGCCTTTTTTATTTATTTAAGAAGCAAAATTGATTAATTATCTTTTCCTGTGTAATAGTTATAGTCTTTAATAATAATATTAACAAACTGTTTCTCTGTCATTTTTGTAGGATCTATTTCCAGTTTTAGGATGCTTTTGATTTTGTCAGAAAGTTTGCTTATAATCTGGCGGTCATCTATTTTTAATGCCTTAGTATAGTTATCCTTGATTATCCTCATGTCGTTATCACTCAATGCAATAACCTGTGGAAAAGATGGTACATAATTTTCATGAATATTTTCTAAAATGGTATGAGAGATATTGATGTTATTCTTGAGGGAAACTACAGCAGTTCCGGAAGCTATATCTCCTAAACGCTGGTTATCTTTGGAAACAATCATTGAAATTAAACCCACAATTCCCGCAAAGGATACATCTACCAGCCTGAATACCCAACGGATCATATAATCTCCAAAACTGGCTTGATAACCATCAATTTTTACCACCCTTATTTTCATTAATTTTTTACCCGGAGTCTGACCTTCCATTAGGCTTTCTAAAACAACGGGATAAATGTAGGTTGGAAATGTAAGAATAATATACACAGCCATAACGGACCATTGATCAAGGCCATTTAACAGGTACCCCAAATCAAAAATATTGAAGAACAGATAAAGCACCATAATCACATAGGCAACCCTTATCAAAAGATCAATAATGAAAGCGAGCATTCTTTCTCCTACACTGGCAATATTAAAGTTAATATTTACATTTTGTGAGGTATTTATCGCAATTTGAGACATATTTTTTATTATTTTAGCCTTACAATTATGAGAGAAGTTTATTTCATTAAACAAAATAAAGAAAAATGGTTGGGAATAGAACAGGTTATTGATGGGAAAATTAAAAAAAATCCTGATGACCTGTCTTCATTGTATATTAACCTGATCAATGATCTTTCTTTTGCACAGACTTACTATCCGAAAAGTAATACCACTGTTTATCTGAATCACTTATCCTCCCAGATCTTTCAAAAAATCTATAAAACGAAAAGAGTAGAAGAGAACAGACTGGTTTATTTCTTTAAAACTGAAGTTCCGTTGTTGGTCTATCAGTACAAAAGGTATCTGCTGTATGCTTTTCTGTTTTTTATTCTTTTTACTTCTATAGGAGTGCTTTCTGCGATTTATGATAAGGACTTTGTGAATATTATTCTTGGAGAAAGTTATGTAAATGAAACCATTGAAAATATTAAAAATAATAATGCGGTAGGTGTTTATCAAAGTGGAACTACATGGGGAACTACAATAGGAATTATTTTCAATAATATTAAAGTAGGAGCTAAATTATATATGTATGGAGTTTCGGGAGGTGTAGGGACCTTATTTGCTTTACTTTCCAATAGTGTAATGTTGGGATCCTTTCAATACTTTTTCTATGATTATGGAGCATTGAAAGACAGTGCAAGAGGAATCTGGCTTCATGGAGTATTTGAAATTTTTTCCATGGTGGTAGAAGCAATGTGCGGATTGATTCTTGGAGCTTCTATTTTATTTCCAAAAACTTTGTCAAGATTTAACTCCTTTAAAAAAGGGTTTAAAGATTCTTTCAAAATATTTTTAAGTACCATCCCATTCACAATCTGTGCAGGAATCATCGAGGGGTATGTGACAAGACATGCATTAAAGATGCCTTTGATTTTAAACCTGACGATTATTTTTGGTTCACTTGCCATTGTAATATTTTACTATCTTGTGTATCCGTCTATTGTGAATAAAAAAACTAATAAACACACCAATGATACAATTTTATAAAAAAAGAGATTTTGGAGCTTTCATTGGTGACAGCTTCAACTTTTTCAAATTATACGGAAAGAATTATTTTAAAAACTATCTTTTGATCAATGGATTGCTGTTGATCTTGATGGTTACTGTTTTTATTTTTGGTTATAGGGAACTTTTTTCACAGATTTTTGGATCTAATTTAGATGGAGATTCCTATTATTTTGAACGATATTTCTCTAACAATGCAGGAATGTTGATTGGCGTAGGAATATTGACATTTTTGCTTGGTATGATTCTGGCGATTGTCAATTACTTATATCCTGTTTTTTACCTGAAAAGAATTGCACAGGGAGCAGAAAAAATAAAAACTGACGAAATCTTAGACGATTTTAAAAAAAATTTGGGGAGAATTGCTAAGCTATGCCTGGGGATGGCTTTTATTGTAATTCCGTTGGCATTATTTATCGTAGCTTTTTCCTATCTCCTGATATTTATTATTATTGGACTTTTCCTAATAGTACTTGTTTATCCAACCCTATTTAATGTGGTTACCTTTCTAATGTATGATTATTTTAATTCAGGGAGAGGTTTTTGGGAAAGTCTGAGCTATTCCATACGCTCACAGTTTTCTTATCCTAATGGAAGTGAAAAGTCACCCTATTGGAAATACTGGGCTGCAGCATTTATTATGTTTATCATGATATCTATTGCCAGTTCTATTTTTACCTACGTTCCTATGATCTTTGTTTATGGATCTGTTCTTACCTCTACTCCGGATGGAAATTTTGAACAAAATCCTTTTACCGGTACTGTAGGAATTATCTTCTTTGTATTCTATGGGATTTCAATGCTGCTTTCATTCTTGCTTTCCAATCTGTTGTATGTAAACGCAGGATTCATGTATTATGACAGCAGAACAGATCTTCACCAGAAAGTTGAACTTGAAGAAATAGACACGATTGGCATCAATGAATAGATTTTTAATTTTTATACTGCTTTTTTTTTCACTAGGTCTTGTTAAGGCTCAGGATGATGATTCTGCAGATGATTATTTGGGGGATTCTCTGTATACAACGGGGCATTACCACAATATGCTGCGTGCAGATTCTGTACTGATGAAAAAACCGGTTACAGAAAACACGGTATATCCAAAAGAATTTAAGGATAATATTCCCTCAAGATATAAAGGAAATGATTTTGATTATTCAGTCTCAAAACCCAGAGAATCTTTCTGGCAAAAGTTATTGAGAAAGATCGATCGTATTTTGCAAGGTATTTTCGGAGAGACGGTCTTTGCCAAGTCTTCCGAGTTTACAGTAGCTCTTGTTCGTCTTTTTGCCATCCTTTTGGTAGGGTTTTTACTTTATTTTATTATTAAGTATGTTCTTGGTAAAGACGGAAACTTTATTTTCGGTAAAAAGAATAAGAAGCTGGATCTGAATGTGGAAGAATTGCATGAAAACATCCATGAAATTAATTTCCCTGAAAGCATTGCACGTTTTGAACGTGCAGGAGACTATCGCTCAGCAGTTCGTTATCAATTTTTATTCACGCTTAAAAAATTAAATGATAAAAAGCTAATCAACTGGAATCCTGAAAAAACCAACAAAGATTATGCAGCAGAGTTAAAAGCTCCGAATCTTAAAAATGAATTTTCCGATTTATCCTACATCTTTGATTATGTATGGTATGGAGAATTCAATATCGAAGAACAGAGTTATCAGAAATTTAAAAATCAGTATCAGGCATTTAAACCATAATCCAACTCACCATGAATAAGACTTTCAGAATATATGCTGTAATCTTCATCGTTGTGATGGTTATTTTGGCATTGTTTGAAGTTAATAAAAAAGAAACCACCAACTGGCGTAAAAACTTTGACATCAACGAGAAGTCTCCTTTTGGCCTGTTTGTTTTTAATAATGAAGCCAAGGATCTTTTTAAGAACAATCTGAAGAAGATTGATCAGGCTCCTTACGAATACTATAGCCAACACAAAAAAAACAACCATAATATTGTTGTTATTGAAAATGATATTGATGGAGAATCCTGGAAGAAAATTCTGGATCAGATATCAGGAGGCTCAGATGCATTATTGATTGTGAGCCGCATGCCTAAGGAAATTTCAGACAGCATCGGGTTTTATGATTCGGAGATTTCTTTTGAAGAACAGAATGTTTTGAAACTTACCGATACAAAATATCAGAATGATTTTATTAAATTGGATAAATTTCCGTCGGGTAGAGGATTCTCATTCATTAAACCGAATGTTGAAGTACTCGGAAAAACGGTAGAAGATAAAAATACAGATCAGGCCAACTTTATTAAGGTGAAGTTTGGAAAAGGAAATATATATGTTCACAGTGAACCTCTTTTTCTTACCAATTATTATCTGTTGAAACCCGGAAATGTAAAGTATGCACAGGATGTATTCTCTTATCTTCAGGATAGGGAAACGCTTTGGTTTGTGGAGGGTGGTACCAAGGCTTCAAGTTTCTTTATGAGATTTGTATTGGGAAATCCAGCTCTGAAGTATGCCTGGTGGGTATTTCTGGGTGGATTGATTCTTTTTATCTTCTTTAATGCTAAGAGAAAACAAAGAATTGTACCTGTAATAGAACCATTGCGGAATACATCATTGGATTTTGTGAAAAGCATTGGGAATCTTTATCTTCAGGAGGGCGATTTTCATGATATGATGGCCAAAAAAGCTCAATATTTCCTGAATAAAATAAGAATGGATTTTCTTATTGATACCCAGAATTTAGATAGTGAATTTGTCAAGAAGCTGCAATTAAAAACAGGGAAAACAATGGAAATGATTAATGAAGCTATTCATCTTATTCAAAAAGCACAGGATCCCTATTCCAGCGTAATGAAAGAAGATCTGGTAAGAATGAATAAGCTCCTTGATGAGATACTAAGATAAGAGATTCTTAATAGGATGATTTAATAAAAGATAGAATGAATTCTGTCGAAAAACCAAAGATAAAAATTATGGAAAACTTTGATAACCAAAATATAGAAAATCAAACTTCTATAAACCTTAATAAAAATGAAGATCAGTTTCAGTCCCGCATTGATATGATTGAGCTTCGTGCAAGTCTGGATAAAGTAAAAGCCGAAATAGGCAAGGTGATTGTAGGGCAGGAAAGTATGATAGAACATCTGTTAGCAGCTTTACTTTCTAATGGCCATGTACTGATTGAAGGAGTTCCCGGAGTGGCCAAAACAATTACTGCCAAGTTATTGGCAAAGACCATTGATGTGGGCTTCAGCAGAATTCAGTTTACACCGGATCTAATGCCTTCCGATATCTTGGGTACCTCAATATTCAATGTGAAAAACTCAGAATTTGAATTTAAAAAAGGACCTATTTTCTCCAATTTTATATTAATTGATGAGATCAACAGATCGCCGGCGAAAACACAGGCTGCATTGTTTGAAGTAATGGAAGAAAGACAGATCACAATGGATGGTACCCGTTACATTATGGAGGAACCTTTCCTTGTTGTAGCTACACAAAACCCTATAGAGCATGAGGGAACATACAGGCTTCCTGAAGCCCAGCTTGACCGTTTTCTATTCAAAATTAATGTAGGGTATCCTAATCTTGAACAGGAAATCACCATCATTAAGAATCAGCACGAAAGCAAAAAAGAAGATAAAACAGAAAGCGTAAATAAAGTGATTACTGCAGAGCAACTGAAAGGGTATCAACATTTGGTAAAGGAAATCATTGTAGAGGCTCAGTTGATGGAATATATTGCTAAAATTATCATTAACACCAGAGAAAATCAATTCTTATACCTGGGGGCTTCACCAAGAGCATCCTTAGCACTTCTTACTGCTTCCAAAGCCTTTGCCGCATTAAGAGGAAGAGACTTTGTAACTCCGGAAGATATTAAGGAAGCAAGTTATGCTGTGCTAAGACATAGAGTAATCGTTTCTCCGGAAAGAGAAATGGAAGGCCTTACCGCCGATGAAATTATCCGTCAAATATTAGAGGGAATAGAAATTCCCAGATAGGAGAGTAGATTGTAACTTATAATCTTCTACCCGCCACCTAAACAATGAAAAACTTATACATCAATACACGTTTCTTCTTTACACTCATCGGAGTGGGGGTACTGTATGTTCTTGCATTTTTCTTTCCGGGGCTGATGTGGGTTGCCCATATTGTACTTTTGCTCTGTTTTCTTGCCGTCATGGCAGATTACCTGCTGATTTTTAATCAAAAAAATGCTTTGCAGGCCCAGAGAATATTACCGGAGAAATTGTCCAATGGTGACGAAAATTTTGTAAAGATTGATATTAAAAATAATTACAACTTTAAAATCACGGCTAAAATTATCGATGAAATTCCGTTTCAATTTCAGAAAAGAGATTTCCTGATTGAAAAGCATATTAACCCGGGAGCAAATACTTTCTTTCAATATACTTTGGAACCTAAGGAAAGAGGAGAGTATCATTTTGGAAGTCTGAATATTTATGCCTCGTCACCACTGGGATTAGTCTCAAAAAGATTTAATTTTCAAAAAGATGCAATGCTGGCGTCTTATCCATCCTTTGTTCACCTCAGAAAATATGAGCTGATGGCTTTACAGAGCGAATTTTTGTTAGGCGGAATCAAGAAAGTGAGAAAGCTGGGACATACCATGGAGTTTGAGCAAATCAAGGAATACGTTCCCGGAGATGATATCAGAACCATTAACTGGAAAGCTACATCCAAAGCCAACCGATTAATGGTCAATCAGTTTCAGGATGAAAAATCACAGCGTATTTTTATGTTGATTGATAAGGGGCGAACCATGAAAATGCCATTTAACGGATTAAGTTTATTGGATTATTCCATCAATGCTACCATGGCGCTTTCCCATATTATTTTAAGAAAAGGAGATAGAGCAGGGATGATGACGTTTTCAAAAAAGACTGAAAATAAAATTGCTGCGGAAAATAAATCCGGACAGCTAAAAAAAATATCAGAAGCGCTTTATAATATTAAAACAGATTTCTTTGAAAGTGATTTCAATCGCTTATATCAGGATGTGAAATACTCTCTAAACCAGAGAAGTCTGATTCTGCTGTTTACCAACTTTGAAACGTTGGACGGGTTGAATCGCCAGTTGAAATATCTTCGTGGAATTGCCAAGAATCACCTGTTGGTAGTGGTGTTTTTCAAGAACTCAGAACTACAGACCATGATTAACAAGAATCCTGAAAATATGCAGGAAATCTATGATGAAATTGTAGCCGAAAAATTTGAATTTGAAAAGAAACTCATCATTCAGGAGCTTCGCAAATATGGAATCTATACCGTATATACCCTTCCTGAAAATTTGAATATCGACGTTATCAATAAATATTTGGAGATAAAAGCCAGAGGAATTTTATAAAATATTTTAAATTACAAATCAAAAAATAAAATGGAACTAAAAGAAAAGGCAGGTGCGCTTTTGAAAATAGCTGCATTAAATGAAGGGGCAAAAGAATATATTCTTAATAATCCTGAGCTCTTTAAACTCTTACTGAAAGCAGCTAAAAGATATATAGGAGGTGAAAAAATGGAAGAAGCCATCGCTACTGCTAAAAGAATTAATGCTAAAGGACTTCCAACTTCATTAGAGTTTATGGGAGAAAGTACCCGTTCCGTGGAAGAATCAGAATTGGTAACTCAACATTTTACTGATTTGATTAATAAAGTGAAAGAAGAGAATATTAATTCTATCATTTCTTTGGATTTATCACATATAGGTCTTGCAATTGATAAGGATCTCGCTTATAATAATTTAGTGTTATTAGCAGAATCAGCTTATAAAAAAGATATTGAAATAGTGATTAGCGCGGAGGGAATTGATAGAACTGATAATATTATTAATACCTTTTGTAAAATATCGCCTGATTTTCCAAATGTAGGAATTACCCTTCAGGCTTATTTAAACCGTACTCCAAAAGACCTTGAACGAATATTGAATGAAACACAAGGGAAAATAAGAATTGTAAAAGGTGCTTTTGCCGTTCCTTCAGGACATGCTGTAGAGAGAGGAAAACATTTAGATGACCTATACATTAAATATATTGAAACACTTTTCCTTAAAAACAGAAGGTGTTCTATTGCTACCCATCATAATATAGTTCAAAATAGAGTTAAAGAACTCATTGAACAATATGATATTCCAAAATCTAAGTATGAATTTGAAATGTTACTGGGAATACAGGAAGATCTGTTGAATGAAATGTATAAAGAAGGTTACCCATGCAGGCAGTATATAGTGTATGGTGATGAATGGTATTTGTACATGTGTAACCGAATTGCTGAGAATCCGGATAATCTTTTTCAGGCTATGGTTGATATCATGTCTTAGCCCAAGGTTTAATCCACAAAGTTTTTTATATTTGAATAAGAATATAAAAAAATCCTGAAATATAAACCCATACAATGAAAATTACACTTAACAGAATAAACGACGACTTTTTATTTGAATGTACAAATGCTCAAGGAAATTCTATTCTTTTAGATAATACTTCCCAGCCGGGAGCTAAAGGAGTTTCTCCAATGGAAAGTGTACTGATGGCAGTAGCAGGATGCAGCGGAATAGATGTAGTTTCTATTTTAAAGAAGCAGCGTCAGGAAATTAAAAGTTTTCAGGCAGAAGTAGAAGGAGAAAGAGTTCAGGTAGATGATGCCAAACCTTTTAAATCAATCAACGTGAAATTTCTTTTAGAAGGAGAAATTGACCCTAAAAAAGCTCAAAAGGCTGCAGAATTGTCTTTTGAAAAGTATTGTTCTGTATCAAAAACTTTAGAACCGAATGTAGAAATCGGATACGAAGTCTATGTGAATGGAGAAAAAATTTAATCTCTGATATAAAAATAGAAAAAGCCGGATAATTGATCCGGCTTTTTTATTACTCATTGCTTATTAAAAGGTAAGTCTTGGTTTTATCAATTTTGCTACAGTAGCCGTCCATCCTGTCTGGTGAGAAGCGCCTACACCCCGTCCGTTATCTCCATGGAAATATTCGAAGAATGTAATGTAATCCTTAAAATGTTCATCATAATTAAACTTTGGGTTTCCTCCATTAAAAGCACGTTGCCCATGTTCATCCTTTAAAAAGATGGAGCAAAGTCTTTTGCTTATATTTTGAGCTACTTCATCAAGGTTTTTCTTTTCACCACTTCCGGTTGGAAGTTCCACTTTCAGACTGTTCCCGTAATAATAATGGAAACGTTGTAAACTTTCCACGATCAGAAAATTAATAGGGAACCAGATGGGTCCACGCCAGTTGCTGTTTCCTCCAAACATTCGGCTGTCACTTTCTGCAGGGGTATAATACACCATATTTTCATTCCCATGTACAGAAAACACAAATGGGTTTTCCTCATATACCTTAGACATGGCTCGGATTCCATAAGAACTTAAAAATTCCTTTTCATCAAGCATTCTGGTTAAAACCTTTGTTAGCCTATTTTTACGAAGAATACTCATCAGGTGTTTTCTTCCTTGTCCTTCTTCATCCCAATGAGAAACAAGCTTGGTGAGTTCAGGTTTGTTTTTTAAGATCCATTCCATTCTGGTTTTGAAGTTGGGCATCTTTTCAAGCAGTCGGTGATCAACAATTTCTACGGCAAACAATGGAATTAACCCGACAATACTTCTCAATCTTAAAGAAACACTGTCTCCGTTCCCAAGTTGAAGAACATCATAGAAGAAACCGTCTTCCTCATTCCATAGGCCTTTTGTTCCTTCACCCAGATTCTCCATGGCCTCTGCGATATAAAGATAATGCTCAAAGAATTTGATGGCCATATCTTCATATACCTGATAATATTGGGCAAGTTCCATGGCAATTCGCATCATATTTAAAGCATACATGGCCATCCAGCTTGTCCCATCTGCCTGCTCAAGATGCTGGCCATCCTGTAGAACCATATTTCTATCAAAGGCACCAATATTATCCAATCCGAGGAAACCACCACCAAAAATATTCTTTCCGTTTTTATCCTTTCGGTTCACCCACCATGTAAAGTTCAGGAGAAGTTTTTGAAAGACTTTCTCCAAAAACAACAGATCCGGTTTGCCGTTATTTTTCTCATCAATTTTAAAAACCCTGAAGCAGGACCATGCATGTACAGGAGGATTCACATCACTCATATTCCATTCATAGGCAGGAAGCTGTCCATTGGGGTGCATGTACCATTCCTTGGTAAGAAGTAAAAGCTGTCCTTTCGCAAACTCTGCGTCAATGATGGATAAAGGAACACAGTGAAATGCAAGATCCCATGTTGCATACCAGGGATATTCCCACTTATCAGGCATGGAAATAATGTCCTTATTGTGGAGATGGTTCCATTCCGTATTTCTCACATATTCATTAAAATTTCTTGGAGCTTCAAAATTAGGATCACCTTTCAGCCACTTCCCGATATTGTAGTGATAAAATTGTTTATTCCAGAGAAGTCCGGCAAAAGCCTGCCTTTGAACATTTTTTTCATCCTCGTTTGTTGTATCGTTTTGAACTTCGCGATAAAACTCTTCAGTTTCAGCTATTCTGGTCCTGAAGATTTCGTCAAAGCTTTCAAAAGGTTCATCGCTTTCACTAGGACACAATCTGAATTCAAAAACCTTGGATTGTCCCCCTCCGATTAATTCATCAATCAGAAAAGAAGCCTTAGTCCCTTTTTTCTCAGGGTTTACCGTATTACTTTGATGAATAATAAAATCATTGATTCCATCTTTAAAATAGGAGTTTTCCGTTTGAGGGGCTCCGTATAATTTTGGAGTATTGGTTTCATTATCACAAAATATACTTTGAGCATTTGAGTTTCTGGAATACAACTTCTTAATGGAGATACTATCGTGGCCAATATCAATACTTCCGTCATGGGAAGCATTCATCTGTGCCTTATAAGTGTTATAGCCCCATTTCCAGTTGTTTCTGAACCAGGCAGTAGGTGCCACTACAATGGGTGCTTCATGTTGGCTTCTATTACAAATAGTAACTCTAGCCAGAATATCGTTGTGATCAGCCTTGCAGTATTCAATGAAAATATCAAAATACTCATCATGGTCAAAGATTCCCGTATCGAAGATCTCATATTCCGGTTCCTGTTTACTGCGTCGTCCATTTTCGGCAACAAGTTCATCATAGGGAAATTCATTAATAGGATATTTGTAGACCATCTTCATATAGCTATGAGTAGGCGTATTATCCAGATAATAGAAAATTTCCTTGATATCTTCACCATGATTTCCTTGAGGATTGCTCAATCCAAAGAAACGTTCCTTTATAATTTTATCTCTTTTATTCCAGAATGAAAAAGCAAAACAGAATAGCTGCTTTACATCAGAAATTCCGGCAATGCCTTCTTCTCCCCAACGGTAGGTATAACTTTCAGCATTATCATGATTGGTATAGTTCCATGCATTTCCATTGGTACTGTAGTCTTCACGTACATTTCCCCATTGCCGGTTGCTTACATAAGGTCCCCAGTTTTTCCATTTGGTATCTTGTAATCTTTCTTTTTCGGCGATCATATAGCATCATTTTTCCATACGAAGTTAGTTTTTTTGTAAAATAATTCCAATTCCTTTCATTTGAAGAATTATTAATATGGCCTTGAAATACTTGTGTTTAAGGGCTTTTTAAAATATTAAATTAATTTTTTTTTGATTTTAAAAGAAAAGAACTACCTTTGCACCATTCGTTCATTCAAATATTGAAAATGTTATCAAGAAAGGTTGAGGGATTAGACCCTATGAAACCTTAGCAACCCTTTGCGCAAGCAAAGAAGGTGCTACGTTCTACCAAAATTATTTTGGACAGATAACTTACTGAAGTTCTTTTCAGCCATTTCTTGTGGCATTTTCAATTGTATTAAAATAATAATATAATAGAATTGAAAACAGAACTAAACTATATTAATCTTTCGTATCAAACCTATTCCCAAAAGGAATACAATATCTCGTTAAGCTATGAGCTTTTCGGGAAAGACTTGTTTACAGCCCCTGTTATTCTAATTAATCATGCCTTAACCGGAAATTCAAATGTATCCGGAGAGAAAGGCTGGTGGAAGCAACTGGTAGGAGAAAATCAGATCGTGGATACGAGTAAATATACTGTTCTGTGTTTCAATATCCCCGGAAACGGATATGATCATTTTTTAATTGAAGACTATGAAGACTTCACCCCATCAGATATAGCCAATATATTTCTGAAAGGGCTGGAAGCTTTACATATCAAAAACCTATATGCCATTATTGGGGGCTCTCTTGGAGGAGGAATTGCATGGGAAATGCTTGCAAAGCAACCTAAGCTTGCGGAAATCTTTATTCCTATAGCCTGCGATTACAGAACTCACGATTGGCTTCATGCACAATGTCTGGTTCAGAAATTTTTATTGAATGATAAAGAAGAACCATTACAAAAAGCAAGAATTCATGCCATGCTGTGTTATAGAACTCCAGAATCTCTTAACGATAGATTTCAAAATAAATACAATCAGGAAAAGCAACGCTTAGAATCAGAAGATTGGCTGGTTTATCATGGTAATGCATTAAACGAAAGATTTAGTTTACAATCGTACAGGCTCATGAATCATTTGTTGATGAATATTAATGCTGATGAAACTGTGCTGGAGAAAATAGAAGCACGAATGCACATGATCTCCGTAGATACAGACTTATTCTTTCCTGCTTCTGAAATCCGAATGTGTTTTGAGAATTTAAAAAAGAAAAAAGAGAATATTTCTTATCACGAGATCCAATCTATGCACGGGCACGATGCCTTCCTAATGGAATATCAACAATTAAATAATATCATAAAAAACATTTTATAGAGTAATGAAAAATGCTAACGAAATAAAGTTTTTAAAGAACAGATCAATCGTCAAATTTGAAGGAGAAGATTTCTTGGGTGAAATCGGAATTGACGGACGAATTTTTAAAGCGCTTACTTTAGCGCGTATCAGTGTAGGAGTAATCTCTCAACAAGCCATAGAAAATGGAATTTCTATTTTGGTTCAAGAAAATGATGCAGAAAAAGCAGTGGCTTGTCTTATCGATGAATTTGAAGCAGAAAGAAAATCAGGAAAAGTTTCACAAATTTATAGTATTAATAATGTTTCTGTTATTGGTTTTGTAGCAGAAGACTTCAATAAAGTTTTTGCCGAATTGGCAAGAAACAACGTTTTTCCATTGCTTTTAAATCAGGTAGCAGGAGAAAACAGAGTGAATATTGTGGTGACTTCTTCACAGGATGAAAAAACAAAAAATATCATAGAGTCTGAAATTTTCAAAAAGCCAAAGCCCGTTCATCTGGCAATCATTGGGCATGGTAACGTGGGGAAAACTTTGATAGAACAGGTTCTGCAATCTTCGGAAGAAATCAAAAGACGTAAAAAAATAGACCTAAAGGTTGTTGCAGTAGCTAACTCAAAGAAAATTGCTTTCAACAAAAAAGGTTTTGATGCCAACTGGGCAGATGAGGTTTTAACAGCAGAACACCCGTCAAGCGTTCAGGAATTGATTAATTTCTCTAATGAAAATCAATTGGAAAACCTGATTGTTGTGGATAACACTGCAAGTAAGGACTTTGTTAAAAACTATCATGCTTTGGCAGAAAATGGATTTGACCTAGTTTCTTCCAACAAAATTTTCAACACACTTCCTATCGAGGAATATAGAAAACTAAGATATACGTTAAGCAAAAATAACAGACGTTATCTATATGAGACCAATGTAGGAGCTGGGCTTCCGTTAATTGATACCATCAAATTATTACACCTTTCAGGAGAAAATATCACAAGAATCAAAGGAGTGTTCTCCGGAACATTGAGTTATGTTTTCAATAATTTTTCTTTGAGAAATGACAAATTCTCAACCATCATCAATGAAGCGCTGGAAAAAGGATACACAGAACCAGATCCAAGAGAAGACCTATCCGGAAATGATGTAGCAAGGAAATTATTGATTTTAGCAAGAGAGCTGGATTTAATCAATGAATTCGACGATATCAATATTCAAAATCTGGTTCCTGAAAGTTTACTTTCAGTTTCAAAACCAGAATTCCTTTCCAGACTTGAAGAATTGGATGAAGAATACCAAAAAATTAAAGAAAATCAAGAGCCTGGTCATGTATTGAGATATGTTGGTGATTTACACGGAGACTTACAGAAAGACAAAGGCGAGTTGGATGTAAAACTGATTTCTGTACCTGCTACTTCAGCTTTAGGACAGTTGAAAGGTTCTGATTCTATTTTTGAGATTTATACAGAAAGTTATGGGGAAAACCCAATTGTAATTATGGGAGCCGGAGCCGGGGCACAGGTAACCGCAAGAGGAGTATTCGGAGATATTTTAAGAGTAAGTGAAACGAAATAATATTTAATGTAACAATCTACCAATCTAGCAGGGTAACAATTACTGCAATTATCATTCTGAGCATAGCGAAGAATCTTATTGGTAAACTGTTACACTGATATATTGCTAAATTAATTAAAACTATATGGAAAATTTTGAAACATCAGCAATAAGAACCCAAACTGAAAGAAGTCAGTTTGACGAGCATTCTACACCATTATACCTTACTTCTAGTTTTATATTTCAGGATGCTGAGGATATGAGAGCAAGCTTTGCTGAAGAAAAACCTAAAAATTTATATAGCCGCTTTTCCAATCCAAATGTAACGGAATTTACCGATAAGATTGCAAAAATGGAAGGCGCAGAAGCCGGATACGCATTTGCTACTGGAATGGCTGCCATCTATTCAACATTTGCAGCGTTATTAAGTGCTGGAGACCATATTGTAAGCTGCCAGTCGGTTTTTGGATCTACCCATACTTTATTCACTAAGTATTTTCCAAAGTGGAATATTGAAACGACTTATTTCAAGGCAGGAGATGCAGAGAATGTGGAGAAATACATTAAACCTAATACAAAAGTACTTTACCTTGAAACCCCCACCAATCCGGCTATAGAAATTCTGGACCTTGAGTTTTTTGGGAAGATTGCTAAAAAACATAATCTAATATTTATTGTAGACAACTGTTTTGCAACCCCTTATCTTCAGCAGCCTATTAAATATGGTGCAGATGTTGTTGTACACTCTGCAACGAAGCTGATTGACGGGCAGGGAAGAGTATTGGGAGGAATAGCAGTAGGTAAAGAAGACCTGATCAAAGAAATCTATCTTTTCGCAAGAAATACTGGGCCTGCTTTGTCTCCTTTTAATGCATGGGTATTATCAAAAAGCTTAGAAACATTGGCTATCCGTGTGGAAAAACACTGCGAAAATGCTTTGAAAGTAGCTGAGTTTTTAGAAAGCCATCCTAATGTGGAATTGGTAAAATATCCGTTCCTGAAATCCCATCCTAGCTATGAAGTAGCCAAGAAACAAATGAAACTTGGCGGAAACATTGTTGCTTTTGAAATAAAAGGCGGAATAGAAGGCGGAAGAAACTTTCTGGATAAGATACAAATGTGTTCGCTTTCTGCTAACCTTGGTGATACAAGAACGATCGTTACTCATCCGGCATCCACCACACACTCCAAATTGTCAGATGAAGAAAGAAATGAAGTGGGAATTACAGCAGGATTAGTTCGCTGCTCTGTAGGATTAGAGAATGTAGAGGATATCATTGCGGATTTAAAACAAGCTTTAGGCTAATCGAAAGATAATAGTTGACCATTGATACCTAGATGATGAGTAGAGACTGTACAGAACTAGAAGTTTGGATGGAGGGAAAAAAGCTGGTGAGCCTGGCTTATATTTTGACCACAAGCTTTCCTAAGAAAGAATTATTTGATTTAACCAGTCAGGTAAGAAGAATTGCAAATTCAGTTCCATTAAACATAGCTGAAGGATACGAAAGAAGAACTTCTAAGGATGATGCATTACAATTTCTGCATGCTGCTCAAGAGTCTCTCTATGAATTGGAAACTAAATTTGGTGTCGCCTTAGATCAGAAATATGTTTCTAATGTGAATTTTGAAATCATCAGTAAAAAAATTCTATTGTCTAAAAAATTGACGAGCGGATTTATAAATTATTACAAAAAGATAGAAAATGAAAAATTCAGAACAATTATATAAAGCTTTATCCGAAAGAATTTTAATTCTTGATGGGGCAATGGGAACAATGCTTCAAAGATATAAGTTCGAAGAAGAAGATTACCGTGGGGAACGTTTCAAAGACTGGGAACATCCGGTAAAGGGAAATAATGACCTCCTTTCTCTTACCCAGCCTCATGCCATTGAAGAAGTTCACAAAAAGTATCTGGAAGCAGATGCAGATATCATTGAAACCAATACATTCTCCGGAACTACAATTGCCATGGCAGATTATCACATGGAAGATCTGGTATATGAACTGAACTATGAGTCTGCAAAAATTGCCAGAAAAGTCTGTGATGAATTTACAGCCAAAAACCCTGATAAGCCAAGATTTGTAGCAGGATCTATTGGCCCTACAAACAGGACGGCAAGCTTAAGCCCTGACGTAAACGATCCCGGGTATAGAGCCATAACATTTGAAGAACTGAGAGTTGCCTATAGACAGCAATGTGAAGCATTATTAGATGGAGGTTCTGATATTCTTTTAGTAGAAACCATCTTTGATACCCTGAATGCTAAGGCTGCTTTGTTTGCCATTGATGAACTGCAGGATGAAAGAGGAATTAAAATTCCAATCATGGTTTCAGGAACCATTACCGATGCCTCAGGAAGAACATTAAGCGGCCAGACAGCAGATGCTTTCTTGATCTCAGTTTCCCACTTGAATTTATTAAGTGTTGGGTTCAACTGTGCATTGGGAGCAGATCAGTTAACACCTTATTTGGAAACATTGGCCCATAATTCAGAATTTTATATTTCAGCTTATCCGAATGCCGGTTTACCCAATGCTTTCGGAAAATATGATGAAACTCCAGAAGACATGGCCAGACAGATCAAGGAATATGTAGAAAAAGGATTAATCAATATTATCGGAGGATGTTGTGGTACCACGCCGGAACACATCAAAGCAATTGCTGATCTGGTGAAAAATTATCCACCAAGAAAATTGAAAGAATTTGTGTGATTTGATAGATTTTTTTAATTAAAATCAATAATGTGGGCTGAATTATAAATATTAACTTTAAATAAATCATAAAGTCTACTATAATGGAAAAGCCGATTTATTTAAAAGATTCAGATGATATAAAACTTTTTAATGAACTGAGAAAGAAAGTAAGCCAACGGGTAGAATCAATTCCTGAAAATAGGGATGTCTACATTCAGATGAAAGCAGTGATTTTACCTCTGATCTATGTAGGTTTATATTTCGTAGCTATTCTTAATGCGGACAAGTCCTGGGTTTATATATTGAGTTTTGTATTGATGGGAATTTCCTTGGTTTTGATTTATTTAAACCTAATTCATGAAGCAGCCCATAATAATATCTATAAAAGTAAAAGGTTGAATGGGTTGGTATTGCACATTTTTGATTTCATAGGAGCTAATTCCTATATCTGGAAAAAAAGACATATCGCAAGCCACCATGCTTATCCGAATGTAGATGGATGGGATACAGACATTGAGCAGAGTGGTTTACTTTTAATAGTACCATGGATAAAAGCAAAAGGAGTTCAGAAGTATCAGCATAGGTTTTTCTTTTTAGTATATCCGTTGTATTTATTCAACTGGATGTTCATAAGAGATTTTAGAGACTTCTTTGACAAAGAGAGAGTGATTTTAAAAACCCAGGGAAGAATACCTGTTGTAGAAAAAATAAAGATGGTTAATTATAAGCTGTTTTACTTTTTTTATCAGATTATTATTCCTGTTGTGTTCTTTAAAGTATCAATTGGTTTGGCTTTGGGAGCGTGGTTTTTACAGGTGATTGCAGCAAGCATTTTTGCATTGTTTGTTTTATTGCCCCTGCATCCGCTTCCTGATAATGCTTTTCCAAAATTGAATAAAGATAACGGACTTCCATTCAGCTGGCTTCGTCATCAATTGGAAGTAACAAATGATTTAAAAGAAAACAACTGGTTGGTAAGAAATGTATTAGGAAACTTTAATTTTCATGTGGCTCATCATCTTTTTCCTAACTACAGTTATATGTATTACAATGAGATCACAGAAGAAATAGAAGAATTTGCTAAAGAACACCACTTGGCATACAAACGGTTTCCATTGTTAACCGCTTTAGGTAAGCATAGGGATTTATTGAGGCAGAATGCCAATAATGCCTACTATATTTTAGAAGAATAAAATAGATGAAGTATTTAAGATTATCAGGCCTTGAGCCTCTTATCATAACGCCGGAAAGTAATTTCATCAATGTTGGTGAAAGAACTAACGTTGCCGGTTCCAAAAAGTTTTTAAGACTAATTAAAGAGGAGAAGTTCTCTGAAGCATTAGATATTGCCCGCCATCAGGTAGAAGGAGGGGCACAAATTCTTGATGTCAATTTTGATGATGGATTGATTGACGGAAAAGCATCCATGATTAAATTCCTGAACTTAATAGCATCAGAACCAGATATCGCAAGGATCCCAATCATGGTAGACTCTTCTAAATGGGAAATTTTAGAGGCCGGTCTTCAGGTGGCCCAAGGAAAATGCGTAGTAAACTCCATCAGTTTAAAAGAAGGAGAAGAAGAATTTATCAAGCATGCAAAAGCAATCAAGAGATATGGAGCTGCAGTTATTGTAATGGCATTTGATGAGGTAGGGCAGGCTGATAATCTTGAACGGAGAATTGAAATCTCAAAACGATCTTATGATATTCTGGTTAACCAAATCGGTTTTCCGGCAGAAGACATTATTTTTGACTTAAATATCTTCCCGGTTGCAACAGGTATGGATGAGCATAGAAGAAATGCCATCGAATTTATTGAAGCCACCCGATGGGTAAGACAGAATCTTCCTTATGTCTCTGTGAGTGGGGGAGTGAGTAACGTTTCTTTCTCATTCCGTGGAAATGATACGGTAAGAGAAGCCATGCACTCAGTATTTCTTTACCATGCCATTCAGGCAGGGATGAATATAGGTATTGTAAACCCTGCGATGCTGGAAGTTTATGATGAAATTAATAAAGAACTTTTAGAACTTGTAGAAGATGTAATTCTTGATAAAAGAGAAGATGCTACAGAAAGACTTCTCGATTATTCCGAAAAACATAAATCAGTCAAAAAAGAAAAGACTGAAGACCTGGAATGGAGAAACAATCCATTACAGGAGAGAATTACCTATGCTCTGGTAAAAGGTATTGACCGCTTTATTGAAGAAGATGTAGAAGAAGCCAGACAATTGGCAGCACGACCGCTTCATGTCATAGAAATTAATCTGATGACCGGAATGGGAGTGGTAGGAGACTTATTTGGAAGCGGAAAAATGTTTTTACCACAAGTAGTGAAGTCTGCAAGGGTCATGAAAAAAGCGGTGGCCTATTTACAGCCTTATATTGAAGCTGAAAAAGACGGAACAAGACCTGCTAATGGGAAAATCTTAATGGCTACTGTAAAAGGAGACGTTCATGATATCGGTAAAAATATTGTGAGCGTTGTTTTGGGTTGTAACAATTATGAAATTGTAGACCTTGGAGTAATGGTACCTGCTGAAAAGATTATTCAGACAGCCATTGCAGAAAAAGTAGACGTAATCGGGTTAAGCGGATTGATTACACCAAGTCTGGATGAGATGGTGTACATCGCATCAGAACTGGAAAGACAAAATTTGAATTTTCCTCTACTGATAGGTGGTGCAACAACTTCAAAAGCACATACCGCCGTGAAAATAGATTTAAAGTATAAAAATGCAGTTGTTCACGTAAATGATGCATCCAGAGCCGTAAATGTGGTAAGCTCATTGCTAGGAGACAGAAATAAAGAATATGTTTCCGATTTAAAGAATGACTATTCCGACTTCAGGGAGAAATTTCTGAACAGACAGGTTGATAAAGACTATGTTTCCATTCAGGAAGCAAGAGAAAACCACTTTAAAATTGATTGGGAAAATGAAGAAATTTTCACTCCAAATAACTTGGGGATAACGGTTGTGGAGAACCAGGACCTGAATGAACTTCTTCCTTTCATCGACTGGTCACCGTTTTTCAGAAGTTGGGATCTCCACGGGAAATATCCAAATATCTTAGAAGATGAGGTAGTAGGAGCGCAGGCAAAAGAACTTTTCAAAGATGCTCAGGTTATTTTGAAGAGAATTTTAGATGAAAAACTCTTAACCGCAAAAGCAATCTTTGGAATTTTTAAAGCCAATTCCAATGAAACGGATGATGTCTTAATTTTTGATGAAAATAATAAAGAGCAAGCCAAATTTTTAACCTTAAGACAGCAGGCTCAAAGATCAAAAGGAAAAGACTATCTCGCGTTAAGCGATTTCATAGCACCACAAAGCTCCGGCAAAACCGATTATGTAGGCGCATTTTGTGTAACCACAGGTTTTGGAACAGATGAACTGTCTGCCGAATATGAAAAAGCAAATGATGATTATAACTCCATTATGGTAAAAGCTTTGGCTGACCGTTTTGCAGAAGCCTATGCCGAATTTTTGCACAAAAAAGTAAGAACAGAATATTGGGGCTATGCTAATCAGGAAAGCTTAAGCAATGAAGAGTTAATTGCTGAAAAATATAAGGGAGTTCGTCCTGCACCGGGCTATCCCGCCTGCCCAGACCACTTAGAGAAGAAAACGATCTGGGATCTTTTAAAAGTAGAGGAAAATATTGGAGTATACCTTACCGAAAGCTTAGCGATGTTCCCGACCGCGGCTGTTTCAGGATATTATTTCGGGAGCCCACATGCAAAGTATTTCGGTTTAGGAAAAATTACAGAAGACCAGCTAAAGGATTATGCAGAAAGAAGAGGTTGTAGCATCCAGGAAGCGAGAAAATGGTTGTCACCAAATTTAGCAGATTAAAATTCACATGAAGATAACAGAGCACATTAAAAACGCAAATGGAAAAACTTTATTTTCCTTAGAAGTGGTTCCGCCACAAAAGGGGATAGGTATTGAAGATCTTTATACAAACATAGATCCATTGATGGAGTTCAAGCCTCCATTCATTGATGTAACCACTTCAAGAGAAGAATATATCTATCTCGACAAAGGAAATGGCCTGATGGAGCGCCGTATCACAAGAATGCGCCCGGGAACACTGGGAATTTGTGCTGCCATTCAGCATAAATATAATGTAGATACAGTTCCACACTTACTTTGTGGAGGCTTTACCAAAGAAGAAACCGAATATCTTCTGGTAGACTGTATGTACCTTGGGATTGATAATGTAATGGCCCTGAGAGGTGATGCGATGAAGGGACATCAGTATTTTGAACCTACACAAGGCGGTCATGCCAGTGCAATGGATCTTGTCAACCAGATTAATAACTTAGGAAGAGGAAAATATCTCCACAATGAAGAGCAGGTTTGTGATGAACTTAATAAATTCTGCATTGGGGTAGCAGGCTATCCGGAGAAGCATATGGAAGCGCCATCCATGAACTATGATTTAAAATGGCTGAAGCAAAAAGTAGATGCAGGAGCGGATTATATCGTTACCCAAATGTTTTTTGACAATAAAAAGTACATTGAATTCGTTCAGAAAGCAAGAGAGATGGGAATTACAGTTCCAATCATTCCGGGAATTAAGCCGATTGCCACCAAAAAGCATTTGAAAATTCTTCCTCAGGTATTCAAAATAGATCTTCCTGAAGAATTAATTACTGAAGTGGAAAATGCCAAAAATAATGAAGCGGTAAAGCAGATTGGAATAGAGTGGTCCATTGCCCAGTGCAAAGAACTTCTAGATTTTGGAGTGCCTGTTCTACACTTTTACTCTATGGGAAAGAGTGATAATATTAAAAAAGTAGCCGGAGAGCTATTCTAATAAAAGTACCAAAAATGAAGGGAACCCTGTGAATTTTCACAGGGTTTTTATTTTTTATTGATTTAAAAAGTTCACCAATTTAATCAGATCCCCCTCTTTGTTTAATTTAATAGAGTTTGATGTAAAGAATGCTTCCAGAGCTTCTTTTTTTTCAGGAAAGAATAACAGAATATCTTTCTCCTTTTTAGTTTTTCTAATCAATCCTTTTGTTGTTTTAATATAATAAACAGGATCCAGGGTTCTAAACAATGCCGCTTTCTCCGATGCGTAGGAATTAGCTGCAGGAACAACATCGTTAAATTTAGTCTTTACTTTTTTATAAAGAGTATTGCTTCCATGAACAAGTTCAAAAAAATAACCGCTTAGTTCATCATTGGTGTCTAATAATACAATGGTGCTTTTAGGTGAAGCAATTTCAATTCTGGAAAACTTTTCCTCTTTGGGAAGTACCAAAGGTTTTCCATCTTTCTGAAACTCAATTTCATCAAGATAACTATTATATCGTACAGCCGCTTTTTCATAGTTGTCTGAAATTTTAGCAAACTGAAATTCGGTATTGTGATAAGGGGAACCAATAATCTCATCATATTTTAGTGATCTCCCTGAGTTTTCAGATTGTACTCCAAATACAGCATGATCTCCTCCAAGGCTATTTACCGAAAGGGTACTTGAATAGCTAGATTTATAACCGCTTGGGGTGAAGTTTTGTGAATAAGTAATACTAAAAGATATTAATAAAATACTAATAATAACTTTTTTCATTTTATATGGTTTTTTTAGTTTTTCAAAAAAAAATAAGTTCTGTTCTTTCATTAGTGAAAGAATGAGAAATCCAGAACAAGGAATTGTTTAATTATAGATAAGGATGCCTTTCAAACACTTTATTTCTGTCAAATAAATACCGGTAAGTAGCCAGTTTTCTGGTTACGGTGGTATCAAGGGTTTCTGCAATCTTGATCATTTTTGGGTTGAAATCACCAATCCATTGAAGTTCTGTAATCTTAAAATCTGTATGTTTTCTTAGGTGTTGTGTACCTTCCCAGATCATGTAACCGTCAATTCCTTTTCTTTGCCATTCCGGAACCACTCCGAAAACAAGTCCTACCATTTTTTCATTCTTTTTAAATTGCTTCAAAAAGAGCAGCTTAAGCTTTTCAAAAAAACCAAACTTTCCGTTGAGGTATTTAAACCATTGATTCAAATCCGGAATATTGATCCACATGGCAATAGGGGTTTCATTTTCATAAACGAACCAGGAGATATGCTCATTAATGATAGGCTTCATCGTATTGAACATTTTCAGTACCTTAGCTTCTTCCAGTTGCTTTCCCTCTCCATGAGATGCCCATGCCTTATTATAAACTTCTGTGAAGTCTCTTGCAAACTTTTCAAGGTTATTCTTTTTCATAGGTTGGGCAGAAATAGCAGGATTTCTTTTGTTCCTTTCATAAGCGATCGTGAAAATCCTTGAAACTTCAGCAAAAATAGGTCTCGTAAAGCAAAGCTGTTCAAAATAAACTTTTAAACCATAGTTTTCAAAAAGCTCTTTGTAATAAGGGAAATTGTAGTTCATTCCAAACAATGGTTCTTCAAAACCTTCAATCAAAAGTCCCCAGAATTTATCCCGTTCTCCAAAGTTAATGGGCCCGTCCATAGCTTCCATTCCTCTTTCCTGAAGCCAGTTTTTACAATGATCAAAAATAAAATTAGCAGTTGGCTGGTCATTGATGCAGTCAAAAAAACCGAACCCTCCCGTTGGTTGATCCTGTTCATAACATTTATTGATAAAAACAGCCACTTTACCCACTGTTTTATGATCTTTTTTAAACAAAAATCTTTTACATTCTCCACCCTTGAAGAATTTATTCTTTTCAGGGTTGAAAATCTCCTCAATATGGTTATCTAAAGGCCGTATATAATTTTTGTCGTGTTGATAAAGTTGTGTCGGGAATACTAGAAATTCCTTTTTTTGGTGATGGTTTTGTACTTCTTCGACAATAATCATATGTTTTCTAATCAGAGTAGGTTATAAAAGATAACGTTTTTCATTCAATTGAAATCGATGAAACAATATTATCCGTATTTTTGCTGCAAATTAAATAAAAATGGTTGATTTTACTGATAACGACGATGATATTTTCACTGGAAAAGAACATACGCCTATAAGGAAAGATGCTTTTGATAAATCGCCACAGGAAAAAATAGAAAAAATTACTGAGCTTTTTGGTGAGATAATGGAAACATTAGGATTAGATATGACTGATGACTCTCTAAAGGACTCTCCGAAGCGTGTTGCCAAAATGTATGTGAATGAGATTTTCGGAGGACTTCTTCCTGAAAATAAACCGGGAATTTCCACATTTTCCAATAAATATAAATACCGTCAGATGCTGGTGGAAAAAGATATCACAGTATATTCTTTTTGTGAACACCACTTTTTACCAATTATAGGAAGAGCACACGTTGCCTATATCTCAAACGGAGAAGTGATTGGCCTTTCAAAAATCAATAGAATTGTGGATTATTACGCAAAAAGACCACAAGTTCAGGAAAGACTTACGATGCAGATTGTAGATGCTTTGAAAGAAGCATTGGGAACAAAAGACGTTGCCTGTATCATTGATGCAAAACACCTTTGCGTAAATTGTAGAGGAATAAAAGATACCGCAAGTTCTACCATTACAGCAGAATTGAGTGGTATTTTCAGAACAAACCCAATTACAAGACAAGAATTCTTACATTATGTAGGAAGCCATGCTAAACTAGATTATTAATAATGAACTATCAGGTCCTTAAGAATATTGTAGATGCTGAATTTCAGAGATTGCAAATGATTTCTGAAGAAGAGTGGGCATACAAGGCTACACCAGAGAAATGGTCTAAAAAAGAAATTATTGGACATCTTTGTGATAGCGCTTTTACAAATATCCGTAGATTTGTAGTAACTCAATATAAAGAGAACGAGAATATTGTATATGATCAGAATGCTTGGGTAAAAGCTCAGAACTATCAAAATGTTCCGGCTTCAGAGCTGATTAACCTGTGGAAATCTTTGAATTATCAGATTGTTCATGTAGTAGAAAATATTCCTGATGAAGCCTTACAGAAGACTTGTGATACGACCAAAACAGAACCTCAGGTCTTTACACTGGAATTTATCATTAAGGATTATATAGATCATTTGCAGCATCATTTAGAAACTATTTAATTATGATACAATTTAAAAAGGTTTCAGATAAAATTTTTATTGCAACAATTATTTGTTGTAGTCAAATTATTTTGACTAATTTTTAAAACTTAATTATTTGAATCTTTGAACTTAAAAAAATGCAATTAAAAATATATAACTCGCTTACAGCGGAAAAAGAAATATTCAAACCTATTTTAGACGGAAATGTTGGAATGTATGTCTGCGGACCTACAGTGTATAGCAATGTGCACTTGGGAAATGTAAGAACTTTCCTTTCATTCGATTTTATCTACCGTACCTTAATGCATTTAGGGTATAAAGTAAGATATGTGAGAAATATTACCGATGCAGGGCATCTTACTGATGATGGAAACGTTGATAACGACAGATTCGTAAAACAAACCCGACTTGAAAAGTTGGAGCCCATGGAAATCGTACAGAAATATACTGTTGATTTTCATAAAGTATTAGATATGTTCAACCTGCTTCCACCAAATATTGAGCCTACTGCAACAGGCCATATCGTAGAACAGATCGAGCTTACACAAAAATTAATTGAAAGAGGATTTGCCTATGAAAGTAACGGTTCAGTATACTTTGATGTATTAGAATACAACAAAAGAGGACTGAACTATGGTGAGCTTTCAAAACGTAATATAGAAGAGCTTTTCGCAAATACCCGTGACCTTGACGGACAGGGAGAAAAGAAAAACCCTCAGGACTTTGCCCTTTGGAAAAAAGCATCTCCGGCTCACATTATGAGATGGAATTCCCCTTGGGGAGAAGGTTTCCCGGGATGGCATCTTGAGTGTACTGCGATGAGTACTAAATATTTAGGTGAAACTTTTGATATTCACGGAGGGGGAATGGATTTGAAATTCCCACACCATGAATGTGAGATTGCACAAGGAAAAGCTTGCAATGATGCAGCTCCGGTAAACTACTGGATGCATGCCAATATGCTGACAATGAATTCTCAGCGTATGAGTAAGTCTACAGGAAATTATATTCTTCCCATGCAGTTGGTTACAGGAGACAATGACTTCTTTGAAAAACCTTTCCACCCGTCAATCGTACGTTTTTGTTTCTTACAGGCGCATTACAGAAGCGTTTTGGATATTTCCAACGATGCCATGATTGCCAGTGAGAAAGGATTTATCAGATTAATGGAAGCCGTAAAAGTATTGAATACAATTACTCCTAATGATCAGAAGCCCTCTGGTTTCAGCCTTGCAGACTGGAAGAATAAATCTTATGAAGCTTTAACGGACGATTTCAATTCTCCAATCCTAATTGCTCACCTATTTGAAGCCGTGAAATACATCTTCGCTTTAAACGATGATAAGGAGACCATCTCAACAGAAGATCTTGAAGATTTGAAATCAACCCTGAACGCCTTTATATTTGATGTGCTAGGTTTACAGAATGTAGAAGAAAATAACAATGAGAAGCTAGATCAGACATTGAAAGTTTTGATCGAATTGAGAAATCAGGCAAGAAAATCCAAGAACTTCGACCTTTCAGACCAGATCAGAGGCAAACTGCTAGCTGAGGGTATTGAATTAAAAGACGGAAGAGACGGAACATCTTATGTTCTGAGCTAAAAATATAAACTTTGGTTTTATCATGATTCCGTAAGAATCCTATATTTAGGATTCTTACGGAATTTTTTATTCACCATCGAAAGTATGAGCCTATACCTATATATCATACAATAGCTCCAGTTGCCTGTACTTAAGTTTTTCTCAGGTATTCTTATCTATAAGGAGCTTTTTCCTGCTATTCACTCATACTCCTCGCTCCAGACCTTCCCATTCCCGGTCCACCAGCTTTTCCACCCCCGCTGCGGGGTAACCGTTCCTATCAGGGCTAGGGAGGAGGCCATCCACAAAAATAGATATCCTTCCTGCTTATATTCATTAGTGATGGGCTTTAGCCCATCTTAATAAATCCCCATCGAATTCGGCCTTGGCCAAAACCTATAGAAAGTATCCGTTCCCTAAAAACGTCATCCTTATATCCTATATGTACATCCTCCATTGCCCATCCTATATATAATGACTGCAGGCACCCCGATGCCCCCTTTTTCCCTTCATTCTGCAATCCCTGCCTCCCTTGTCCCGGGATGCCAAACATTTGTTTAAAATTTTAGTCCCTGCATTCCAGTTCCTTAGGTCAATATATGAACCCGGGATGAACTTTATGTTAAATAAACTTGCGGGGTATGCGATAAGTTTCTATCTTTGCCCCACTGAAAACGAGAGTGGATCAGTAAGCGCAGAAGAGCCCTTGGATGGGCAGAGACATTATGAACTACAAGGGAGGCAATCAAAAAAAACTTTCAACTTTTATAAAATAAGGGTTGCGAGTTAAAAAAGAGTTTGTATCTTTGCAGTCCCGATAAAACGGGAGCGCAGGAGTAGTGAGATTGAGGTTTTGGATAGGGTTTAGGGTTACTTAAAAAACCTTAAATTTATTTTCAAAACATTTGGTCATTACAAAATAAAGTTTTACTTTTGCACTCGCAAATATGGAGCGCCACTGACAGAGAAGAGTGCTTCATTATAAAGCG